>JABABJ010000131.1 GCA_014238275.1 Leptospirales bacterium | reverse complement strand
GGAGGTGCTGTCCTCCCTCCCTGGGAAACACGCGACATAATACGGCAAGGTGGTGCGAAAGGCGGGAGCCTCCACCCCGTCAAAGTTTTGACAGGGTCGAAGTCCGGCACGTCTCGAAAATCTGCCCGATCCCAATGCGACATAATACGGCGAGGTGGTGCGGAGGGTGGGAGCCGCCACCCCGTCAAAGTTTTGACGGGGTCGAAGCTCGGCATCTTCCGAAAATCCGATCGATCCCAACGCGACATAATACGGCGAGGTGGTGCGAAGGGTGGGGAGAGCCACAGGGAGGCCACGGAGGTTTTATAAAAGACACGGTGTGTGGTCATCCCTTCTCGTGAAAATGATGTGGCGGAGGCTAGGGAGGAAGGGGAGCTGCAGGACCGGGAGCAAGGTTACAATCTACCAGCTTTGGCCACTGCTCTGGGACCTGAGAATTATCACGAAGTAGACGGAAAAGCTGATTTTTACGCTCGCAGTCGATTCTATCAAAGTCCAGCTGTGCTCCATCAAAGCTGAGCTGAGTTACCTTGCTCAAGGCTCGAAATTCGTCAAGAAATAGATAAACCATACCTAAGGGTGTCTTGCGACGAGAACGAAGCTTCAGTTTCCTAACGATTAGAGTCTGAAGCTGTGGATAGCTATCAATACTCTGAGGAATTCGTGAAGGAACCTTTGCGTTCAAAGGTCGCCAGCCTATAAAATTTATCGAACCAAACTTGAGAATGTGAACTTCTCCCTTCCAGTCTTCCACCCAAGCTTCCAGCTCATAATCATTTCCTCGTCCCATTATCCAAACGGAAAACTCTTTGACAATCCCTGGAACGTTCACTCCATTCACACACTCCACGGAAACAGGACGATTGCTTTCGTACTCAAAAGAGAGTCGATTGTCATTATAACAACTTCTCTTGGGAAGAACATTCCCGCTCAAAGCAGATTCTTGGAGATAATAGCGAGGGCGTTCATGAGTGTATTGATCCACTTCAGGAGGAGCTAAATCCACCTCATTGTAGCCTGGGAAAGTGAAACCAAAACGAACGGCAAAAACACGCAGATTTTCTATCCCATAGCTAGAACGAAGAGCCAGAGGATATCCAGGCACTAGCTTGGATTCTCGCTCGGATTGGAAGTTGCTGTCGAGTACTTTGTAGTCTCCCTTAGCTCGATTTTTCTTCTTAGAGTCTTTATCTGTTTGAATCCTCCAACCATAGCCTCCTCCGCTATAGTCACGATCCCAACTCTCTATAGTAATTGCTCGAAACTCGTTTGTGCTAACATCCTTCGCATAGATGCTGTTAATCCTTGCTTCTGCTTCAGAAGTCGATAGCAATATACATACAAATCCTATTGCAGACGCTGAAGCAAGAAGTCGTAATTTTTGTAAAAAGATTTTTTTTGGGGTCATAGTCTTCTTTTATCCTGTCTCCTGTTTATTCTTAATATTCTTAAAATTACCATGTATCTTTGATCTCAGAACCTGGATAGGAATTCTCTCGCCGGTCTACCAGCATTTTGAATCCATCCAAGTAGAAATAAAACTCACCTTCTGGCTCATGATAGTCACTCGTAACAAAAAGACTAACGAACTTAAGATGACGCCCCAGTAGAGTATACCTTGTGCTCTGAGGAAGCCAGCCCGGAACAATCAAATTCATTTTCCTCCAGCCATAGAAGTTCAGCCTCCCTAAACGGAGCTTATGGATTCTTCCTCGATAGTCCTTAAGCTTTAGATAAAGAGTGTGACGAAAATTGCGTCCTAAGACCCAGATGGAAAATTGACGAGCCTTGCCATTGATAAGATAATAATGCGGGGGCTTAACTTCAACACGATCAAATCCTCGATCCTTAAAATAGGTCTTAATTCCCATGATATGATTCGGTCGTTCTGGATTCTGTTCAAGAGAGTAAGGCTCATCATCATAGACACGCTCTCCTCCGTCCACAGCAGATCGTATTGGACCACGCTGGACAATTTTAATCGTCCGTGTTTCTCCCAGAGGAGAAGTAGACTTCGCCTTCCAGTCTTCAGCCTCTTCAAAGTCTTCGATAACTTCCAAAAAAAGAAACTCGTTTGGAACCTGAATCGAAGCAGGACCCCCTGCACGAGTCAGATTGCCTCCAGCTGGAGGCTGTTCCTGACCATTTACGGAATAAGTGCCAAATAAAAGCAGCAAGGCTAGCGAAAAACATTTCAACGATATTCTCTTTTCAATCCTAATATTCATGTTTTGTATTAAGTTCATAATTCTCCTCAAGGAGCTAAGTGACCTATCGGAGAACTAGCCTTCAAACTTGGGCTCTTGTAAAGCGTTTTTAGCTATTTTTGGAAAAAAACTTAGCATTTTTTCCATTTTGCTTGCAAAACACCGAAAAATCCCCCCCTCAGAGGAAGATTCTCCTTTCAGAACATAGCCATAGCCCTTCTCATTTCTTGGAATTTTTTTGAGAACTTAGCTTAGAAGACTTCTTGGAAGTTAGCTGGGCAAAAAACTCTTGACGTTTCTGAAAGCGAAGACGACTGTCACTGGCGAGCCACTCTTTTTTCAACACACGTTCAGAGAGACCAGTCTTCTTGGCATAAAGTCGAATCAGTTTTGCAGTTTTATCGTTCATGAAATCAGCAAGGAATGAGGACAGACTTTTTCAAGCTGTGAAAAAGTCAACAAAAATACCTTAAGAACTTGCAAATCCAAATTAGGACAAAAAGAAAAAAAGTAGATATTTAAAGACTAGAGCCATCCTGCAAAATCAAATCCAAATTAGGACGAACATTCCTAACACTTTTGAGACTATCTATTTCCTCACGATCCTTTACATACCACACACTTCCCATTACGAAAGGGTTGACCACAGGCTGGGCACCATTCATAAGATCCTCGTTCAAACCTGCTGGTTATGGAAACCCTGTCATCAAATACGAAACATTCTCCCTCCCATAAGCTATCTTTCCTCTCTCCGTATTTTTCCAAATAATTCAATATCCCTCCATGAAGCTGGCTCACTTGAAAGCCATTTTTTTTGAGGAGAGGTATTGTCTTCTCGCATCGAACCCCTCCTGTGCAAAAAGTCAGGATATGTTTGTTTCGGTGTTTTACAAGATTTTCAAGATGATTGGGTAGTTCCGTAAATTCATTCATAGGAAGGATAAGAGAATTTCGAAAACTCCCAATTTGGGATTCATAGTCGTTTCTCATATCGATAGCAATACAAGAATCAGAAAGAGCAAGGCTATGGAAAGACTCTGGGCTTATGTATTCTTGTTCTGAGTTTGCATGGAAATTTTCTGAAAATCCGCTAGTTACAATCTCATTGCGAATTTTAAGCTTGAGCTTTCGATAGGGACAAACAGAAGGACTCTTCCTCCTAAAAACGGCAGGCTCTAGCTCGGTTAGGGAACCAACCTTTTCGTTGAAAAAATAGCTGAGTTTTTCCTTTTCTCCGTATAATGCAAGATTGATGCCTTCTTGAGCGATGAGAATCGTTCCAGTGAGGTTCAATCCTTGAGCATCATCATACCATTCATGTCCCAGCTTTTTCGGCTCCTTTATCGGAAAAAAACTGTAGAAATTAATCAAGTCCATCCAATCGCTAGAATTTCTCTGTCTTCTCTGCCTGCACAGCAACTATTTGCTGTAGGAAGAATGATCCTTCCTACAGGCGGAAAAAAGGATGTTATAAGAATGTATGATTTCGCGAGCTGTTTCTTCTTGGAAAGATTGATTCTTTTTGATATCGGGATGATATTCCTTGAGTAGGATACAGTATTTTTTTCTTAGTTCTTCTTGCTGTGGGAGTGTATCTATATCCATTCCCATGATTTTCAGGGCATTTTGGATCTTCTCGTTTTCTTTGCTTGTTGAAGAATCATGTTGACCTCCTTTTTCTTTAAGTAGATTCCATTCTATGCTCTTTTCGTGGAGTCTTTGATAAAAAAACTCATATAGACTATCAAGACTGCAACTCATACCCTTTTTCCTCAAAAGAATCGCTTCTTTAAGTATCTTACGACTCAAAGGATGAGAGAGAATGGAATAGTAGCGAAAAAAGTTTTCTTGAGCAGAAGAAATCATTTGATCCTCTGAAAAAGTATCAAGGCAATAGAACTCAGCAGCGTCCTGAAAATGAAGACAACCTGTAACCGCTGTCTCCAAAAGCTCTCGATTGATGATATGATTTTGAAAATAACTTAAGGTGTTTGATTGAAAAAACTCCAGCCAATCTATGCTTCTTGAAGGACTCAAATAATATCCTGCCTTAAAAAAACTTCCTTCTGTATGAAGAAACCCTGCCCATATTAAAAAGTTTACAAGATAATTTGTGTTGGCAGGAGAAAAGTATTCCAAAATATGTTCAGCAGAGGAATTTTCCACATAGTAGCGATAGTGATAGCAAAGATAGGTTTCTATAGGAATATTGACAATAGCCAAAATATAGTCTCTATGGAGCTTCCAGTTCTCACCGACCCTATTTGATTCTATTTCCTGTAATAGCTCTTTTAGGATATTATCTTGATTTGCCTCTGTTCCCATACCTTTTTAGGAGTAAACAGAAATTGTTGTATTTTTGCAAGAAGAATATCTAAATTTATTTTACGCTGAGCCGACACGAAAATACTATTTTCAGGAGCTTGCATAGAAGACATGGATTCCGAACTAAGAAGATCGCATTTGTTCATGACATAAATGCAAGGAAGGTCAAGAAGATTCAGTTCACCTAATATCTGTTCTACTGCTTTGATTTTACGATTCCACGTTGGATCGGATGAGTCTATACAGTGAAGAATTAGATCTGAATCTGAAAGTTCTTCCAACGTTGCTTCAAAAGACCGCTGAAGTTCAGGAGGAAGATCATGGATAAATCCCACAGTATCTGTGAGAAGAGCTTTCTTTTGATGACCCAGCGAAAGCCTTCTTGTGACAGGTTCAAGTGTAGCAAACATTTGGTCTTGGACTGTCTGATGTGCTCCAGAAAGCGAATTGAGTAGAGTAGATTTTCCTGTATTGGTATAGCCTAAAATCGATACAAGATGAATCTTAGCTGCTCGATTAGATCGTAAAAGCTGACGATGCTTCTTGAGAGAAGAAAGCTCTTTTTCAAGGCGACGGATCCGTTCTCGTACCTTTCTCCTTCCAATCTCAAGTTTTGTTTCACCTGGGCCTCTCCCTCCAATCCCTCCCGTTAAACGAGACATATTATCGTCTTTTTCACTAAGTCGTTCTTTGAGATAACGAAGTTGAGCAAGCTCTACTTGAAGTTTACCATCTTTACTGTGAGCATGACAACTAAAAATATCTAAGATCAACTGAGTCCTATCGATAATTTTGAGATCGCAGATTTGTGAAAGACGTTTTGCTTGTACGGCACTTAGCTCTAGATCAAAAATTATAAGCTCAGCGTTTAACTGTACTGCCTTTAATGCTATTTCTTTTGCTTTTCCAGAACCAACAAGACTGGTAGGATCCAAAGAAGAACGCTTTTGTATGATCTGAGAGACAGGAAGCAAATTAGCAGTTTTACAGAGCTCACATAACTCTCTCATAGATTCATCAGGAGTTCTTTCCCTTCGCATGGAGGGTGTATAGATACCGACTAGTATACAACGAGGAAGAGCTCTTGATTTGTTTTGTATTCTTTTAAGACGATTTTCTTCCTGTTGGAATAGAACTTCCAGATAATCCAGAATTTGTGAAAAATTTTCAGGAAGATTTTTGGACAAACACGGCTCTTCTATAAAACAGCCAGGATCTGTTCCAGGAAGGATATAAGCACTATAAAACTTTTCAGGAAGACCATTTCCATCTATCGTAATCGCTGTAATGTAGTCCAGACGAAGCAATATAAGATCATATAAATCCTCCTGCGTAAGGCTTTCCTTTTTGAGATGAGTATGAACCAGCCTAAGGCCTCGAAGACGACCCTTTTTCATTCGTTCTAAACTAGGAATGAAGATTTGTTGCGAATCTCCTACAATAACAGAAACAACACTCCCATTTCGATTGATGAGAACACCTATCTGTCTCCTCACTTCATGGGAAAAAAGAGCAAGGCTAGAGGCAAGGCTAGATGACACAACAGAGTCGGTTCGTACTCTTTGAGAAGAGATACGCTCAAGCTGTTTGTAATGGAAAGGCTTGAGTCCATGAAGACTTCCGCAGATGTGCAAAATGATCCTTCTAGGCCTTTTCTATACTACTCCATTTTCAATATTTTGTCGTGCTACAGCGTGAAGGGCAATAGGAATACTGTAAGGAGAACAGGATACATACTGAAGACCTGCCTCACGGCAGAAGTGTATATTATCTGGATCTGCTCCATGTTCACCACATAAGCCAAGTTTTATATCAGGGCGGGTCAAACGGGAACGAGATGAGCTAAGTTGAATCAACTCTTTAACGGGAGATTCAAGGATCTGAAATGGATTGTGTGCAAGAAGATCATATTCCGTATAGGCTGGAAAAAATGAATTAATATCATCACGAGAAATACCGTGTGTTGTCTGAGTTAGATCATTGGTTCCATAGCTAAAGAAATCAGCATAACGTGCAAGCTCATTAGAGATAAGTGCAGCGGCAGGAAGCTCCACCATAGTTCCAACTTTATACTGGACTTTCACACCCTCTTTTTTAAAGACAGAATCTGCTATCCCTATAATTCCAGGAATGGTTTTCCCTTCGATCTTTTTTCCGTTCCGTATCATATTCAACTCACTTGCGTTCATAATTAAAGGGATCATGATCTCGGGAATGACTTCAACTCCTTCATTTTTGAGTTGTATCGCTGCTTCTAAAATGGCAGAAACCTGCATTTCATAAATTTCAGGAAAGGTAATTGCTGTCCTGCAACCTCGATGACCAAGCATAGGGTTAAACTCGTGAAGCCTTTCGATCCGTTCTTGTATCCTTTCTTTGACAACAGGTTCTTCACCTCCTCTATTTGCAAGATGGTCAAGATACTCCTGTAACACCTGATCATTCCTTGGTAAAAACTCGTGAAGAGGGGCATCAAGCAAACGTATGGTGACAGGATAAGGAGCCATAGTTTGAAAGAGTTTATAAAAATCCTGCCTCTGCAAGGGTTGGAGTTCTTTGAGAATTTTGATTCTCTTTTCTGTACTATTTGCAAGGATCATCTCTCGGAAAAGCATGATACGGTCTCCTGAAAAAAACATATGTTCTGTTCTACACAGACCAATTCCAAAAGCTCCCATTTTCAGGGCTAGTTTCGCATCACGTTCAAGATCAGCATTCGCACGGACGATAAAATCAGGCTTAATAAATTTCTTGATCACATCAATCAACTCAATAAGCCCATTTTTTTCTATATCTGGGTTAATCAATTCTGCCTTTCCCAAATAAATGGAAGGGCTTTTATGAACAGGAACATCAAGGGTAATATAATCTCCTTCCTTAACTGTTTGCCCTTGAAGACTAAACTCATTCCCTCGAATTTGCATTTCAGGGCTTACAACAGCAACTTTACCCATAGAACGAGCAACAACAGGAGCATGAGAAGAATATCCTCCCTCGGCAGCAATCACTCCTTGGCCAACTTCGATTGCTTTGACATCCTCAGCAAAAGATGAGACTACACAAAGAATCATTCTTGTATCTTCTCCCTTCTGCATAGCCGCCTGATGAGCTTCCATTAAAGAATCTGCAGAGAAATAGACCCTCCCAACCGCAGCTCCAGGAGCACCCGCAAGACCTCCTGACACAGACGGTATGTCTGTCGTCGAATCAGGATTGACAACTTTATGAAGAAGACTCGCAAGCTGTACGGGTTGAAACTCTTTCAGAAGAGATTCAGGGGAGATGACATCTTCTTTCATTAAATCTAAGAGTGTTCTCATATGAGCCTGAGTGGACTTTTTATCTTCAGAAGTCTGATTGATAAGCCAAAGCTTCCCACTTTCCACAATGAACTTCACCTCTCTTAGCTCATGGTATTTATGCTCTAGTAGCTTTGCAATCTCTTGAAGCTCTTTCTTACGTTCCGCCTCTAAAGAATTGATATCTTCTCCTGAACTATCAAGTGTATATGCCTTCTTGTTATATGTTCCTGAGAGTTTTCGAGCTCCCGTAATAGGGCTCCGAGTATGGTACATTCCTACCACATCGTCATCACCGATATTTCCAAACACCATCCCTTGCACCATAATAGCAACATTGTCCTGTTCATCTAAATCAGGATCATAATATCTCTTTTTCACAGCTCGCATGACAATTTCAAGCTGAAGGAAAGGATCATCTGCAACCTTATCTTCACCAAGCATAGAACAAATCCTCTCAGCAGCAGCTTTCTGTTCATTGGGAGAAGAATAAATTTCCCGTGGGCAAATAGTATCTAGGTCATTAAGATTCATACCGTACAGTTTCACAGCAGCAGTCTTAAGGAAATAGCAGTACTCATACCAAGCTTTTGTTTCATTCGTGAAAATTTTAGCAAATCCCGAAATTGTTTTAGGGGAAAGCCCTATATTAAATACAGTCGGATAGATTGGAAGCGTCAGGTTTGTACTACATATAACTTTAAGGAGAAGGGGATTTTCTGGATCTCCAAACTTCCTCCCTATCCCTTTCTCGATCTCAGCAAGTCCTTCCTGAATCATCGTTGGAATATTAGCTGTTTCGATCTTGGCTGTTGCAAATGAATCCACAATAAAGCCAGGAACTATAGGAAGATTCAGGCTCGCAAGCTCAAAGGCTCTTTTACCTCGTTTACCGCAAGACTCCCAAACATCCTTATCCATTGTGCAACCTTTGTTACTGAAAATATGGACTTTACTCATAAATCAAACCTCTCAAACTAAATTTATCTTTTATGCTATAGAAAATATCTAAGCAATTCTCTGCTAAAACTCTTGACACAGAAAAGCAAGCATCTCTGAAGCAATCATCATCTCAAAAATCTTTTATGAATTCATCCAGCAATAAGCCTATGAAGAACCAGAATCGAAGTTGATTAAGAGAATCTTGAACAACTCACAATGATTCTTGTTTTTCTGTCAAGAGTTTTTCTATGTTTTTTTATAACTTCGTACAGGAAGAATCCATAAAATCTTACAAAAGCTGATTCACTGTGATCATCATGAAAAGCCTTAGGTCTCATAAAAATAGCTTGACACTAGTTTGGATTTGATTCAAACATGAAACTATGCTAACGGTTTAAGTGTTATTGATATCCAGAGTTTTCATGATTATCGCTTTGTATAAACCAGAAATACCCCCTAACACGGGTAATATAGGACGCCTCTGTTACTGTACGAATACTCCTCTCCATATTATTGGCAAACCAGCGTTTTCATTGGATGAATCCTCTGTCAAAAGAGCTGGGCTGGATTATTGGGAAAAGCTAGAACTTCATCTTCATGAAGACTGGGTATCGTTTCGAAAGTCTTGCAAGACTTCTCTTTCATCTGTTGGGAAGATCCTATGTTTTACTCGGTTTGCGAAGAAAGTATATACAGAACATATCTTTTCGGCAGAGGATACATTCGTCTTTGGTTCTGAAAGTAAGGGAATTCCAAATACAATCCTAGATGAAATACGACACGAAAATACTGAGCAACTGCTTCGCATACCTGTCTCTGAAAACTGCCGATCTCTGAACCTAAGCAATTCGGTAGCAATCATTCTTTTTGAAGCATTCAGACAACTTGGATTTCCTCACTTAACCAGAATCCTTCCTACCAAGTAATAAGCTCTTGTGTTGCCCTAAGAACTCAAAAACTATCAGCCTTTTCAGATTGCCTATTCTATCAAATTTGTCTAAAAACTCTTTGCAAAACAGAAAATTTCTTGACAAAAATCCTGAATCTCCAGAGGCTTCATGTACTTCTCATGCTTTGATAGTGTGGGATAGTGTAGCTCCTAAGTAGCAGATCCAAGAAAGAGAAAACGAGCCTCAAATGGAAAAGGAAGTCAATGAAGAGCTTGAGATGCTTCAAAGAGGGACAGTAGAGATCATTCCCAAAGAAGAGTTTTCTTTCAAGCTAAGAGAAAGCCAAAAAAATAAAACTCCTTTGAAAATCAAAGCAGGATTTGATCCTACAGCTCCAGATCTTCATCTGGGCCATTTAGTCCTTTTAAGGAAACTTCGTCAATTTCAGGAGTGCGGTCACGAAGTTTCTTTTTTGATTGGAGATTTTACCGCTATGGTCGGTGACCCAAGCGGCCGCTCTGAAACACGGATTCCTCTAAGCCAGAGTGAAGTAGAAAAAAACGCAAAGACCTATCAAGAACAAGTTTTCCCCATTTTGGATCCAAAACGGACCAAAGTCTGTTTCAATTCCTCATGGTGTCGTAAAATGAAGTTTGAAGATGTCCTCAAGCTCACTTCTCACTATACTGTTGCTCGTCTTTTAGAGAGAGATGATTTCCAAAAGCGATTCCACAAGGGAGAAAAAATCAGCCTCATTGAATTTCTTTATCCTTTAATACAAGGATATGACTCAGTAGCTCTTCAAGCAGATATTGAGATAGGTGGGAACGATCAGAAATTCAACCTCCTTGTAGGACGAGAGCTACAAACTCGCTATTCTCTTCCCCCACAGATAATTTTGACACTCCCTCTCCTGAGAGGACTGGATGGGAATAGAAAGATGTCAAAATCCTACCAAAATCATATAGGAATCGCAGAGAGTCCTTATATTATCTTTGCCAAAATCATGTCTATTGCAGATGAAATGATGCCAGAATATTTCACACTCCTCACAGGGATAGAAGAGAAACAACTTGAATCTTTCATGAAAGATCCGTTTGAATCCAAGAAATTTTTAGCATCTTCTATCACGGAACAGATTCACGGAAAAGACGCAGGAAAAGAAGCGAGAAAATCTTGGGAGAAAGAAAAAGGAAAGTCTGGAAGAGAAAGACTCATCCTACCACCAGATACACCCATCTATAGAGTCAAATCTTTGGATCCAAAAGAAAAAAATATTGCCCCAAAGATCCGACAAAAAATCCCTCTAGTGAAACTTTTTACCGAAGCTGGAATGACAAAAAGCAAATCCGATGCCCGAAGGCTGATTGAG
This sequence comes from Leptospirales bacterium, assembly GCA_014238275.1. Lineage (GTDB taxonomy): Bacteria > Spirochaetota > Leptospiria > Leptospirales > Leptonemataceae > JABABJ01. The sequence goes on along the minus strand of JABABJ010000131.1, from coordinate 12,786 downwards.
AGTAGATCTGTCAAGATGGGAACTAAGCTGGAGGTCATTCAAGACAATAATTATTGTTTAACTTTTCCCGGAGAATATTTTTTTAAGATTGGCAAAAAACGACACCTAAAAATAATGGGTTGAAATTGTGTATTTTCTCAGTATGTAGATTCTCAATGATAAGTTCCTAGTAAGGAGTTACATCAAAGAAGATTGTCAAGAGAGATACTAACAAATAAATATGGAATTAGGGGGATAAAGATAGAAAAATGACCACATCAGAAATCAAACGTAAAGTCTGGCGTATTTCGAGAGCAGGGTCTCTTGGAAGACTAAAATTACAATCGGAGGGGCTGCCTCCTCCGCGTCCGGGAGAGGCACGAATTGCAGTGAAGGCAATAGGTCTCAATTTTGCTGATATATTTGCTTGCCTAGGTCTTTACTCGGCTACTCCAAAGGGTAGTTTTATTCCTGGATTAGAGTTCTCTGGAATCGTTGAGGAGATAGAGCCTATCAATCCTCGTTCGAGAGCCAAAGGAAATCGACAATTTCGTAAGGGGGATAAGGTCATGGGAGTTACACGCTTTGGCGGATATGCTTCTCATCTCAATGCAGATATCCGTTGCCTTTGGCATTTCCCTTCAAACTGGAGTTTTTCAGCAGGAGCAGCCTTCCCTATACAAGGGCTAACAGCGTGGTATGCCCTAAAAGAGCTTGGCAACATGCAAAAAAAGGATACTGTATTAGTTCATTCAGCAGCTGGAGGGGTTGGTTTAATGGCTCTCGAAATCATTCACAAGATGCAAGGAAAAGCAGTGGGCACCATCGGTTCGGATGAAAAACTTGCATTTCTGGAAAAACGTAGTAGACTGAAAAAATCAGAGATCATTGTCCGCGATCCGAAGAACTATTCATTACAGCTTTCTCAGGTACTTCGCTCTATCAAAGAAGAAGGTTTCGATCTCATTTTGGATTCTGTCGCAGGTCACTATCTCCTTCCTGGCTATAAAAAAATGAAACCAGGTGGGCGTCTCATTCTTTTTGGGGCTGGAAGTATGATGCCTACAGGAAACCGTCCAAACTATTTGAGGCTTTGGAAAAGCTATTTGAGACGTCCTCGATTGGATCCTTTGGCGATGATTTCACAGAATAAGGGATTACTTGCTTTCAATTTAATTTGGCTATGGAAAGAAATAGAAAAGTTTGCTGCTATGGGAGATAATTTACTTTCTCTTGGGCTCCGTCCCCCTCATATAGGAGCTGCCTATCCCTTTGACCAGGCAAAGAAAGCCCTTCAAGTTTTCCAGAGTGGAAAAACAGTTGGTAAAGTAGTGCTTTTGAACGGTTACCATCGTCGTCGCTGAACCCTACCCTAAGGGTTCGGTAGCCTCTATTCTACTGACTTAGCTTGTAATTGTGTTACTCGTAAGAGCTGAAAAACTAGACAGTTTCTCAGCTCTTGTCTTGCATACATGACTGATCTTACATCTATACACGGTCTAGGTCCCAAGAAAGCAGATATTCTTAGGAAAGAAACCTCTCTCAATTCTATAGAAGATCTTTTTTATTATTTCCCTAGGCGCTATCTGGACAGAAGCATTACAAGCACGCAAGAGCTCTCAGTAGGACAAAATGTCACTTTGATCTTAGAGGTGAAAAGCACATATTTGATTCGAGGGAGAATTTCTCGCTTTACGGCAAGATGTTCACTGAAAGATGAGACCTCCGTGAATCTTCTTTGGTTCCGTCCCAACCGTTATATACAAAGAGTGATTCAAAAGGGAGAATATCTTGCAGCATCAGGGAAGCTCACCTTTTTTAGCGGACTTCAGATAGCTCATCCTGAATTCGAGATCATTGATCCAGAAGAAGAAGATGAACTGACTTGCTCCTCTCGTCTTATCCCCTTATATTCTTCGACTCAAGAAATGAAAAAGAACCATCTTGATAGTCGAGGTTTAAGGCGAGTTTTTACGGAGCTTACCAAAGTCTCGACCTTCTATCCTCAAGAGATTCTTCCTAGAACCGCCCTAGAAAAACATCAGCTGATGGATAGAGAGTCAGCTTTGAAGGCAATTCACTTCCCGAAAAACGAAGAAGAGCAAAAAAACGCCCTGTACCGTCTCAAATATGAGGAGTTATTTTTCTTTCAGATGATGATGTACTATAAGTCTCTTGTGAGAGAAAAGAAAAAACGAAGCCTAAGGCCTCTATCGTGGGGGAAATCTAATTCCTATGAGTCTCTTCTGAAAAACCTCCCTTTCACACTGACTTCCGACCAAAATAACACAATACAGAAAATTCTCAAATCTTGCCAAGAAGATTCTCCCTGCTCCTTTCTTCTTCAAGGAGATGTTGGCTCAGGAAAGACAGTGGTTGCTCTTGCTGTCATACTCCATTATACAGAAGCGGGAATTCAGACGGCTTTTCTTGCACCTACGGAGATCCTTGCTCAACAACATTTTATTACGATTAGTAATCTTGTCGGACTTTTGGGAGCTCAATATGTAGAGATTTTAACTGGTTCGGATAAAAAGAAAGAACGAGAGATGAAGCTGGAACGAATTGTATCGGGAGAGGCAAATATAGTCATTGGAACCCACTCGATTCTGGAAGAAGGGGTTTTATTCCGAAGACTCGGCTTAGTGATTATTGATGAGCAGCATCGTTTTGGAGTCAAACAGAGAGATGCAATCCAAGGCAAGGGAAATAATCCTGATATTATCACAATGAGTGCCACTCCAATACCTCGGACCCTATGTCTAACAGAGTTTGCGGATTTAGAGCTGGTTACTCTGAAGGAAAAGCCTAAGGGACGAAAACCAATCCAAACCATGCATCTCACAGAGAAAAAACGCCAAGGGCTCTATACTTCCATACGAAATCATCTGCAAAAAGGAGCTCAATGCTTCATAGTATACCCCTTGATCGAAGAATCTGAAAAGATCGATTTGAAGGCAGCTTCTCAAGCTTACGAAGAGCTATCGAGTGATATTTTTCCCGATTTTTCAATTGCTCTACTCCATGGGCGTCTCAAAAAACAAGAAAAAGAACAGATCATGAACCAATTCCGAAATGGCAAAATCCATATACTAATTACTACGACGGTCATTGAAGTGGGCGTAGATATTCCCAATGCATCTGTCATTGTCATTGAACATGCAGAGCGTTTTGGTATCTCTCAACTTCACCAGCTTAGGGGACGTGTCGGGAGAGGAAAGAATCAAAGCTATTGTGTGTTGGTATCGGATGCGATGAATGACGAAAGCCGTGCTCGAATCAAGGCCTTAGTAGAAAGTAACGATGGATTTTATTTAGCCGAAAAGGACCTAGAGATACGAGGCTCAGGAGAAATTCTCGGCTTGCGTCAGCACGGGCTTAGTGATCTTCATCTGGCAGATCTTTGGAAGGACAGAGAGCTTGCAGCTTTTGCCTATGAAGATGCAAGGCTTTATCCCGAGATTTCCGACGCCGCACTCGAATTCCTCAATCGCCGTTTCTCTCAAGAAGGAAATATTTGTAGCTAAGATAATCGATCGGAGGCGAACATGCCTCGCTAGGCTCGTACAGTTCCTTGATTATCTTCTCATACACACATTATAAAAGGAATCGCCGAAAAAACAGAGAATCCCTAGTCAATATCCACTAAAAATGACATTATCCACTACTAGGTATTAGCTATCACTCTAGTTAATATTTACTAAAAAGGGCGGGCGTAGCCGGAGGCAAGCCTATTGTTTTTAGAGAGGGACAGAGAGGCCTTTTAGCAAACCCCTTTCTGGAAAACATACTTACTTTTTTTTAGAAAAGGACTTGCCATTTTTCTCGTCTTAATTATAGTAAAACCACTGAATGAGATGCCGATACTTTCAGAGGTATTTTATTCCTTAATATAAGCAGGTTTCCGAGGTGAGGTGGCGATGAGTAGTTTAAAAAAAGGCTATGGTTCAGAAAGTTTTCAGAACCATGTATTGATATTGGAGAATTTTCTATTGGAGACGGATAAATCCCTTCCTGGTGAGCAAACGATTTATCTAGCTGGTATGCTTGCAAGAGAGAATAACGATACCTATCGCAAAAATATTGATCCCTTTTTGTTTCAAAATACTGAAGAGCTAGATATTCTTGCTTGTCGACACTACCTTTATCTGGGACAAAATGCAAACCTTTGGTTTATCTCTCGTATCAATGCAGAGCATCTAACTGTGCAACTGGTAAGTCCCAAGAAGAAGAAGCAAAAAGTCTCGCTAACAGATAAAGTTTTTCCAAAGAGATGCTTTGAAGTAGCTTCGATTTATGCCTACAAAGCGTCGAATCGAATCCTAGGGGGTATTTTTGCTTACATATCCAATCATTATGATCATGTACTAGAAATTTTGCATACGTATCTATGTGCTTTGGAAGCAGAAACCCTTCCTTCCCCGAATGCTCAACTTCCTAAAGCATTATGGAAGCATCTTGGGCAAGTCCGTAACGAAAGGAATCATAAAAAAGAACAATGGGAGGCAATGAGGATTTCTGAAAAGGAAAAGAATCATTTGAGTTTTCCCGAATTTAATCGCATTATGGATTTGAGCGGTTGTAACTGATCTTTTGATTTTTCTGCATATCTTAGAAGCACCTATGTGGCTGGAAGTTCCATACGGTCATCAAAGCGATTGATTTCTGGACGGAAGCTCAAACGTAAGGAACCGGTCGGGCCATTTCTGTGTTTTGCGATAATCAGTTCTACTGTTCCTTGGTATTCCAAATCCTCGTCAGGGTCATCTTTGGGAGATGCATGGATAAACATAACGATGTCAGCATCCTGCTCAATAGCACCTGATTCTCGAAGATCGGAAAGCTGGGGGCGAGCTGATTCTCCTCTCCTTTGCTCGACCGAGCGGTTCATCTGAGAAAGTGCAAGTATGGGCACATGGATCATTCGAGAAAGCTGTTTTAGGTTTCTGGATATTGTAGCGACTTCGTGTTGTCTTCCTAGTCTCTTAGCCTCAGGATCACTCATCAGCTGCAAATAGTCGATAATCACAAGTCCAAGCTTTTTTCCCTTCTGTTCTTGCTCCAGTTTAAATTTTCGTGTTTTAGCAACACAATCCCAAATCGAAAGATCACCTGAATCATCTATGTAGATGGGTGCTTTACATATTTCATCCAGAACGGAGAGAAGATGTTCCTGCAAATGCGAAGGGATATGCCCTCTTTTTAGATCACTATGCTCAAACTGTGCCTCTGAACAAAGAAGCCTCATCATTAGCTCCATATGGCTCATTTCTAAAGAGAATAGTAAAACATCTTCCTTTTGTCGAAGGGCGGTATTTACGCAAAGATTTAGGGCAAAGGTACTTTTTCCCATACCTGGACGAGCAGCAAGGATGATTAGCTCTCCTGGCTTGAAACCCGAGCTAAGGCGATCCAGCTCCTTAAAGCCGCTCGAAATACCTACTAGCCCTCCCTTTGCATCCTGAAGCGATTGGATATGGAGCCGAAATTCTTCTTTTAGCTCTGTTACAGAAGCAATTCCTTGAGCTGTAGTTTGACTAGTAATTCGTAGAATATTTTCTTCCACATCCCTCAGAAAACTTCCCTCATCCTCGACAGGCTGAGAAGATTTTTCCAAGATTAGGTGTGCTGCTTCCATCAGTTGCCTACGAAGAGCAAGCTTTTTGATTCGTTGAACGTATCTTGGTGCATTGGAAGGGGCTAGAACATCCTGAGCAAGCTGGATGATATAAGGAGCACCTCCAACCTGTTCGATTTGCGATGTGTCTTGAAGTTTATTGATAATCTGAAGGGAATCAATCCTGTTTACACCCTGCCTTCTTTGCTTCAGGATGGTACTGTAAATTAAGCGGTGAGATTCTAAATAAAGATCGTCTGGACTAATCTGAGTTTCTAGCTGAGTAATTAGATCAGGATGGACAATCAGTGCTCCAAGGAACTGGCTTTCTGCCTGCACATCATGAGGCGGGGTAATGGACAAATTGATTTGCTTCCTGTATCTTTTTTAGTTTGATGGTGCTTTCTAAGGATCCTTCTCTTCGGAAACCTTACTAGAAGGCTCCTCGCTGTTCTCAGAAGGAGAAGGAGGAGATGAATCTAAAGCAGAAGATTCTTCCGTTGGTGAAGGAGCTATCTCCTCAGTTGATGCGGTTTCACTTTCTTCGATAGAGGATGCTAGCTCTTCTGTTGATTCTTTTGAAGAATCTTTTAAAGGATCTTCTTCGGTCTCGTTTGACTGCTTGATTGCCTCTATTGTTTCTTGCCGTACTTTCTCCTTTTCTAACTCCTCTTGCTTCTCTCGTTCTTTTTGCAGAAATTTTTCATCAGGGACTACGTCTACCTTTATAGGAATAGAGATTCCTTTCATAAGATGGATTGGAACGGTATAGGAACCAAGAGAGCGTATTTTACTGTTGATCTCAATTTTTTTACGATCTACGTGAAATCCCTGTGAAGCGAGAACTTCAGATATGTGCCTATTGGTCACTGAACCAAAAAGTTTACGATTTTCTCCTGCAGGCATTGAGAGCTCTAAATTTGGAATCTCTTTTAACTGGGCAGCAAAATTTTCCATTGAAGACTTGCGTTTCAACTCCTTTCTCGCAAGCATTCTCTTTTGATGCTCCAAAGCACGAGTCGATCCTACATGTGCAGGTATGACAAGCTTGCGAGGCATGAGATAATTCCGTGCGTAGCCATCAGCAACCCTCTTAATCTCTCCTGCATCCCCAAGGGAAGCAATCTCTTTTTGTAGTATAACTTTCATAGCATTTTTTTATAGAATTTTTTATAGAATTTTTTTCTGGATCAAATTAAAAAGGGATATCATCGTCTTCCCAAGAACCCTCCTTAGAACTCTCCTTAGAACTCTCACTAGGAGACTCCCTTGTGACTGATACTGGTTTTTTTGACTCCTCTTGCTGCCCTACAGGAATAGCGTCGGAAGGCATATCTTGCGAGCCTCCCCCCTGAGATGAGCCCAGAAGCTGAAGCTGCTCAGCAACAACCTCTACAGAAGAATTTTTTTTGCCATCATTGTCCTGCCATGAATAGTGCCTTAGTCTTCCCTCAACCCCGACTTGCTTTCCTTTCCGACAGTATTGATGTACAATCTCAGCAAGCCTTCCCCAAGCCGTGCAGTTGAAAAAAGAGACCTCTTCTTTTCGCTCTCCATTCTGGGAATAGATTCGATTGTTTGCAATGGAAAAACGACATAGACTCGTACCGCTTTGGATCTGGCGAAGCTCAGGATCACGAGTAAGCCTTCCTATGAGCATGATACGATTTAAATCACCTGCCATTGTTCTACTTCTTCTTATCTGCCCGTTGGATCATACATCGAATGATTTTTGAGTTTAGATGGATGTCCTTGTTTAGCTCTATAATTCTTTGAGGATCAAGCTGAAACTCTTTGTATGAGAAAAAAGCACGATCGAGCTTTTGAATGGGATATGGTAGATCTTTTTCACCCCAGTCCTTCTCCATAAAGATTTTCGCATCATAAGTACTAAGAATCTTTGAGAGCTCTTCCTTTCCTTCCGCACTGGATTCAGGATGTATCAAAGCTGTCATTTCATACGAGTGCATTGTAAATATTCTATCAAGACCCCAACAAATTGTCAGGCTGAGTTACCACTTCATTCTGTCAAGAAATCTATAGGCAAAATATATAGTTCCATATGAAAAAAATAGCAACTTATATAGCAACTATTTACAAAGAAAGAGGATAGAGAATTCTAGGCTAGCTTTTTTTTGCGAGAAGGCTTTATATGCTTTGCTTCTTTTTTTAGTACAAAAACAGGTGTATCGTTCCTTTCGATCACTCCAGGTGTAATTACAACCTCTTCAATATCCTTTCGAGAAGGAATTGTAAACATGATCTCCATCATAATTTTCTCCACGATACTTCGTAATCCTCGAGCCCCTGCATCTCGTTCCATTGCTTTTTCAGCAATACGAGCAACTGCTTCATTTGTAAATTTAAGTCTTACTCCTTCCATTTTGAAATTTGCCTCATATTGCTTGATAAGGGAGTTCTTTGGTTCTGTGAAAATTTGAGAAAGTGCCTTTACATCAAGATCCTCCAAAACCGAAAGGACGGGTAGTCGACCCACAAATTCAGGGATCAGTCCGTATTTCATCAAGTCCTCTGGTAGAAGATTGTTATAAAGCTCCTTTCGCTTCTGAAGCCTCATGGATGAGGAGGAATGAGCTGATTCTTTGTTCACAGAAGTAGAACAAGGGGAAAGAGAGGGGTCGGACTTGCTTTTTTTAATAGTTTCTTTGAGAGAAATAGATTTTTTTTTGGCGTCTAATTGAGTCAAGTCGTCTACCGAATGCATTCTACCAAAACCAATCTCTCTCTTTCCAAGGCGGTTTGCAAGGATATCTTCCATCCCAACAAAAGCACCTCCGCAAATAAAAAGAATATTTTGAGTATTGATTGAAATAAAATCTTGATGAGGATGCTTTCGTCCCCCCTGAGGAGGAACATTTGCGGATGTTCCCTCAATAATCTTAAGAAGGGCTTGCTGTACCCCCTCACCCGAAACATCTCTTGTGATAGAAGGGTTATCCGTTTTTCGGGAGATTTTATCAATTTCGTCTATATAGATAATGCCTAGTTCTGCCTTTCGAACATCTCCATTTGCATTTTGGATGATACGGAGGAGAATATTTTCCACATCCTCGCCTACGTATCCAGCCTCTGTGAGAGCAGTAGCATCTACAATAGCGAAGGGAACCTTGAGAAAGCGGGCAAGGGTCTGTGCCAAGAGAGTCTTTCCAGAACCAGTAGGACCAATGAGAAGGATGTTAGATTTATCTAATTCGACTGAGGAATCCTTTTTATTATTATAGCCAATTCGCTTGTAGTGATTGTACACAGCCACAGAAAGGGCTTTCTTTGCATCCTCTTGACCAATCACATATTGATCCAGAGTTGACTTGATGTCGGCTGGAGAAGGGAGTTTCCCCGAAAGGACTCCTTGCTTTTCATCTTCCGTTTCTTCCGCTACGATTTCGTTGCAAAGATCGATACATTCGTCACATATATAGACACCTGGGCCTGCGACTAGACGAGAAACAGTATCCTGTTCTTTTCCGCAGAAAGAACAATTAAGTTTGTCCTGACCTCCTTTCTGTGATTTTTTTTTCGATGCCACTTTTTAAGTATGTGCCCCTATGTTTAAGACTCACAAATCAACAAAAATCATACAATACAAAACGTAAAAATTCCTATATATAAGATTATGTCTTCTCTTTTGTTGGTGAGGAAATAACATGATCAATCATTCCATATTTCTTGGAATCTTCTGCTGACATATAAAAAACTCGATCTATATCCTTTTCGATCTGTGAAATTGGTTTTTGGGTATGTTTCGCATAAATTTTATTGAGTCGCTCCTTCATGTGTAGAATTTCTTTGGCTTGAATCTCAATATCACGCGATTGACCCTGTACTCCTCCTATCGGCTGATGAAGCATACAGCGTGAGTTAGGGAGTGCAGAGCGTTTTCCGAGGGTTCCCGAAGCCAAGAGCATGGAAGCTACACTGGATGCTTGCCCAATACAGATCGTTCGAATGTCAGCACGGGTATATTGCATTGTGTCATAGATGGCAAAACCCGAAGTAATATATCCTCCGGGCGAGTTTATGTATAGATAGATATCTTTATCGGGATCCTCTGCGTCTAAAAACAAGAGTTGTGCAATAACTAGATTGGCATAAGTATCATCTAAGGGATAGCCTAGGAAGATAATCCTGTCCCTTAGAAGACGAGAATAGATATCAAACTGACGCTCTCCTCGTGCACTTTGTTCGCTAACTATCGGTATTATTGACATTGCTACCCCTCTATCCTGTTTCGGCTAAGAACGTAGTCAATATCAAGTTAATCCTATAACTGTCAAGCAAAGCATTAAGAAAAGTAGCAAAAAATAGATAAATCCTCAATTCCGTGCAAAGCCCCCTGAGTCAGCTTTCACACGAACGTAGGCAATAATCTTGTCACTTTCGTACATGTTCAGATCTCCATCTACAAGAAAAGGAACTTGTTCTTTCCCTCCAAGACGAAGCAGCTCTTCTCGAGAGGAAGAGCCGAAAGGTGACAAAATAAGCTCATAGTCCTTACCTTCTATTAGTCCCAGACGCTTCCAATCCGCTACAACCCTTAAGCAATAGGGACAAGAAATTGAATAATACAGACGCATTACTCACCAGAAAGACCTGAAGCAAAAGCCTTTTTAGGTAAGAGAGAGCTTTTCCTGAAGCTCACCAGATTCAAACATTTTGATAATAATATCATGGCCCCCTAAAAACTCGCCTTTGCAATAAAGCTGCGGTATGGTTGGCCAATCAGAATATTCCTTAATTCCCTGACGAATTTCCTCATCTTCCAGCACATTAAAGGAGCTGTAGCTTGCCTCTATTTGCTCTAAAGCCTGAATCACTCCAGCAGAAAAACCACACATCGGTCTCTGAGGAGTCCCTTTCATAAAAAGAAAAAGTGAGTGTGAGTCCACTTGTTTTTGTATCCTTTCTTTTAGCTTCTGTTCCATAATTATAACTCCTTTGTTTTGGTTCCTATGGTTTCCACAGCAAGGGCATGAAGGGTTCCCTTGAGCTCCTCTCGGAAAAGGTCCATGACCATTCGATGCTGCTCCAAAAGACTCTTGCCTTGAAATCCCTCATAGCGGACAACTGCCTTGAGATGAACTCCATCTCTTCGAGGGTCCAAGACATCCGCCTCAGCTCCAGGAAGACCCAACTCGATCCTCTCCTTGATTGAAGAAAGCTCCATTTCCGAAATCCACCTATCCAAGACCATGTTCTGAAATCCATATAAATCGTCAAGTGAAACTATCATTTTTTTGTGTGAAACCCACAAATATTTCTAGTGCTTTTGAGAGTATCTATTTGCCAAAAAGGAGATGAATATTTACTATTTTACTGATTTTCGGTGGTTTGTTGGCCCCTGCCTGAATCCTCATTTTCACGAGAAGGAGGACCGCGCCTTTTATAAAACCTCAGTCATGCCGTCCGTGGCATGACTGAGGGGACGCAAAGATAGGGGAACCCTATCTTTGCTTACATTTGCGGAGCTCCCATGGCTCCGCAAATGGGGAGACCCTCCGTGGTCTCCCTGTGGCTCTCCCCGCGCCCGACACTTCACAGACCTCCTGTCTGTGGGTGTCGGGTGTGTTCCGCCACATCCGTGTGGCGGTATTTGATAGCAAGAGGGATTCCCTGTTTTTAGTAGGTATTCACTAATACGATAGCTAATACCTACTAGTAATAACTCTCCTTTTTAGTAAATATTAGCTAAAACTCCTGATTTTTTTTGATTTTTCCATTATCTCGTCTCCTCTACTATCCGTATCTCCGCTGGCGTTAGCTCATATAGCTTATAGACCAGTGCGTCTATTTGCTCGTCCAAGCCATCTGCCTCTTTTTGGTACAGAGCCTTTTCGCTCGGCGACTGGGTTTCGTGGAGCTGTTTTTGTGCAGTCAACATCTGATCGACCAGCTCTACCATTCGGTCGTGTTGGGCTTTTTGCGTTGAATTGGAGAGATCGAGTTTTGGGATAGTTAAATACTGTAAATAGCCTACTCCTTTTCCGCCTGTTAAATTAGCTGTTTTTAAAAGTATATTATTTACAATCTTAGAATTCAAAAAAGCTAATAAATAATTTAAATGGCTACCTGTAATCAAATAAAGTTTGTTATTAACTAAAGTGCTTGATGTTAAATAAGTAGCGTTTAGATTTTGACTAATTTCTCTATAAATTATTTTTTCTTTTTCAAATTCTTTGTAGTAGGCAATCTGGTCTTGGCTTTCAAACCACTGGTTGCCTGTTGCTTTTCTGGATTTTGTGCCATCTTGTAGTGTTTTACCACTTTGTTTGAGTCTATCCTTACCATAGCCTAAAAGGTGTTTTTTTATTATAGGATAATTGTCTATTTTTATTTTTAAAGCAGGAAAAGTAGTAATCATATATAATTCAGCCCATTGATGATGGTAGGCTTTAATATCTCTTCCTCTTAGCATAGGTTTGATAATTTCAGCGGATTTGGGGTCTGCTGTGATTAACTCGTCTCTTTTGGCTTGATCTATAATAAAAGCATCATTATAGCCTGTTATAATTCCTCTATAAATTTTAATATCCCAATCTTTAAGGGGAGTACCAAGTTGTTCCATTTTTTTCTTTAGTTTTTGAGAAGCAAGGTCTCGTATAATCCAATTATTCTCTGATAGATTCGGTAGTGGTATTTTCTTCTTACGGAAGATGGTGCCTATATCTTCTGAAGATGAAATTTCTTCTGTGAAATTGTATCCCATACACTTAGCTTTGTTTGGTCCCTTTTCTAAAATTAAAATATTACAATCCACCGTAGCGTCGGTGAATATCTTATTACCAATAAAATCTAAGAGTTGTAGAGGATTAGTATTTTGGATAAAGTATCTTCTTAAATTTACTCCATAGCCTGCCCGCATCCATTTATTAGATGTAATGAAGCCTAAGATAGCATTATTCTTTAATAAATTAATGCCTTTCTCATAAAAAAGACAATAAATATCTCCCATTGAGTTATGAGATAAAAACTTAGCCTCTTCCATTGCCTTCTGCATTATTTCACCTTTAAATTTTTGTAGCTGAACATAAGGCGGATTCCCAATCACCACATCGAAGCCGCCAGCCTTCATGATCTCAGAAAAGCCGTCTTTTCCACCCCAATCAAAGGCGTTGATTTTGAGTTTGTCCTCTATGGGGAAGAGTGCTCCATGATAGAAATCTGATCCGATG
>JABABJ010000104.1 GCA_014238275.1 Leptospirales bacterium | reverse complement strand
TTGGTTTGGTGTTTTGATATTTTTTTATATAATAGATCGCTAAAAAAGAAAGTTTCTCTGTGACACATCATCTTCAAGAGATAGTTTGGGAGATACTCGACAAGAGTCATTATACAAAGCTACCAACGCTTCTTCTTCCAAATACCCTTTCAAATACAGAGGCTCCTTTGCCTGTTGCATTGATCCTTCGAGAAGAAAAAAGGCTTTATGCAATGACTCCTCCCCCTTTAGAAAAGAGTCATTTCCCTGCGGCTATCATCTCCACCGATCTTCTTCATCAATATGAAATATGGAAGGAGATATTAAAGATCTATCCCCTTTCTATTTCAGATTTGTCATACTACTGGAAATGTCATCTTGAGCCACGCAAAATTGAACCTTTTCCTCTTCTGAAAGCATGTGGAAGAAAAACTCATTTTCAAAGTCTGGAAGAATGGAACGAGTTGTCGGTTTTGTCACTCACAGGAAGGAATTTGGCAAACACATATAGGCTTCCTCTTCGTATCTTACGTCTTTGGGAGAGGCTTTCAAAGATGGAGCAGTCTTTTTGGTTGGAAATTTGGAATGAGTATCTTTTTGGGAAAAACCTGATACAAGAAATCATTTGTATCTTCTACGAGCTGAATCATGAGCAAAGAAAGCAAGCAATAGCTTTGGTCAGAGAGCTTGGCACACGATGGAAGAAAGAATCAGTAAAAACTCCTCCCGTAGATTGCGTATTGGAGGAGCTTAGACAGATTCGCTTCCCGCAAATATATAGTTTTAAGAAGGATCTATATGCAAGAAAAAAAAGGCTTGAACAGAAGTTAAAGGGGAAAATTCACTTAGAATTTCCTCAAGCTATGGAGGCAGAATCTCTAAGCATGAGTCTTAACTTTTCAAATCTTGAAGAGCTGAAAGAATGCTTGGCTCTCCTAAGCGATAAAAGCATTCAGGAGAGCCTAGGAGAATTGTTCGATGTGCTTTAATTAGTTCTCATCTCTCAGGAGTTCATGAAAGCTATTGATGAGCCGTGCAAGAAGTTTTGTATGAAGTGCATAGGAAGAACGACTCACTAAAAGAACTGCAGCGAAATGAGCAATAGTCTGGATCTCGACAAGTGAATTATCTCGAAGAGTCTTTCCAGTGCTTACTAAATCTACAATACAATCTGCCAGAGAAAGTGTAGGGGCAATTTCCACGCTTCCATGCAGATTGATGATTTCACAGTTCATCCCGCTTCGGTGAAAATAATCTGCTGTCAAACGAGGATATTTGGTGGCAACTCTAAGGCTTGTCTTTTGGAAAAGCGTACGAGATTTTTCCTCCATAGCTGCCAAGGAAAGGCGGCACTTTCCAAAATTCAGCTCAAGAGGAACCGTTAGATCGTAGCCTCCTTCCATGAGGACGTCTCGACCAGTGATTCCTACATCAGCACATCCATTCAGTATGTAAACTGGGATATCTTGGCTTCTCACCAGAAGCATACGAAATTGGCGTTTTTTATCCCAAAAACTAAGAATACGGCTGGAAGGAAGGGAATCGAACTCCGCAATACCTGAACGGGAAAAAAAAGCGATGCTTTCTTCTGCCAAACGCCCAGAAGGGAGGGCTATCGTGAAGGGACTTGCATTGTAATTAGATTCTTTCACTCTTCACTTTTCTCAATCTCCTTCTTTGCACTTTTCTCAGTCTCCTTCTTGTAACTTAATTTCATCATATAGCCAAGGATGGAAACGAAAAAATCAGGTTGTTTGAGATTCTCATACGAAAGGATATTCTTTAGTATTTTGTTCGCTTCTTCTTTTTCGTCAAGAGCTACAAGTACACGAGCCTGACCATATAAGGAATATGCTTTAAGGATATTTTTTTTACGAATCAATTTCGCTGCTAATGTATATGATTCTTTTGCCTTATCGTATTTTTTTGCTTCTTCACGAAACAGACCTGATTGAAAGTAATAGTAGGCTTGTAGCTCTGGTGTGGTAATTTGAGATGCAAGACGGAAGGATAAATCACCAGCCTCAAGAAACTTTTCTGCCTTTTGGAGATAGAAAATTTCATAAAGAGACGCACGTATGGAAGCACTCCGATGACGAAATTTTTTCTTATGTGCTCTGATCTTTTCGGAAGCTATGTCAAAGGAGCCCAACTCAAAATTCATCGTTGGTTCTGCCAGAAGCTTTGCTAGATAAAAGCGGCTTTTTTCTTCTCGGATGGAAAGCCATGCCTGATATGCAGTAAAAACAAGAATAGAAGTAAATACGATGATTCCTCCTACCAGTAATCCACGGAGATTTTGCCGAATTTGATAGAAGAATGCAGCTAAGATCCTTTCGAAACGATTCCCTGTAAAGTCTCTCAAAGGATCCAAGGAAAGACTCTCTTGAGAGAGAGAGGACTGAGGATCTTCCTGAAGAGACGCTTCTTGAGCCTCTGCAGATTTTTTGTTTCTTCGAAAGGAGCGTGAGGATCGTGTTGGATTAGGGCGGTTCATATACAGAAATAGAAATACGACCAGACGTATAGTTCATGTTTGAAAAAGACCTGAATTGGTGTCAAGTTATTTATATAGTATATATGCATAATATAAAAATGAATCGACCTATGCTATGATTTTGCGACTCCTGACAAACAGATAAGCTCAAAATCATGCCTCCATTTTTCTTCACTACTGCTAAGGACTCTATGAGCAGGGCACGAACGGGTGAGATTAGCCTTTGTGGAGGAAGAATACTTGCAAAGACACCTCTCTTTATGCCTGTTGGAACATCTGCCAGTATCAAGGGAGTATCAAGCGAAAATGTGGATGAAATGGGCTATCCAATCATACTAGGAAATACATACCATCTAAGTCTTCGCCCTGGTTCTGAAAAAATTCGTGGGCTAGGGGGACTCAAAAAATTTATGGGCTGGCCAAATGCTATTCTTACGGATAGCGGAGGATATCAGGTGTTTAGCTTAGCAAAGCGTATGGTATTTCAAGAAGATGGAGTAGAGTTTCGGAGCCATATTGATGGAGCAAAGCATTTCCTGAGTCCATCACGGGTCATTGAAATACAGGCGGATCTTGGTTCTGATATTATGATGGTCTTGGATGATTGTCCCCCTGCTAATCCATCGACAGAGCGTCTCAAGGAATCCTTGAGACGAACACATCTTTGGGCACTTTCCTCTATCCGCCATTTTGATATTCTCAGAGAAAAAAAGAGAATTACTGAGCAACAAAAAATTTTTGCCATTCTTCAGGGTGGTCTTTCGGAGGAAATGAGGAGCGATTCTCTATCCCTTTTGCAGGAAGCTACTCCTTCTTTTGATGGTATTGCGATCGGTGGCCTCAGTGTAGGAGAAAAGAGAAAGGATATGTATAAAATGCTGGACTTCTTGGGTCCTAAATTGGATACTCATTCCCCTCACTATCTAATGGGTGTGGGGGCAGTTCCTGATATACTAGAAGGAGTGAAGAACGGGATGGACATGTTTGACTGCGTTCTTCCTACTCGAAATGGGCGCAATGGACAGGCGTTTACCTCAGAGGGAGTGATTCGTATTCGTAACCAATGCTTCCAAAATTCAGATGCCCCTCTTGATCCAGCGTGTGACTGCAAGGCCTGTCAAAAGCTAAGTAGAGCCTATCTACGTCATCTTTTCATGGCTGGAGAAATGCTTGGTCCTATGATGCTTAGTTTGCATAATCTTCATTTCTACAGCTCTTTGATGCGTGGGATCCACCAGTCCATACAAGAAGGTCGATTTGCTGCATTCTATAAGAAGTGGAATCAAGTATATCAGGAACAAGAAGAAAGATAGCATACTAGTAGATATTGAAAGACTAGAGCTATCCAACTATTTTTTGAAAACAAAGCAAAAAATATGAACCTTACAGACATAAGTTACACTCAAGCTGCAGGTATAGGAATATGTTTTTGAAATGTTTGTAAAGCTATCAATCCATTTAATGAAGTATGCAGCCTGACTTCATTGTAAAAATGAATAAAGTCTTGAATTTTTGATTTGAACATTTTTGGCCAATAGATACTTATCTCTAAGTGTAACAAATGTCTATGGGTTTGATAAAAAAAACGTAAAAAATACTTGACAAAATAGCTCAGGAAAAAGATGGTCATAATTATCTTGAAATGAGAGAGGTGAAAATCATGGAACAAGAAAGAACAAGAAAGAACAAGAAAGAACAAGAAAGAACAAGAAAGAATGTCTAAATGACATACTTGCATTCTATCAAACACTAGGAACTAAGGTATTTGGATTCCTTTTTATTTGTAGTTTTGTTCTCATTTCTGTAGCGTGTGGCTCCCCCCCTATGGATGTCATCCCTGAGGAAGATCGTGATAAAGACGGAATCATTGATTCTATGGATGTAGACGATGATGGAGACGGTCTCATTGAGATTCGGAACCAAGAGATGCTAAACGATATTCGCTACAATCCGCTAGGTACAGGATACAAAACTAAGGCTCAATTTGATAGCGAGCCTGATCTCAATGAAGACCCAGGTGATCAGAGTGGCTGTGGCGGTGACGTAGATGATGAGGGTAATAAGATTATTATATGCACGGGATATGAGCTTGTCCCAGACGGAGGGGATACTATCACGCTAACTAGGAACTGGACACCAATCGCTGATGATTTTTTAGCTACTTTCGATGGAAATGGAAATACGATTGCAAACCTCACAATTATTGGCTCTAGCGAGGATAGTCATCTTGGCTTTTTTAGAATCATTGGAAGGGGTGGGGTTGTTCAAAATCTTAGAATATCAGAGGCCATAATCACTGGCACTGGAAAGAGAGTAGGCTCTTTAGCGGGGGAGATCAGACCTGCCGGACGGGCAAACGACATACTTACCCCCGCTGGATATGTAGATAGAGTTTGGATTTTAAATGCAGATTCTTCATCCACTTCCTTAACAGGAATCAGGGTTACCTCATCTGTCGACTACACCTCCGGCTCTGGAGATATCGGTGGGTTCGGCGGGCTTATCGGATTGAGTTTTGGCAGGGTCACGAATAGCTATACTAATGTTCAGGTAGTTGGAAGTGCTGGAGAAGAGGTAGGAGGGCTTGTTGGGTCGAATTTTAGTGCTATTATTCTGAATAGCTATGCTAGGGGGGATGTAATAGGCAATGATAATGTAGGTGGGCTTGTCGGGTCAAATTTGGGAGGTGATAATGGTTCTACCATCATGAATAGCTATGCTACTGGGGATGTAAGTGCTAATACAGAAGCCCAATCTAATGTCGGCGGGCTCGTTGGACAGAATTATGGTGCTATCATAGCGAATAGCTATGCGACTGGGACTGTAAGTGGCAATACCAATATTGGTGGGATCCTCGGGTTGAATCATGCTTATGAAGATTCTATCGTCACGGATAGCTATATTGACACTAGCAATACAGCAAATGTAATAGGAGAAAATAGAAACACGAAGACAGCAGATGTAGATGTATCTAAGGAAGTTCTGAAAGGACTGACACAATCAGGGACTGGATGGCCTAATCACAGCTGGGATTTTGGGGATGCTACTCAATTCCCAACCTTACGATCATACACAAAAAATGCAGATGATGAACAGGAAAAAGGAGAGATCCTCTGTGGTCAGGGAAGTGATTGGGTTTCCTCACCTGCAGGTCAATGCTCGTCGCCCTAGGGAATTGACGAGGCTACGATTCCCTTTTCTTTTCTTTTCTTTCCTTTTCTTCCTTCTGCAAGGGATTTCTCTCATGAAGCCTGCCTTCTGATAGGGTGTAGCGTTTAGGAGCAGAGCGGGCGAGCTCTCGATCGTGGGTTACAATCACAAGGGTAAATTTCATCTTTTCGTGAAGTTCCCATATCAGATCGCGTAGCATACGTACATTTTTTCGATCTAGATTACCTGTGGGTTCATCTGCTAAAATCAAGGATTTATTACCGGCAAGAGCTCGTGCCACACCTGCTCGAGCCATTTCTCCCCCTGAGATTTCATCGGGATAGTGGGAAAGGCGATCTCCTAGACCAACCATATCCAGAATCTTTTTACTTTCTTTTTGAGCAGACGATCGGTTTTCTCTACGGATGAGAAGTGGCATCATTGTGTTCTCCAAGACTGTAAAATCAGGGAGAAGGTAGTGGTGTTGAAAGATAAATCCAAGATTCTTGGCACGAAATTTAGCCCTTTGATTTTGATTCATTTGCAATATCTCTTTCCCATCGTATAAGATCTTTCCTGTGCTTGGCTCATCCAATGTCCCGACAATATAAAGAAAAGTACTTTTTCCCTCTCCACTGGCTCCTTCAATAGCACTAATTCCCCCCGATTCAATGTCGAAGCTCAATTCTTGGAGAACTTGGATTTTCCCTTGTTTTTTAAAGTGCTTGGATAGTGATTGAATGCTAATGTTCATATTTTATTCATTTCGGAGGGTATCTACAGGGTTTAACTGTGAAGCATTCCGAGCGGGAAAGTAGCCTGCAAGACCACTTAAAACAAGAGTTGCGAAGGAAACACCAAAGATAATGCCAGCTTCAGCTTTTACAGGAAGATGATCAAAATAATAGATATGAGAAGGGATCAGTTGGATAGGAGGACAGTTGTCATTGAGAAGGAGACAGGTATTCTGGACTAACTCTTCTATCAGGACTATCAAGGACTCCAAGTGGTTGGCAACATAGATTCCAAGGCTTCCTCCTATGATAGATGCAAGAAGACCAATGAACATCGAATGGACGATAAAGATGAAAAGAAGTGAATTGGAAGAAATTCCCATCGATAGAAGCATACCTATACTTCTGGTTTTAGAGCGTATTAAAAGATGAACTGTAATCCAGATTCCTGCCGCTCCTGCCATAATGAGAAGGCTAAGTATAATCATCATGAGAGTTTTTTCCAGTTTGAGTGCTGCCAAAAAGTTTCCTCTTTCTTCTCGTATTGTACGGATATTGTACTGATAATTGGATGTAGGAAGGATGTTGCGGAGCCTTTCTCCAGCAGAATCAAGATAGTCTAGGCTTTCAAGTTGAAAAATAACCTCCGTTACCTGAGCTGGGATTTGTAGCACTCTTTGAGCAGTTTGCAAGGAGGTGAAAATAAGATTAAAATCAAACTCGTAAAATCCTGTATGGTAAAATCCTGCAATCATAAAGTTCTTTCGAATAGCTGCAAAATCTTCTTGTAAGCTGCCCCCAGACGGAAGCATCAGGGTCACTCTATCACCTAGATGAAGATTGTAGTAGCGTGCCATTTCTCTCCCAATGATTACGTAGTTTTTCTTTCCGAACTGCTTCATATACTCCATTTTATAGTGAATCAGAGGTGGGAAGTATAGCATTTTTTCTTTTAGAGTTTTTCCTTTTTGAATGGGAAGGGCACGAAATCCCCTTGCATCAAATTGGCGTTGAGCTTGCATAAGACTAATCACAAAAATGCTTTCAAAGCTGTCTTTGACCATGGAGCGAAGTTCTTTATCTTCTTTTGCTTTTTTTAATATATTATGGTATCCATAAAAAGGGGCAGAGTTGTATTGATTTAAGGTAAGATGATAACCAGAATTTTTAAGAGTTTGGTGGACTGCATCTTGAAAACCAGTGAATACACATAATACAATGGACATTACAAAGACCATCAGTGCCATAAAGAGGAGAGACATCCTTGCCCCAAAGTGAAAAATAGAAATAGGTTCTTGTCCTCTTAGATATCGCCAAGCGATCATCAATTCAAGAGTCAGCCATCTATAGGGTAAGATATTCTTCATCTTTCTATATTCATCCTAAGTCTTGTATTTTATTCCAAGTTGCTTTTGTCTACATTATTTTACTTTGTAGAAGCTGAGAATAAATCTTCTTCTAGTGAATGTTTGTACAAGTCTATAACTTTTTTCATTCTTTTTTACTTGCCTACTTTTTTACTTGCCTACATAGACTAGTAAATGGAAGATGCTTCTATTGTGTCTTTCGAAGAGTTTTTGCGTAAATCTTTAAACAAACTTCGGCTAGAGAAGGGGAAGATTCCTGAGTCGCTCAAGGGCTATTTTTTGATCTCTGAATTTCAAATCTTAGATCCCAATTTTATACAGAGTGTAATTCTGATCCTAGAACATAACGATGAGGGAGCCTTTGGATTGACTGTAAACCGTCGCTCTAAGCTCATACTTTCCGATGTTTTTTCTCATTTTTCCGATGAACCTCAGGCAAGAAAAACACCACTCTATGTAGGAGGTCCTTTACAACAGGATTATCTTTTCACTCTTCACTCTGAAATGACGGAGGATCATCAGAAAAGCGAGACTTCTTCTGACGTTGGTGGAGTTATATTTGAGCCTTCTTTCCAAGCAGTGAGCCATTATTTCCAAGACAGCTTGTTGGATTCCATCCCTCCAGATGATCGACCTACAATACGTTTTTTCTTAGGATACTCGGGATGGGGTAAGGGACAGCTCGAAGATGAGCTAGAATCTGGTTCATGGGTGGTTCTTCAGGCTACCCCTGAGATCGTTTTTCATCCATCTCCTGATGAATGCTGGAGAAAAGCTCTGGAGAAAAAGGATCGTATCTACAAGGTTTTTGTCGATTCGCACCAAGATCCAAGCCTGAATTAGCCCCATCGATGAAATCACGGCAGGGTCGTCTTCATCCCTTTTATTTCTTTTTCATTTTAGAGGGGGGGCTTGGCCTTTTGGCTTTTCCTTTAGCTTGGTTTTATGGTTTTTCTCCAATTGATCTTCTTGAATGGAGGATGGAGAGCCTTGCATTTGGCTTCTTCATTGCAGTTGCTCTTTTTGTCTTTTTCTTTTCTGTGCGTATGATCCATTTAAGAGTTATCCAGCAAACCTTTGACAAGTTGCAAAGGAGTCTTATGTCTATTTTTCAGGGTTGGAATATATTCCAGCTTGCTATGATTTCACTTGCAGCAGGAATGGGAGAAGAGCTTTTTTTTCGAGGCTTCTTACAGCCACTCCTGATACAGCAGACCTCTTCTATTAGCTTGCTCGGAGGGGAATGGATTTTTATAGATCTTTTAGGGAATATTTTTCGTAGTGAGGGGGAATTGTATGGACTCCTTTTTACTTCTCTTATATTTGGTTTGATGCATCCTTTGACACCTCTTTACATGATTTTTGCTGTTTTGGGAGGGTTCGTTTTTGGTTGGAGTTTTCTTTTTTTTGAGAACCTTCTTGTCCCAATATCCGCTCATTTCTTATATGACTTTGTCGCTCTTTATGTTCTCCGACGCTCCTTTTAAGCCGATTCAATCGGTCTAAAGGCTTATTTCTTACTTAAGAAACTCATCATGTTTCGAAGTTTTTTCCCTACAGCTTCGATTGGATGAGAAGCATTTTCTTGACGGAGTTTTTGAAAGTTCTTGTATTTTGAACGAGATTCCTCCATCCATTTTTTTGCGAACTCACCTCCCTTGTCCTTTTGGATTCTGCTTAGAACTTGTTTCATACTTTCTTTGACTTGAGAATCAATCACCGTTGGACCACTAGTATAATCTCCATATTCAGCTGTATCTGAGATAGAATATCTCATCCTAGATAACCCCCCCTCATAGATCAAATCTGTAATGAGTTTGACTTCATGAAGACACTCAAAATAGGCAATATCAGGATCGTAGCCAGCCTCTACCAAAGTTTCAAACCCCTTCATAATGAGATTACTGAGACCCCCACATAACACGCTCTGTTCGCCAAAGAGGTCTGTTTCTGTTTCATCTCGAAAGCTTGTTTCCAAAATACCAGCACGCCCAGCACCAATACCTGCCGCGTGAGCTAAGGCTCGGCTCTTTGCGTTTCCTGTTGCATCTTGATGGACTGCAATTAGGCTTGGAACTCCTCCTCCTTCTTGATAGACTCTTCGAAGAAGATGACCAGGTCCCTTGGGGGCAACCATATAAACATCCACGTTAGAGGGAGCTTTGATAAACTCATAGTGTATATTAAAACCATGCGAAAAAACAAGAGCTTTTCCTTCTTTCAGGTGTGGAGAGATAGACTCCTCATAGACCTGAGACTGCACTGTATCTGGGACAAGTACCTGAATCACTTCTGCTTTCTCACAGGCTTTCTTAGGATCCAGCACCTCGAATCCATCATTTTTTGCTACCTCAACCGAGCGAGATTTCTCAGGAAGTCCGATTACAACATTTAGCCCAGAATCCTTCATATTTTGAGCCTGAGCATGTCCTTGGCTTCCATAGCCCAAGACGGCAATGGTGTCTTTTTTGAGGAGGTTGATGTCAGTGTCTTTTTCGTAGTATATTTGTGCCATAAGTCATGGGTGTAATCATACTTTCAGAAAGCAAGGATTATTTAAAAATGACTGTGTAAAAATAACTGTAGAAAAGAAAAAAACAACCGAAAGAGGAATTATGTTGCTTTCTTTTCATAGTGTTCTTCGTAGGATACTCCTTTCACGGATACTCCTTTCACTTTTTTCTTTAGCTTTAGTCTTTTCCTTTTCTACTGGGTGCTTACATGCTAGTCTGTCTCCTATATTTAAGGATGAGCGTCTTCATATTTATGAAATACCTGAGAATCGCTTTCCCAAACGAAAGCTACGGCAAAATATTTCCAAAGTTCTTCCCTTCCCAGAATTAAATCGAAAGGAGATCGAGTCCATCCTTGGATTTCTTCGCTATCGGAGTAGTCGTTTGTATCCACAAGAGGGGCAGATCTTTTATCCAGAGGAGGTAAAAGATCTTGCAGATAAGCTCTTCTTTGCCATGCAAAGAATCCAAAAAAAGCATAGGTTTGTCTTGGTTTCAAGATATGTTCCTGCCTCGGGCTTTATGGGTGCGAACGAAAGAAATACACTCTTTCTATGGAACGAAAAGGATGGCATTAATTTTCTATTAGGGGAAATACGAACAACACTTGCGGAGCAAAAGGATTCATCGAGTAATTCTGGCAATTATCTTGATTTTTTCCGTAGGCTTACTTTCTCTAGCAAAGCAAATGGTTGGTATAGGGTTGGTCATAATAATCTAAAGAAGAAACCTTATGAGGAAGCATTTGCCTTCCAAAATCCACTTCATCCGAAAAAGCTACCTAACAAATTTCCCATACAGCTTGCAAGGAAATGGGCTGTCCTTCCCTTAGATCAGCTCGATAAAATTCCAGACTTCCCCAAAACCACCCCTAAGTCGCCTGCGAAGGAACCATCGGATAAGGAATTGCCTACGAAAGAACCATCGGATAAGGAGTCGCCTGTGAAAGAAGCATCGGATAAGGAATCGTCTGCGAAAGAACCATCGGATAAGGATTTGCCTGTGAAAGAAGCATCGGATAAGGAATCGTCTGCGAAAGAACCATCAGATAAGGAGTCGCCTGCGAAGGAAGCATCGGATAAGGAGTCGCCTGCGAAGGAAGCATCGGATAAGGAATCGTCTGCGAAAGAACCATCGGATAAGGAATCGTCTGAGAAAGAAGCATCAGATAAGGATTTGCCTGCGAAAGAACCATCGGGTCAGGAGCCATCCGCAAAGAATTCGTTTATAAAAGTGAAGCCACCATTTGATAAGGAGTTGCCTGTGAAAGAAGCATCGGATCAGGAGCCATCCGTAAAGAATTCGTTTATAAAAGTGAAGCCACCATTTGATAAGGAATCGTCTGAGAAAGAACCATCGGATAAGGAGTCATCTAATTAATTCTTCCTCCTCTGCATTGTAGTAGCCCTTTAGAAAATGGAAGCCATCTTTGCAGGTGTGATTAAAGTAGATGCTGTGAAATCTCAATAATACAAATCGATTTTTTTTGCTTAGGTCTTTCTCTACGTGTATCGCAAAAGTATTCGCATCAAAGAGGCGACAAGCAATCTTTACGCAGAGAATCGCAAGGGAGGGGCTTGTCTCTAGGATTGCAATCCCATTTGAGTGTAGGTGCCTTTTGAGTCCTAAAAAAACTAAGCGATAAAATCGATGAGGGTCCGAGCATAAGAGTGCTTTCTTAGGCTCATAGTCTTTAACTTCAGGATGAAGAAGTTCATACTCTTCCTCTGTTACATAAGGAAGATTGCAGATGATCAAATGAAATTTTCCCGAAATTTTTTCAAAAAGATAACTTTCCATGATGTGAAAATCATAGGAATCTTGTTTACCTCCCATAAGAAGCTTCTGATTTTTTCTGCATACCTCAAGAGCCTCTGGTGAAACATCGCTGAATAGCATAGCAATCTTGGGTCTTTCCAAAAGAAGAGTGAGCCCTATACATCCCGAACCGCAGCCTAGATCTAGCACTGAGAGGGCTTGATCTCTGATCCATAACAAGGCAAACTCCACTAACTCCTCTGTCTCAGGTCTTGGTATTAAAACATCTTTGTTTACGATAAAAGAACGCCCGTAAAACTCTCGTCTTCCTAGGATGAAAGATGTTGGTTCGTGAAGGACTCTCCTTGCAATCAAGGATTCATATTTAAGAATTATATCTTCTGTAAAAACATAAGATTCTTGGAAAGACTTTCCTCTATACTTTAAGTATTTTCGTGAATATTCTTGAGGACTGATTCCCAAGACTCCACTTTGATAAAGCCAGAGTCTGTCTTTTTGAAACAGATGAGCCAGAAGCAACTCTGCGTCCAGACGAGCAGAATCAATCCCTGCCTCTTCAAGTCGTTGGATTGCATGATAGAATGGATTTCTTTCTCTCATCTTTCAAGTATCTTTAGCTAATGGGAAATCTTCCTTTAGCTTTGTCAAGAGCTTTGTCAGGATTTGAATGGATTTGGATGCTTTCATATTTTTTAAGCCTTTAATATGCAAAATAAAAAAAATATTGATAAAATTCCTTGACAGCCATGTTTTTGATTAGAACTTGACAAAAACGGGGCTACTGTTTTATTCTTCGTATGATAGAACTGTTTAGATTCAAAATATAGCCTAAGATTTTTGGGCTAAGGAGGAGTCCTTAGTGATATTTTGCTTGCGTGAAAAGGGTTGTGAGAAAGTCTTGAATAAGCTTGTGGGGATGAAGCTCTATGGATAAAATTCGTGGCTTTTTAGAATATGAGCGATCGAAGCCAGACTACGAACAGGTTCAAAGTCGAGTTCGTCATTTTCATGAGTTTGAAAAGACCCTTATAGATACAGAAGCTACAGGGCAGGCTGCTCGATGTATGGACTGCGGTGTTCCATTCTGCCACAGTGAGATGGGTTGCCCTGTCGACAATCTCATTCCTACATTCAATGATCTTGTATTTCAAGGTCATTGGCGAGATGCTCTGGAATGTCTTCACTCTACCAATAATTTCCCTGAGTTTACTGGGCGTTTATGCCCCGCTCCCTGCGAGACTGCGTGTGTTTTGGGAATCGGAGATCTCCCCGTGAATATTAAAATGTTGGAGCGAGCCATCATTGATCATGGCTTTGAGGAGGGATGGGTAGAACCTCGTCCTGCGAAGATTCTTAGCGGAAAGAAGGTGGCTGTAGTTGGTTCTGGTCCTGCTGGTCTTTCTTGTGCCCAGCAACTTGCACGGATGGGGCATATCCCTACTGTATTTGAGAGAGAGGATCGTATTGGTGGGCTTCTCCGCTATGGTATTCCAGACTTCAAAATGGAGAAATGGCATATTGATCAGCGTATAGAACAGATGCGACAAGAAGGAGTCATCTTCAAAACAAGTATACATGTAGGAAGAGATATTTCTACGGAAAGCTTGCTGAAAGAATTTGATTCCCTTGTCCTTGCTATTGGTGCTGAGGAGCCAATACCTCTCAATATACAAGGAGAGAATCTCAAAGGGGTTCATTATGCAATGGAATATCTCATTCAAGCCAATCGGAGGGTAGCAGGAGAGTCTATCAAAAATCCGATCCATGCGGAGGGGAAGGATGTAATTATCATCGGGGGAGGGGATACAGGTTCAGACTGTATTGGAACTGCGAATCGCCAGAAAGCCAAAAGTATTATCAATATCGGAAGATCTCCTCGCCCTCCTGAGCAAAGGTCGCCTCATCAACCGTGGCCCCTATATCCCGATATCTTTTATACATCGACGAGTCATGAAGAGGGAGTAGAACGCTGTTTTGCTATACGCCCTTTGGAAATTTTGGGCAAAAAACATAAGAATAACAATGTAGAGCATCTCAAAGTAGCTCGCGTGGAAAAAAAAGGAGATCGATTCGAAGATATTTCTGCAAGTGAGAGCTTATCATGGAAGGCAGATCTCATTTTTATTGCCACAGGATATTCTGGACCTATCAGGAAGGGTCTTTTAGAA
Source organism: Leptospirales bacterium (assembly GCA_014238275.1). Lineage (GTDB taxonomy): Bacteria > Spirochaetota > Leptospiria > Leptospirales > Leptonemataceae > JABABJ01. The sequence continues at coordinate 489 of JABABJ010000104.1, read as the reverse complement.
GAGTTGGAATCAAAGGGGCTAGAGATTGATTCTCATGGTAATATCAAGGCTTCCTTTGGGGTATTGAATGGCTCTTTTCGTACTAGCTTGGATAGGGTTTATACCTGCGGTGATTCTCGAAGAGGGCAATCGCTGATTGTCTGGGCTATTTCTGAGGGACGAAAATGTGCCGAGCAAATCCATGCGGACTTTAGCTAATATTTACTAAAAAGGTGAGCTGCTACTAGTAGGTATTAGCTATCTATCCTAGTGAATATCTACTAAAATGAGGCTGGAACACCTATAGATGGAAGCTAAGCCACGCTAAAGCGTGACTTAGCTTTTAGGGAAAACGCCGAAAAATCGGGAGTTTTAGGTAGTATTTACTAAAAATAGGAGTTTTTACTAGTAGGTATTAGCTATCGTCCTAGTCAATATTTACTAAAAACAGGAGTCATCACTAGTAAGTATTAGCCATCTGTCCTAGTGAATATCTACTAAAAACAGGCT
>JABABJ010000014.1 GCA_014238275.1 Leptospirales bacterium | reverse complement strand
ACTTACTTATAATAACAATAGACCCGATTTAGCAGGCTCTTATAAGACCTAAGTTGCACCGTCCGTTGTGCAACTTAGGGACGCCAAAACAGGGAAACCCTGTTTTGGCTCACATTTTCGGAGCTTCATGGCTCCGAAAATGGGGCGGGCATCCGTGCCCGCCACGATCTCTTAATAACAAAAGTCTCGCCTCTTTTTAGTAGATATTCACTAGAGCGATGGCTAATACTTACTAGTAGGAGTGGGCTTCTTGCTGGTATTGGCTTTCCTCATCATAGTAGATGCTTGGGGGAGAGCTAAAGTCAGCTTCGTAAAAAAAGAACTTAGGGTCTGATCTGCTACTAGCTCCAGAACACTCTTTTGGTTTCCGGGATAGGAATGAAGAGTCCTTTTTTCCTGAAAAGTATCCGTCCACAGGAGGGGCTTCTCTTGGATTCGTGCTTGGCTACACTTTCTATCTATGTACAGGGCTATGGATATGAGGAAATCTAAACGGACCTCGCCCATCTTTCGTGCTGAGAAGGTTTGAATGAACTCCCGAGGAGGCAACCAAAGCAAGTGGTGTCTTTTCAAATTCACATCCAGACAGAAAGGAACAAGGAGCTCTTCAGAGAGAGAAAAATAGCCCTTTTTTCGAGTAGCTTCAGCGAGGGCTGGCAAAAGAAGATCACCAAGAGAGCCACTCTCATTTTCAATTCCTGTAAAAAAAATCTTGATATACTCAGAGCTTTTGGCCAATCTGTTTCCCAGACCTCCTTTCCTTGAATCATAAACTGGATCGGAGAGGCTTCATCTCTATGGAAGGTGGGACTCCCCTCTTCCAATAAAGGAGATATACGTATCTTTAGACAGGAAGAGTATAGACTCAGCAAGCAAAGCAAAGAAATGAGCCTTATAGAAATGAGTCTTATAGAAATGACTCTGAGAGGAATGACTCTGACAGAAAACACTTTAAGTCTCAATTCTCCCTAGTTACATGATTATAAATACATTTGAGTCCTTTTAGAGTTAGAAGAGGATCCACACTGTCAAAGAGATTAGGTATCTCTTGATGAACCAGTTCAACCCATCCGCCTGTCGCAATCACCTTCAAATTTTTCTCGGGAGTTTTTTGCTTAATTCTCGTCAAAATTTCTCTGAGAAGACCTACCCAACCATAAAAAAATCCTGATTGAACGGCTTGTTCTGTTGTCTTACCCAATATTCCATCGGGGGGACAGCAAAACTGAGTCATAGGAAGTTGAGCTGTGCTTTCAAAAAGAGCTCTCATCGAAAGTACTAGACCAGGTGCAATCACTCCCCCAGAATAACCCAAATCAGAATACACAGTGCAAAAGGTTGTAGCTGTCCCCATATCAACGATAATCAAATCTCCTCCATAGATATCTACTGCAGCACAGGAATTGACAAGTCGATCATTTCCAATCTCTTGAGGATACGGATAATTGATACGTAAAGGAAGACCCATATCCCATTGAACTTTCATGATCTTCTTTTGAAAATATTTTTCTCCCATCTGTTCAGCCGTAAAATCCACAGATGGAACAACAGAGGAGTAAATGATTCCTTGTATTTGGGATGGCTCTATTCCAATGGTATTGAGAAATCCTAGTATAGATATCCCAAGCTCATCGGAAGTAGAATGATTTCTCGTAGTAATCCTCCAATGATGTATAACCTCAAGCTCTACTCCAGTACAAAAAAGACCTATCACAGAGTTCGTATTTCCGACATCTATACCAATTACATATTTTTTTTTCATATAAGTTCCTCAAGCTCCACATCAGAAGCAAGTTCAATGCTTCTACCAGAGCTACAGCTCGAAAGCAAGAGAAAGCCTGAGGGAAGGACTCCTTTGACTTGCCACGTCTCCCCCTCCCAGAAAACAAGTCTTTTTTGGAGATATGAATACTCTTCCCATTCCTTGAGAAACTCTACTTCGTGATTCATATCCAGCTGAACCAGATATTGATTCATACAATCCACAAAGTACGAGGAAAAAGAAAGGGGTGGAGGAATATTCTCCTGATAGGACTCATAAAGAAAGGAAGGATCTACTTTCATGACTGCTGTCGAATTTACTCTTGCCCCTTCTCTCGATCCTTCCGTTGATTCTGTTAATTGGATCCCTCGTAAAAGCTCCTGAGAATCACCCTTCCAGTTCAGTCCTACTCCTATAATCATACAAGAAAGACCAGAAGGCAGAGGGTGAGACTCAATGAGTATTCCCCCTATTTTAGCAACATGAGGAGAGGAACTTGTTTGAGAAGGATATACAGCATAAATATCATTTGGCCATTTGATTTTGAGACATATTTCACGGGGAAGGGGATGCTTTTTCAAATAAGATGTGAGAGACTGAAGAACGCAAAATCCTGTAAGAAGAGAAAGAAGGTTCAGCCTATATTTTTCCGGTGCAAGATGAAGTAGTGTAGAAAATAAAAAAAAAGAGCTCTTCTTACTTTCCTGAGAAACCCATGACCTTCCCAGCCTTCCCCTTCCCTTGGTTTGAGAACGAGCTATACATACACTTCCCGATTGTACATTGGAAGAAGACAAAAAACGATTCGTAGAATCGATCTCATCCAGAAGAATCCACTTGGAAGAGTCCCTTTCCAGACTGAGCATTGAATTACTTGCCTGCTTGATTCTCACCTACAACAAGACTCAGTGTTTTTTCCTTGCCTTCACGAATGAGATGGAGAAGTAGACGACCTCCTACTCCTACCTTTTGTACCTCGCCTATTAAATCCTTAGATGAGTTAACCTGCTTTCGATTCACCTTATAGATAAAGTCGTATTCTTTCAATCCAGCCTTATCCGCCGAAGAGTCTGGAAGGACTTCTACAACAATGACCCCCTCTTTTTTTCCTAGTTTGAGTTCTCTTCTTAGTACCTCTGACGGAAGAGCGATATGAACTCCTATGGCAGGCTTTCCAATCACACGTCTTTCTTTCCTAAGCTGAGAGATCACTGTTTTTGCTTCATTGACAGGAATTGCAAAACCTATACCAACATTTCCTCCCCCTCTCCCTGCGAGAATGGATTGATTGATACCAACCACCTCACCATACACATTGAGGAGAGGGCCCCCTGAGTTTCCTGGATTAATGGAAGCATCTGTTTGGATACGAGAATAACGACTCTGATCAATACGTCTATGCTTTGCAGAAATAATACCCACAGTAAAAGTCCTGTCAAAGCCAAAGGGAGCTCCCAAGGCAAAAGCAAGCTGACCGACCTGAACTTTATCCGAATCACCAAGCACTGCAGGCTGTAATCCTTTGGAAGTATCAACCTTGATGAGAGCTACATCACTTGCCTCATCTCGCCCCACCAGAGTCGCAAGACGCTTGGTATTGTCATGAAAGATCACATTAATCTTACGAGCTCCAGCCACTACGTGATTATTGGTTACAATATGACCCTTGGAGTCAATGATGAATCCTGAGCCTGCCTGTTGTCTCTCTCTATAAAAGTCAAACCAAAAGCCCCCTGAACGAACCAATATATTTGTACGAATGTATACCACAGAACGGCTTGCCTTTTGATATATATTCATATATGAGTTTTGAAGCTCTACAGCTGCCCTCTGCTCAGACTCTGAAAGGGGAGAAGCATCTGTATATTGAGAACGAGTCAGCCAACTCTTGATCCCGCTATAGATCACAGGACTTACAAATGCCCCGAGTAAAAATACTACAGCCATTATATGCAAAAAAGTAATTCGTTTCATTTCAAATTTTCTCATCGTCCTTCCATCCTATCAAACAGCATTTGCAACCTGCGGAAGGCGTGAAAGCCCTTCAGGTATCCTTCCATCCTTTCCGTGAGTAACAATATCTATAATCTCTCTTCCGTAAAGCCTATTTTTAATTGATGATAAAAAATTCTTTGAATTGAAATCATCGATTGTCTGCGGCTCATACTGCACAATTTGGTCCATACTCTGACTACTGATAATCATGGAGGGATCCATACCCCGATACTCAGCAATCCTTTTGCGCCACTTCTTGAGTTTTTGGATCAGGTGCTTGTCTGTTTTCTCTGACGACTTGACGGAGAAATAGAGCTCATGGTTCTGAACCACTTCTCCCTGTCCCTTTTGACCTAAAATCCGAAGTATCTCTTCTTCATCTTGTTTGAGAAAAGAGGGATGAAAGTATTTTCGTAGAGGGTAGCGATCCAGCTTGGAAGAGGATTCCCTTGACAGTTGGATAATGACATCATTTCGAAGAAGGCGAAAGGGAGCAATATTTTCCTTACGAGCCCTCTTCTCTCGGAGGATGCAGAGATTTTTAGCAACAGCCCTTGATGACGGCGAAAGATGCTTCAGACCATGAAGGCTCTTCCAGTTTTCCGAAGTATCTGAGGGTGTCACTGGTGCTTGAACACAACATATTCTCTTAAATTCTTCAACTAGTTCTTCGTACATATCATACTCTTGAAGCATGAGACGAAGCTTCTCCATGAGAGAAGCCAAATAGACAGTATCTAAATGAGCATAATTTAGCTGAGAGGAAGTTAGAGGACGCTGCATCCAATTGGACTTTTGTTCTTTTTTTTGAAGCTTCACATCTTCCAGACGAGAAACCAAGCCAGACAGGGAACAGGACGCAAAGCCAAGCATTTTCGCAGCAAGAAATGTATCTTCAATGCTGCTAAACTCCCACTGATAGCATCTCTTGAGCTCTAATATATCCGATAGGGAAGAGTGAAAGATCTTAGATATACCATCATCCTTGCATAGGGCTCCAAGACAATCTAAATTGAGTCCCGAAAGAGTGTCAATTACATAGTGCCTCTCATCAGCACTAATTTGTATCAAGCAAACTTCAGGGAAGTAAGTATAAAAGCCAGAAGACTCTGTGTCCATTCCCATAATCCGTGCATTTTTGAGAACAGAATACGCCCCATCAAGGTCTTCTTGCTTTTGTATGTATTCAAAATCAGGCATGAAGAGTACTTGCTTATGCACACTCTCTTGAGATTGTCGTTTCGTGTCAACAAAATTTTCTAAATGAAATATTTTTCTTGACATCTTGATTTTCAAGATAGGATCTGACATAAATGATTCTATCTATATGCTAGTATGACTGAAGAAACTAAAGACTTTCTTATCTCGGAAATGACATGATCTTAACTGGAAATGCAATTCAGGAAAAAAAAGATAAGGATATTATCATTGAGCCATTTGATCCCTCTCAACTCAACCCAAACTCCTACAACCTCCGTCTTCATGATGAATTAATCATTTATACAGAATCTGAGTTGGACATGAAAAAACCCAATCCAACAGATAAGATACATATCCCGAAAGAAGGTTTTCTTTTAGAACCAAGAAGGCTTTATCTGGGACGAACGGTGGAATATACAGAGACTCATAATCTCGTTCCAATGCTAGAGGGTCGCTCCTCGATTGGACGCCTTGGAATGTCGGTTCATATTACAGCAGGCTTTGGAGACCTAGGCTTCTGCGGCTATTGGACTCTTGAAATTTATGTGCTTCATCCAATGCGTATTTATCCATACGTGCAGATCTGTCAAATATTCTATCATACAATAGAAGGAAAGGCTGTAGCCTATCAATCGAGTAAATATCAGAACAACAAAGGGATTCAGCCAAGCCTTCTATTTCAAGAACTGTAAATACTCAACCTGAACAGAGAACGAACCATCTTGAAAGCCCTTTGGAAAGATATAAAAGCGATTTACCAGAATGATCCAGCCTGTGTAGGAATAGAATTTCTTCTCTATCCATCCCTTCACGCCATGATGATCCATCGCCTAATCGCTCGCCCTCTCTATTACTGTAGGCTTCGATTTCTTGCTCGATTCTTTTCTCAAATGAATCGCTTTTTGACGGGAATAGAGATCCATCCAGCAGCTAAAATTGAAGGGGGACTTTTCATTGATCATGGGATGGGAGTTGTGATCGGAGAAACAAGTGAGATAGGGCTAAACTGTGTAATGTTCCATGGAGTGACTCTTGGGGGTACAGGAAAACAAGAGGGGAAACGTCATCCAGTCATTGGGAAAAACGTCCTTTTAGGAACTCATGCTACCCTATTGGGTCCTATTTATGTTGGAGATAACGCTAAAATTGGGGCAAGGACTGTCATCATCAATCGAGATGTTCCTGCAAACTCTAACATCGTCGGAACCCCCGGTAAAATTGTTCGCCAAAATGGGAAGAAGAAACATGTCCCGAAATCCCTTCCTCTCAGCAAATACCGAAAAGACGAAAAAAACACAGAACTGAAGCTAACTCATTCTACAAAAAGAAGCAAAAGACGAAAGTTTCACTGATTCGTTCATTATAGGGTTGATGTCCATTGGCACACAGCTCAGTATCCCTGTATAAGCTAAAGCTAGAATATTCTGATTTTTTTACACAACAGATACAAATTTTAAAAAAAATCTTGACAATTATCTTGTTGTTTTTCTTATTGAAATTGAGTCTCAGTTTAAATGAAAGACATGATGGTATATACAGCAGATACAGCACCTATAATAGAAGGTTTCCTTTCTTATTCCCTTACGTGGGAGCAGGCAGATCTGCTTTTGACAGCTTTCGTAATTCTACTTGCATTTGGGGGGGCATTTTCTGGAGTTTTTTCGTATTTCTTTGGTCATTTTGTCCCAAAACAAATTCATTTGACAGATTCTATGACAGATCCTAAGAGAGCTTCTTGCCCCAGATGTAAGATCCTCACCTCAACACAATCAACTCATATCAAAGGAATGGAAAATTATGAGATTAAGTGAACTTGAAGAAGGAAGCCATGCTGTGATTCAGAAGGTCTATTCTCATAACGAAAATGAGAACCGTCTTTATGAACTTGGACTGATACCAGGGACAGAAATAAAAGTAATACGACACGCAGCATGGAGTGGACCTATGATTATCAAGGTCATGAACTATGAACTCTGCATCCGACGAAACTCTGCATCTCACATCCAAGTAAAAGAAAAAACCCTTTCCAGAAGGTAAATACTCAAAAACAGCCTAGTGTGAATCCATGAAAAGTCCTCTTAGAATTGCTCTAATAGGAAACCCGAACACGGGAAAGACAAGCCTCTTTAATGGGCTCTGTCGTACTCGTCAGAAGACAGGAAATTTCCCTGGGACAACTGTCGCCAAAAAAAGTGGAACCTGTCTCCTGAAAAACGGGCAAGTTGAAATTCTTGATCTACCAGGGCTTTATAGTCTCCACGCAAAATCTCCTGATGAGCAAATCGCCTGTGACATCCTTTTAGGGTCAAACGAAGACACGAAAAAGCCCGATCTACTTCTTTTCATCATGAGCTCTATACACCTAAAACGTAATCTTTTTCTCTATTCTCAAGTCATAGAATTGGGAATCCCCGTGATTGTTTTACTCACGATGTACGATCAAATTCTCTCCTCAAACAACAAACCAATCGTAGATATAGCCCTTTTACAGAAAAAACTTAATGTCTCTCTACTCCCTACAATCAGTCATCAATCGCTCTATATCGAAAAGATCAAAGAGCTTCTGGGACAAAAATACATTCAAAATAATGCCTCCTCTCTTTCTCCGTTTGCTCCTTCGCATTTTTCTTCTTCGGATGCTGAAGAGAAGATGATAGAAGAAGCCTTAAAAAAACAGAAGATGAATCTTTCTCGTTTTGAAATTCGTGAGATGATCTCTCAAAACCGCACACTAGAACCAACCCTTATGAAAAATGATCCTCTTCTTTTCGAACATATACATAAAAGTAGACAAAAATATGCCACTCTTCACTTCAAGAATCCAGCAGCTCAAGCATTATCACGCTACACGTGGATAGATGAAATTTTACAGGATGTTCAAAAAGAAACCCCACGTGATTCATATCTCAAAAAAAATTTAGATCGACTTCTTACCCATAGAGTTTATGGTCTTCTGATTTTTATAGCTATTGTCGGTCTAATGTTTCAGTCCATCTATGCTTGGGCGGATCCTGCTGTTTCTTCGATCGAAGGATTAACTGAAGCTACAGGAGACCTAGCCAGAAATTATCTGAGTTCTGTTCCCTTTTTCAGGGATCTAGTCGTTGGTGGAGTCATTGCAGGGGTTGGTTCTGTATTGGTTTTTCTCCCTCAGATCGTTATACTCTTTTTCTTTATTGCTGTTTTGGAAGATAGCGGCTACTTGGCAAGGGTAGCCTTTTTGATGGACCGTCTTCTTTCATGGTCTGGACTGAATGGGAGGGCTTTCATCCCTCTTCTTTCTAGCTTTGCCTGTGCTGTACCAGGGATTCTATCTGCGAGAGTAATTCCAGATGCTGGAGCTCGTATAAACACGATTCTAGCAGCTCCCTTCATGTCCTGTTCAGCTCGGCTTCCTATCTATCTTCTTTTTATTGGTGCTATCATAGAGCCTCAATTTGGAGCTATTGCTGCTGCCTTTTGCCTTTTCTTCATGCATTCAATTGGTATTTTAGTTGCTATTCCAGCCCTCCGCCTCCTCAATCAAGGCTTTCTCAAAAAGCCATCATCTGAATCCTTTTTCATGGAACTTCCTCCCTATCATTTCCCTAATTTTAGGAATGTTTTTTTCCGTGTTTACGAAGCAGCTCGTAAATTCACACTCAAGGCTGGAACCGTAATACTCTGTTTTTCTATTTTGATTTGGGCTCTATCTTATTTTCCTCGTCCTCTTGCAGAGACAGAGCCTACAGGAAACGAAAAGATAGCAACAGAGAAGAACCCAATCAGAAAAAAAGAAGAGATACAGGAAAACAAAGCCATCCTTTCAGAAAAAACTCAGCTAGAAAACAGCTTTTTGGGAAGGTTCGGCAAATTCACTGCTCCTCTTTTTGCTCCACTTGGATTTGACTGGAAGATCAGCATAGGTATTTTGGGCTCTTTCCCTGCTCGAGAGCTTCTTATATCTACGCTTGCAATCATCTATCGTACTGAAGACATAGAAAGAGAAAAGGGTCAAGAGGGAGAAGATAAAAGAAGCCTCTCTTCACGTCTCCTTGGCGAAAAACACCCCGATGGGAGGTCAGTCTATACTCCCCTTACAGCCATTAGCTTGATGATTTTCTTCGCTCTCTGCAGCCAGTGCATGAGCACCCTTGCCATCATACGAACTGAGCTTGGAAGCTGGAAATGGCCCATCCTATCTTTTACTTATATGACTTTGATAGCCTATCTATTTAGTTTAGGAATATATCAAATAGGTTCTGCTATGGGATATTGACTAAACAGATAGCTAATACTGTTCCCAGAGAGGGATGACCGTGCCTCCCTCTCTGGACTCTCCCCGCACCCGATGCTTCACAGATAAGACCTAAGTCATGCCCTCCATCTAGGGCACGACTTAGCAGGCTCACTCTAATTTTTTCTTGTGAATTATAGATTTTTACAAAAAAAAGTACAACAAATACGGTTTTTTTTAACCTTTAAATAGTATAGAGTCATCTTTTGATTGGTGATTTCTTAATTTTTTGATTGACAATAAGGAGTTTTCAATAGTATGAATACAAAAGCAAAGTCTTTCTTTGACAGACAAATTTTCCAGGAGCTGGGGATGAGTACAACACGGACAATAGAGCTTGTAAAAAAGCTAAGTAACGGCAAACCGCTAACAGAGAAAACAGCAACCGAGCTACTAGACTACGTAGCAAACCAGAACGGCGATCTGGCTACTAAGCAGGATGTAGAGAATGTAAAGCAGGATGTAGAGAATGTAAAGCAGGATGTAAAGAAGGATATAAGGAATGTAAAAACAGACCTAGAGAACAAGATAGAGAATGTAAAAATAGACCTAGAAAACAAGATAGAGAATGTAAAAATAGACCTAGAAAACAAGATAGAGAATGTAAAGCAAGATGTAGAGAACAAGATAGAGCTTGTAAAGCAAGATGTAGAGCATGTGAAGCAAGATGTAGCGGGTGTAAAACAGGATGTTAAAAATGTAAAGGAAGAGGTAAAAGGTGTTAGGACGGAAGTAAGATGGCTTTTTGGCATTGGCTTCGTGACTTTGCTAACGCTGATACTCAATCTACGCGGCGAGACAAAGTCAGAGATGCGAGAGCTAAGGGCAGCAGTAGAAGGATTAAGGACTTTAATCATTGAAAGAACAGAATCTCAGTTATAAGACCTAAGTTGCACCGTCCGTGGTGCAACTTAGGGACGCCAAAACAAGGAAACCTTGTTTTGGCTCACATTTTGCGGAGTCTCATGCTCCGCAAAATGGGGCGGGCATCCGTGCCCGCCACGATTTCCTAATATCAAGAGTCACGCCTATTTTTAGTAAATATTCACTAGGTGGATAGCTAATGCTGTTCCCAGAGAGGGAGGACAGTGCTATGACTGAGGGGACGCAAAAATAGCACGGGTATGAATGCCCGCCGTATAATTCTTTTAATAACAATAGTCCCACTAGGGGCACTGTGCCCGAGGTGCTAACTGACCACAAAGTAAGTCTCCTTCGGTACCATCCTTCTTGTAAGAACGCAAGGCTGGATATTCAGAACTTGTGCCAAACTCCCAGTCATTAGTCGACCAGCCAGTGTATTGCATATCCGTGCCAGCCTGTAGCTCTGCCACTGACTTGGGAATGCCTATCATCATGCTATCTCTTCCGTTTTGGGGGACTGCCTGGCTGTTCCTGTAGCTTCTCTGAGTGGTACCTTGATTCCGCTGCCCCACAAGACTGCCAACATCGTCAGTACCAGCACCTCCATTAATATTTCCTGTAGCATAGCTGTTTCGGATGCTACCTCTATTATCTCCAACAAGACCACCTGCCCTGTCATCACCATTATCTCCATTGATATTTCCAGTAGCATAGCTGTTATGGATGGTGCCATCATTCCGTCCTACAAGCCCGCCGATAAAGTCAACCTCATCACCTCCATTGACATTTCCAGTAGCATAGCTGTTTCGGATGGTGCCTCGATTATTAAACCCCACAAGACCAGCTGAATTATTGAAGGATCAGGCAGTATCAGAAGCGATAATGGATAGGGTAGAGGATGAAGACCATACCTTAGCTCCTTGTTCGAGGAGACCTACAAGGGAACCAAGGGAAGCAACAGAACTAGAACTACTATCAGGCGTATGCGTGCTTGTGACACTGCTTGTTCCTGTCAAATGGATATCCCGAACAGTACCGCTTACTCTAGCAAAAAAGCCCACATTCACATTACCACTTGAGATGATAAGACCACTGATCGAAAAGCCTTTCCCGTCAAAGGTTCCAGTAAAATCTTCTGTTATAATAGGCCAGTCTTCCATCAGGGTTATGTCATTGCTTAACTCGTAGCCATTGCATGTAATAATATCGTTTCCTTCAGTATCTACACCACCACCGCAACCAGTCTTATCTCCTTCGTCTGCATTAGGATCAACATTCGGATCATCCTGTTCTTCGTCATCATAGCTAGTACCCATAGGATTATAACGCATATTATCCAGCATAGCTTCTGTAGTTATCTCTATCAGTCCGTTCCCGTTGTCGTCTACGTCTTCGACTGCATCTTCACAACCATCTCTATCAGTATCATTGTTTGAATTACTTGTAAAAGAAGTATTCTGACTAGTCATACATAAGTCATTCGTATCAGCTATGCCATCAGTATCTGTAGGTTCTGTAGGTTCTGCAGAACCACACGCCCCCCAAACTACAGCAAAACTACAAATCAAAAGGAATCCAAATACCCTGGTTCCTAGTGTTTGATAGAATGCAAGTATGTTAGTTAGACATTCCTTCTTGTTTTTTCTTATTTTTTCTTTTTCCATGATTTTCTCCTCATCTATGTCATAAATTTTTTCTGTCTTTTGGCTTATTTTTTATCCTTCCAAAGGATATTATGACTATTTTTTACTAGGTTAATCTGTCAATTACTTTTTTCTTTTATAAGGCCTAAGTTGCACCGTCCGTGGTGCAACTTAGGGACGCCAAAACAAGGAAACCTTGTTTTGGCTCACATTT
>JABABJ010000158.1 GCA_014238275.1 Leptospirales bacterium | reverse complement strand
GTAGTGACTCCTGTTATTAGTAAATACTACCTAAAACTTCCTGTTTTTTCGGCGAGACTTCCCTTTCACGAGAGGGAGGACCGCGCCTCCCTCTCGTGCCTCCCCCCGCGCCCTACACTCGCAGACCTCCTGTCTGCGGGTGTAGGGATTGTTCCGCCACATCCGTGTGGCGGTATTTGATAGCAAGAGGGATTTCCTGTTTTTTCAGCGGTTCTTCTAAGAGCAAGCCTGATACTTACTTACAATAGAAGACAGTCCCGCTTTAGCAGGCTTGCTTCCATATATAGGCGTTCCCGCCTCTTTTTAGTAGATATTGACTAAGACGATAGCTAATACCTACTAGTAAGGACTCACCTTTTTAGTAAATACTACCTAAAACTTCCGATTTCTCGGTGATTTCCCTAAAAGCATTTATAAGCCCTCAGCCTTTCATCTGGGGCATGACTGAGGGACGCCTTTTGCGGAGTCTCATACTCCGAAAAGGGGGCAGGCATCCGTGCCTGCCGAGTCTGCGAATAACAATAGTCATAGATAAGTAGGAGTAGACAGGGTAGCCTTGGCTACAAGGATGGTCATTTGCACTTTTCTTTTGATTCATGTACTCTTTCCGTATATTAGCCTGCCAGACGATTAGAGAAGCATATCCTTATCTTCTGAAAGTGCTTTTTCTGGGCAAAGCGGATCGTTCTCTGGTTCAGCTCCTTCGATCTCTTTTTGCAGGAGGAATTTCCTTTGTGCTGGATACAACTGTTCTTGTGCTTCTCAAGCAATATGCTCATATTCATTATCTAATCGCAGCAACCATAGGCTTCCTTTTTGGACTCTGTTTGAATTATCTGTTAAGCATTACATGGGTTTTTCCAAACCGTTCTATGGAATCTTTGCGGAAAGAATTTACAGTTTTCATCTTGGTAGGAATTGTGGGGCTTATCATGAATAATTTTTTTCTCTGGCTTTTTACAGAGCTTTTGGGTGTGTATTATATTTTCTCGAAGTTTATGACACTAGTTTTTGTTTATTTTTGGAATTTTTCTGCTAGGAAGTTTTTTCTTTTTCGCTAAGATAAGAAGCGAGAAGCTACATGATATGAAAGAAAAAGAAGCTTCAACTCGTGAAAAACTGAAAAGATGGAGCCATGAGGCTAGCAAGGAACTAAAAGAAGCAAAAGATCATTCACAGCTGGATGATACCTATAAGAGCTATTTGGGAAAGAAAGGACTTTTATCAGAAATATCAAAGGGACTGAAGAATCTTCCTATAGAAGAACGTCGTGATACGGGACAGATGGTTGGGGAATACCGTAACCAAATCGAAAGCCTATATCAGGATCTTTCAGCAAGGCTCACCCAAAAGGATTTGGAAAAACGACTTCAAAAGGAAAACTATGATCTTCTTCGACCTTTTTCTCTACCGATTGGGCGACTTCATCCATTGACTATAATGCAGCGAGAGGTGGAAGATATATTTTCTACGATGGGCTTTGAAATGATGGATGGACCAGAGCTTGAGACCGATGAATATAATTTTGAACGTTTGAACTTCTCTAAGGATCATCCTGCTCGAGATATGCAAGATACGATCTGGACCGAAGATGGTCGCCTCCTTCGTACTCATACATCTGCTGTTCAGGTTAGAGCGATGGAAATCAAAAAGCCTCCTTTTCGTATTTTAGCCCATGGAAGATGTTTTCGTTATGAAGAGACAGACTCCTCTCATGAAACGACTTTTCATCAAATTGAGGGTATGATGGTAGATCGAGTTGTATCAGTAGCACATTTGATTTATGTGATGAAAATACTTCTTTCAAGAATCTTTGATAAAGAAGTAAAGGTACGGCTTAGGCCAGGATACTTTCCTTTTGTAGAACCCGGATTTGAGTTAGATATGTTCTGTCTTTTGTGTGCAGGGAAAGGATGTTCTACTTGTCGCCACAGTTGTTGGATTGAGCTTCTTCCTTGTGGGCTTGTTCATCCTCAAGTGCTTCGATTGGGGGGAATCTCTCCTAATGAATGGTCTGGGTTTGCCTTTGGACTAGGGCTGGATCGGCTTGTGATGATGCGTTATGGAGTCGAAGATATACGCCGCTTTCTTTCAGGTAACCTTCGCTTTTTGAACCAGTTTTAGAATGCACCTCTACTCTAAATCGATATTATGAAACTCTCTCTAAACTGGATTTGCGACTTTATCAATCTTTCGGATATTAGTCCGAAAGAAATATCAGAAAGATTGACACTCTCCGTCTGTGAATTAGAGGGATGGGAGCATACCTATACTCATCTGGAAAAAGCAGAAACAGTAACCATTCTCTCTATTCAAAAACATCCCAATGCAGACAGGCTTCAGGTTTGCAAGGTTCGAAGTAGAGCTGGTGAGCATCAGATCGTCTGTGGAGCTTCGAATGTCTATGAAGGAATGAGGACAGTTCTTTCCCCCCCAGGTACAAAACTACCTCTTCAGGAGATACGAAAGGCAAAGATACGTGGAATTGAATCGGAGGGGATGCTTTGCTCATCGGAAGAGATGATTCTAACTCCTCTTTTCGGAAGTCAAGAAGGGATTATAGATTTGACTTTGCTTTCTAAGCAAGAGCATCCTTTGATCCAATTGGATGAGAAGAATCAAAAGGAGCAAGCTTTGTCTAAGCTCCTTCCTTGTATGCAAGATATAGTTTTTGAAATCGACAATAAATCTATCACTCATCGTCCAGATCTGTGGTCACACTTTGGATTTGCACGAGAGCTTTCTGCTCTTTTCGATCGACCCTTGCTTTTGAATCCTCTTGATCTTAAAAAAAACCAAGAGAATTGCAAGAGCAAAAGAGCTCTTGCACAGAAGGCATCCGTACAGACTCTCCCTACAAAAGAGATTGTCGTGGAAAAAGGAGCAGCATTTTCCTATTATGGGATAGCTGTAGGAAATATCAAGGTCACTCCATCTCCTTTGTGGATTCAATGTCGCCTCATCAATATTGGCCAGAATCCTATCAATAACGTTGTAGATGCTTCTAACTACGTAATGTTTGAAACGGGGCAGCCAAATCATTCTTTCGATCTTCATTCTCTGAAAGGAAACTCGATTTATACTATATTCAATCCGCACCCAAGCAAAGGGAAAACCCAAGACAAAGACACAGCCTTCATTACTCTCGATGGAAACACAATTTCTCCTCCTTTGGGAAGCATCCTCATACAAGATAAAGATATTGCTCTTGGAGGGAGAGGGGTCACCATTGCCTTGGGAGGAATTATGGGAGGGAAACTTTCTTCTGTCAAAAGAGAGACCTCAGCTCTTTTCTTAGAATCAGCTTGCTTTCCTAGGGAAAAAATACGCCGCACGATCACATTACTAGGAAGCAAGATTCGCACTCATTCAGCACAACGTTTTGAAAAGGGACAAGATCCTTCCAACTCACTTCCAGCTTTATATCGAATCATTCATATACTTCAAGAAAGCTGTACTGAACTTTACATAGGGAAACTATGTGGAAAAACCTTTGATTCTCCTAAAAAAACCACGATTCGTACCAGTCTTTCGTTTGTACAAAAACGCATTGGCTTCTTGCTTCCCAAGAAGGAGATCCTAGGGATCCTTAGCAAGCTAAACTTTAAAGTCATTTCGAAAGAACGATCCAAAGGGACAGAAGGGACAGAAGGTAGAGAAGATAGCTTGGAGATCCTTGTTCCTTCCTATCGATCTCAATATGATATTAGCATTGCGGAAGATATTGTAGAAGAGATAGGAAGAACCTATGGGTATCAAAATATCGAACCCAAAGCTCCTCCTATTTTTCTTCAGCCAATTTTTCCCAATCCAAAGCATTCCCTCATTCGTAAGGTCAAAGATTTCTTCTCTATTCTTTTCCGATTTTCAGAAACATTAAACTATAGCTTTTCCACTCCTAAAAACAATCGACTTTCTAATGTTTCTGGCATTGTTCTTAAAAATTCTCCTGTATCTCATAAAAATGAGCTTAGGATCAGCCTTATTCCTGGCCTTCTTGAACAAGTTGCTGTCAATCAGGATCGATTTCCTTCCGTAGGGATTTTCGAAGTAGGGAAGGTTTATCTTAACTCTTCTGTTGCTGGAGAAAGAACAGAAGAAACAAGAGTGTCCTTTGCATATATTCCAGAAATATCAGGGAAAATAGGCTCTTTAGATCACAGTAAAAATGAAAAATTACTTCCTTTTTTGTTAGAGATTCGTGAAAAACTTCTGTTTATCTTATCTTCTTTGATGAGTTCTTCTTCATTGCTTCCGAACTTAAGTTCTTATGAGGAATATAGGGTACGGCACAAGGAAGATGGAGACCTTCCCTTGTCTGATGAATTGAATCTACCCTTTCTACATCCTAAGGGCTCTTTGGTTCTGACAGTATGTTCCAAAAAACTAATAGGAAGTTTTGGAATTCTTCATCCCTCCGTAGAAAAACAGCTTGGAATCAAACGCCCTTGTATTATAGGAGATCTCAATCTTGAGGAGCTGTGCGAGGTTTTATCCAAAGAGGAGAAAACTTCTTTTTATCATCCTCCTTCTGTTCATCCTGCTTCTTTATTTGAGATTTCACTCCTCCTCTCGACTCATGAGGGAAGTCATCTCCCTGTAAGAGAGATCCAGTCTATGAATATACCAGAAATCGAATCTATCCGTTACCTTACCGAGTACACAGGCCCCCCTCTCTTGGAAAACAAAAAATCTGTAAGCTATGAAATTTGCTGTTCTAGGCACAATTCTTCTCTGAGCGGTTCAGAGTTACAGGTGATACTTGATCAGATTACAAATCATCTCAGAAAACGAGGGTTTCCTCTACGAACCTAAAAACTAGAGCCATCCAAAAAAGGATTGACAGATAAAATCAGCTGTATCCCAATGACTTAGTTATAGATGAATTTCCGTTCTTTACTAAAAAAAGAGCAAGCTCAATGTCTTACAGAGGAAAAAGCCAATAGTGCAACTCATGCGGCAGGTGGGATTCTCAGTATCATTGGACTCAGCTCCTTGCTTTATCAGGCTTTGGAATATAAAAACGCCTGGGAGATAACAGGGGCTATTGTGTACGGTGTAGGGAACTGTTTTGTGTATTTTTCTTCAACCTTTTATCATAGAGCAGTCAATGTGACTCTCAAAAGAATTTTGATGCGAGTTGACTATATTGCAATTTTCTTTTTGATAGCAGCTTCTTATACGCCACTCTTTGTCGTTTGTTTTACAGGTTCTTCTCGTATCATCCTTGTCTCAAGTGTGTGGATTTTAGCTATTTTAGGAAGTGTATGGAAATGTTTGTTATTAGACCGTTTTAGATTTATTTCGAATATTTTCTATCTAGCACTTGGGTGGTTCGGACTTGTACAAATCCAAGAAATTGCGACTATCATACCAAGCCTAGGAATGGCCTGGCTTTATACAGGAGGAGCTCTCTACACAATCGGAGTCTTCTTTTATGCATTAGATCACAAAATCTACTTTAGCCATACAATTTGGCATCTATTTGTCATTGGAGGGAGTGTATGTCATTTCATATTACTGAAAGTATATGTTCTTTCTTATTAATCCCATTTTGATTGATCCCATTAAAATCAGCTGTATCGTAATGACTTAGTTATAGATGTATTTCCGTTCTTTACTAAAAAAAGAGCAAGCTCAATCCCTTACAGAGGAAAAAGCCAATAGTGCAACTCATGCGGCAGCTGGGATTCTCAGCATCATTGGACTCATCACTTTGGTTTATCAGGTTTTGGAATATAAAAACGCTTGGAAGACAACAGGGGCTATCGTGTACGGTGTAGGAATTTGATATATTCTAATTTTCTATTCTAGTGCAATACATCTTGTTTTTATAGGGATTGCTAAATCCATCTTAAATTAGCAAAAAAAAATATGAAAAAAAAGAAAAAAATCTTGACAAAAAAAGCCCTCATTTCGACTATCTATAGTAGGGGTGAATTTATAAAGTGAATAAGGACTTTGATGTTTCTGTGCTTTTGCATCTTGCAGAAAAGAATCGCTATGCAAAGACTGTCGCGATTTGTAAGACAATTGATTTTCTGGGTCATGTGGAATTTCCCAAAAGGATGATCC
>JABABJ010000053.1 GCA_014238275.1 Leptospirales bacterium | reverse complement strand
CGTGTATAATTTCTACTATTGTAGATTTGTAGGCCTTAGTAAGCATACCTTTGGTTGAAAGGCTTGTATAATTTCTACTATTGTAGATTTTTTACCCTTATAAGATTATCGTATTGGTTGAAAGGCTTGTATAATTTCTACTATTGTAGATAGGTGGTGCTTCAGTCGTACTATCCGAGGTTGAAAGGCTTGTATAATTTCTACTATTGTAGATTCTGACAGTGTCATTAAGATAAAAAGGGGTTGAAAGGCTTGTATAATTTCTACTATTGTAGATGACGTCGAGACTGCCAAACATTATGTTGGTTGAAAGGCTTGTATAATTTCTACTATTGTAGATTTTGGAATAGTCGATAGATAAGATGACGGTTGAAAGGCTTGTATAATTTCTACTATTGTAGATCTCCTCAAGCATTGATCGAGATCAGAAATAATCTTGACAAGTTTCTTTCTGAAAGTCTGTCGAGTGAATTTCAGAATGCTGAAGAAGTGTTTAAGATAAATGAATAAAAAAGAAACAATAAAGCATCTAAAAGAAAAAACAATCGATGTGTCTGCTCTTGCTAGATCGATGAAATGCAACAGAAGCACTTTATCGATCTGGATAAAAGATGAAAAAAGTGTAAGCAATAGATGTTCAAAACTCTATACGCAAGAACTGAAAAAAATCAAACTACAAGATGTAAAGAAAAATGTCCTCGTAAGAGGACGTAAAGTCTATGCAGGATAATTTTGAAAATCCAGCTTGAAAGTAATATTGAAAAACTTGCTTTCAAGCTGGATGCTTTCAGCTTTAAAAATGTTCCGTTTGCTCTTTCAAACTCTATAAATGATGTTGCTTTCGATGCATGGGTTGAAAGGCTTGTATAATTTCTACTATTGTAGATCCAGCAGGAGCTTGACAATGTCTAAGCGGTTGAAAGGCTTGTATAATTTCTACTATTGTAGATTGGGTCAGCTAAGAAGGTATTGATAATGGTTGAAAGGCTTGTATAATTTCTACTATTGTAGATCCAGAGAGCTCTTATTCTCCTGCAACAGGTTGAAAGGCTTATCTAATCTCTACTATTGTAGATATTGACAGATTAGGAGGGGTCTTGAGCAATAGCTCGATAGACCCTTGCATCTTTGGAAATTGCGAGAGATACTTTCAGGACTTCCTTGTCGTTGAAAGACTTGGTGGCTCTTATGGTCTCGACAGCCTTCGTAGAATCAAGTCCTCCTGGCAAAAAAAATGCATCTCCTTGAGATAGTTTTTTTTGGACAGGGAATTCTTGTTTACTGTTCGCTTCGCCTTCCTTTATAGTGGACTCTTGGGAAAAGAATATCGTTGCTGTTCCAGATAAGACAAAGAGAATCGAAGGCATACCTAGAGAAGAAAAAGAGAAAGTGACTGGTCTAGGAAGACTTGAATTCTCCAATCCTTCTTCTGGCAAATCACGAAAAAGCTGCAGCTCGAATGAGGCCAAAGGAGTCTCGTATTTATAAAACAAAGGAGAAAGATTCAAAATTGGTCTGAGTTTTTTGGGCTTGATACTCTTATAATTGAGCATCTTTAGGAAAACCTTTGTATCGCGAAATTTAGAAGTGAGTGCACCACGAACCGTATTGTTCGATGCGGTGGAACATTCTAAGAAAGTCCCCTCCAAACAAGTATGAGGACAATTAGGCTCTAAGAAGATAGCATCCTCAGGCTCAAGCTCAATATAGTTAAGAAAATAGGGACAAAAAACACCAGGATCTTTATCTCCATAATGTTTTATCAAAGCAAAAAAACACTTATCTTGAGGCAAAAGGTGGGAATCCAAATTTCCTTGTTCCTTCCAGTTCTTTCTTGAGAAATTCTCTTCTCCCAAGTTCTTAATGTGAGAGCAGACCGCTTTCTCTACATCTTCACTATTGGAATAGATTAAGGAAGAAAAAGCCTTAGGGAGCTGGTTTGGATCATGAATTTCTTCTTTGCTACAACGGCAAAGCTGTGAAAGTTCAGGGATATTGGAAAATGAATCCCGTAATTCATCACGAGAACGAAAGCCGGCTAAGAGCTTTGTTTTTTTGATACTGACTGCAAGTTCAGGCTTAGAGAAGGAATCAGGATAATTCTCTGGGGAATTTTGATGGAGAGTTTTGGCAAGCTTTTGGTTTGGATGAGCCTGAAGTGAAAGTGGACGTTCTGCGTCTAAAATCTTTAATAGAAAGGGAAGGCGATTGATTCTTTTTTGAGCCAGAGACTCTCCCAAAAAATAGTGATGATCAGAAGAAACTGCCTCTTGCAACAGCATCCTTTTTCCATTCATCTGAATCCACGAAGACATGTTTGGATAGTCTCCCATCCAAAGCTCTGCTATAGGACCTGAAAATGCTTGAAGAGGGAAAGATCCTTTCTTAAGAAGCTGAGAGATGAAAGAATCAGCATCGGACCTCCCCCAATCATACTGCATAATACAGCCCTCTAAAAAAAAAGAGTTGCAAGAAGGTTTGGAAATCTTGTTGGGTGAAAGTGAGATTGAATGATCCATCTCAAAAACAGGGAGGGAACTTAGAATTCTTGAAAGTATTCAAAGAATCGTATTGGATCTGAATTTCTTTTCTTTGCCTTGCTCGGACTTATTTTGGGACTTTTGTTCTGTATCCCTGAAAAAGTTTCCTTTCCATTCCTCCTGATTGCTTTTACTTTTGGGAATCACATCAAGGCTACGAGGAAAGATCCAAAATGCTCTGACTCCAAAAGTCAAAAGTGCGATGTACAAAAAAAGGCGAAGAAGGGTTGCACGATCAAGATAGCTAACATTCTGAGTAAAAAGAAAAGCAAAGTCTTCCTTCAAAAGTTTAAGAGCTCTAAGCCATACAGACATGGTGCCATGCTAAAAATTGAAAGTAAAAAGAAAAGCAAAAATATTATAAAAACAGCTCGTAAAAACTCAAAAATTGACCTTTGAGCATTCAGAATGGATGCAACAAAAGTAATGGAAGTGAATGTTTCGTTTCAAAGAATTTTGATACTTCATAAAATGAGTTGACATCTTTGCAAGTCTTTCGAGAGTATACTCTTAAATATATGCAGTTTGAGTGTAACTTATATCTGTGGGTTTCACTCAGGCAAAAAAGGGATTTTCATCCAAATGAATCAGATCGTTTTCTTGAACTATCTCCGAGCTACCTCACCCAAACCTGTAATCTATAAGAGGTACCTAAGACTTCAAGAAAAACTCCGCCAGAGACGAAAAGAGCTTCTTATATTTTGCTCTCATCCTTCTGTAATTACAGCGGGAGCACAGTCACGTTCTCAAAATCTCCTTGTTTCCTTAAAAGAGCTAGAAAAGCAAAATGTAGCTGTCATTCCTACGAAGAGAGGAGGAGATTATACTGCTCACGAACTAGGACAATGTGTCATCTATCCTCATATAGATTTGCGAAAAAGAAATATGAAGATTCATTTTCTTATCCAAGGAATGCTTGAAATTACCTCAGAGCTTCTTCAAGAGATTTGGGGTATCAAAGTTTTTCTAGATAGTCAATCCCCCGGTTTATATCGAATTTCAGATAGTGCAAAAATAGCGTCTATTGGACTTATGTTTAAGTCTTTTTTTACTAGCTTTGGAATCGCATTGAATGTGTCTAACTCATTGGAGACATTTCGTTTCATACATCCCTGTGGTTATGAAGGTCTTAGGATTTGTTCCGTAGAAAACAGTGGAGGGAACTCAGAATTTCTACCGCTTTTCATACACCTTTGGAAGGATCGTTTCCAACAATATATAACTCTAAATTAAAACTCTTATCTATAGAGCAATATTTAACATCTTAGTATTGAAGGTTTCTATTTTATTTTCCATTTAGTATTGAAGGTTTCTATTTTATTTTCCATGCCAGGAGAGTATGACCGTATCAGAGGTTTCGCAGAATCGGGTGAAAAACTCATTACTACTCGTTGTATAGGAGTAACAATGAGTTTTCGATAGCTATGGTAGCATATTTCTACTCCAGGATGAATGACCTTTCGGACTACTAGAGTAAGAGGTTTTTGATTGAGACGGTTACTTTTATACTGACGAGCTGACTCACGCAGTTTTTTAATATCCTCGATCTTTTCTTGATACTCTTTATAAAGTAGATAAGCTTTCTTTTTATTTGCCTGTAGCATCGTCTTAGCTCTTTGACGTTGCAGATATTCCTTGAAATCAAGGACTTGTTTCCGAAGAAATTCATAATGCTTTTCTTCTTTTGCAATGATCTTTAAATAAGAGCGATAGTATTCTATATTCCAGTAATGAACTCCAAGCTCAATGATAGTACGAGTTCCTCCCATATTACCAATCTGATCTGTGGCAAGGGAACCAAAAACAGTTACCCTTCCTCCAATGATAGCAGAAGTACCGGAAGTCATATATAGATTGTTATGAACAATCAGTCTGGATGAAGTAATAGAACGAAGAAGGAAGGCATTTTTTCCGACGATAACAGAAGTATTATCTAAATATATTGTCTTTAGATTACCATCTATTCTAATGCTTCCTTTGCCTGCTGTATTGATTCCGCTTCCTACATCAAGAGAAGAGCTTATACGTACATTTTCTGATTCAATGATCCCTTTCACTGTAAGGCTTCCGAGAGAAGATACACTTGCACCATGCTCAATATTTTCATTGATCTGAATATCTCCTTCATAAATAATATTCCCTGATTTCATACCTACATTCTTTGGTACTAAGAGAACAGTATGAATGCTAATTTGATTTTCCTCTCTATGAAAAATTCCCTTTGCTAGGGAGCGATATTCATTTGTTTCAGGTATAAACTTAACATTTGTACCGCATTTTAAGCGAGCATCTATTGGTGGTGGAGAAAGGATCTCTTCACCATAAATATTAAATCCAGATTTTCCTTCTATAGGTGGGATACGCTTCGCAAGAAGTGTTCCTTCTTCTATCTGCTTAAATTTGTTGATATTGCGAAAATCTGTTTTACCATGCTGATCCAGCAAAAACTCTGGTTTTTCTGTAATCATGATTTCAATAGATCCGTTGCAGGGTAAAACAGGTTTGCTTCCCTGTGCCACATGAACTTCAATAGATTTGAAATTTGCAGAGGAACTATTACTGGAGGATTCACGAAAGGATTGAATTTGCTTTTCTATCGATACTTTATCAATACCATGACAAATCGATACTGAATCTAAAAGGTGAATGATTTGCTGCGTATCTATTTGAAATAACACAGAAACAGGACATCGGATAGATGCTTTCATAGAATCCTCACTAGTTGCTAGAAACAACTCTTGAGGGATATTTTCAAGATAGGAAAGATTTAAGACTTGTAAGTCATTCATGTCATATAGAAGAGAATAGAAAACTTATGAATGGATAGAGGGAATCTTTCTCCATACGAATCTGCTTCTCCAATCCTGAAAGTCAAGCACTAAAACATAAAGAAGTGGGACGAGACCAAGAATTAAAACAGTAGAAAAAATAAGACCCCATGCAAAAGATAAAGCCATAGGAACAAGGAAAGGATCATACCCTCCAAGACCATAAGCAGTGGGAAGAAGTCCAGCCGCTGTTGTCAAGGTAGTAAGGAGAACAGGTCTAAGACGCTGAGAAGCAGCTTGAATAGCAAGCTCTTGATTTGTCCACTCAGGATGATTTGTCTTCATACGATTTGCAAAATCAAGCAAAACAATTGAATCATTTACCACTACTCCCGAAAGACCTATCATTCCCACAAAAGCTAAAAAACCAAAAGGAATCCCATGGAAAACAAGAGCAAGGATTACACCAATCATCGCGAAAGGAATAGCTGTTAAAATGATAAAAGGTTGGACAAGAGAACGAAAAAGAGCAGCAAGTATCATAAAGATGATCAAGATACCAATCAAAAATAAGAACTTCAATCCAGCTAGTGATTCCTGTGTGTCCTCATTTTCACCACCATAATTCACTGTGTGACTAGGATATTTCTTGTCCAGTTTTCTCTTTTCTGACTCTATTACAACGAGTTGATTTGCCTTAGCTGAAGTGATAAGAGATTCATCGATATTAGCTGTGATATTAATAATCCTTCTTCCGTTCAAGTGATTGATCGAGGTGATGCTTTTTGCTTCTTTAAAGTTTATCATTCGAGAAGCAGGGATCAATTGCCCTTGAGAATTGGTAAGATAGATATTCTGAAGGGCTTGGAGGCTGTTTCTGTGCTTTTCTGCAAATCGAACTCGTACATCGACTTCTTCATCTGAGCGTCGTATGGATGTTGCAACAGTTCCTTCAAAAGCTGTATTCAAAGCTGTTGCTATGTCTAAAACAGAAACACCTGCCTGTGCTAGAAGTGCTTCATTCACGTTGAGTTGAAGTTCTTTTTTCCCTGGAAGAAAGTCAGATCCAATATCTTGGACTCCGCTAATTTTTTTCAATATACTTTTATACTCATTAGAAAGGGATTTTAGTATCTGAAAATCGTTGTCTATCACCTCTATGGAAATAGGTTTCCCTACGGGAGGACCTCCTTTCTGGTATCCAAAGCTAAGTGAAGTGAGACTTCCTCCTAGATCCTTGAATCCAGGAGATATGATATTCTTTGTTTTTGTAAAGGCTGCTATACTTTTATGTTGTTTTTTTAGTCTTATGATTTTATTTTTGTCTTGTTCTTTTTTTTCCGCAAGCGAAGCTGGTGTTAAGAGCCATTCCGTTTGATTTCTAAGCACGTCAGCAATGGTATCAGCAGAGTATTTCCGATCAATTTCCTGATGAAGAAAAACTAGGATCATAGCATAGTTTCCTCCATATTTTGCAAAGGGATCAGGTCCTTCTTGCGATTGAATCCCTGCACGACCTATATATGTATCTAGCTCCGAATCTGGAAGCCTGTTTACCACATGCCCAACTGCTTGGACAACACGGTTCATTTCTTCTTTTGTAGTTTCAGGTTTTCCCTCTAATTTTATGTACAAAGCATCAATAGCAGATGGGAAAAGAGAGAACTTCCCAAACAATGTCTGAAGAAGAATGGATAAAAGCACCATTCCAAAAAAAGAAGCAAGAACAATAATCTTATGAGTTAGAACATATTTTAAGGAAGGAAGATAAAACTTATCTCGAAACCTTGCAAACCATGAAAATCTATTTTGCATAGATTTTAATTTTTCAGAATCCGTATTTCGATTGATGTCATGTATATGTGAAGGAAGAATAAAAAAACATTCGAGAAGAGATCCTATAAGGCAGATAATAATCACTAAAGGAATCGTAAAAACAAATTTGCCAAAAATCCCACTCAGGAAAAGAAGCGGTCCAAATGTAGATATTGTAGTTGCAATTGTTGCAAGCACAGGAGCAATAACTTCTTTCGTTCCTCTGGAAGCTGCTTCCAGAGGAGGGTATCCCATTTCTAAGTAGCGATAGAAGTTTTCACTTACGATAATAGCATCATCTACGATGATTCCTAAAACAATGATCATCGCGAACATAGAGATCATATTGAGAGACATCCCAAGATAGGACATAAAAAGAAAGGCAATTGCGAAGGAAATAGGTATACCAAGTGCTACCATTAACGCTGTTCTCCAACCAAGAAAGATGAAGAGAATTCCTACTACAAAGCAGAGTCCCAAAGTAGCATTAGACAAAAGAACCCCAAGCCTTCTTCTAACAAAAAACGAAATATCATTTGAACTGACTATTTTAACATCCGCAGGAAGAGTTCTCTCAAACTCTTTTGCAATTTTTTTGGTATCGTTTACAACGTTGATAATATCTCCAGACTCTCTTTTTACGACAGTGAGAGAAATTGCACTATTTCCTTCCGTAGTTTCTAGGTACATTGGTTCACTAAAATCTTCATAAACTTTTGCCAGATCCTGTACTCTTACAGAAGCTCCAATATCATTTGCTCTTACGGGGACTTTTTTAATTTCCTGTGTCGAACGAAACTCTCCAACTGTACGGAGAAGAATTTCTTCTTTCCCTATTTGCATATCCCCACCGGGGAGAGTAATATTACGAGCTTTGAGAACACGTACCACATCATTTCCTCCTATCTGATAACGAATCATAGCTTGAGGATTTAGATCGATAAAAATTTCAGCATCCCTCCATCCTCTCTTCTCTACACGAGCGACATCGGACAGATCAGAAATTTTGTTCTCCAGTATCTCGGCAAGGTCTCGAAGTTCTTTATAGCTTGTTTGGTAGTTTCCTTTTTTATCTTTGACGCGGGCAAGCGACCATTGGATTACAGGTATAGTAGAGGTTGTGATTTCTATTATGGATGGCTCTTCTGTATCATCAGGGATGTCTTTTGTATTATCTATAGCATTTCGGATATCATCAATTACTTTCTGAGTATCATCGACATCAGGGTCTATTGTAACAGAGATGGAAGAACGACCTTCAATAGAAGATGATCTATACTTTCTAATTCCGCCTACACCTTTGATACTACGCTCAAAAGGATTGGTAATTAGCTTTTCTATATCCTGAGAAGATGCTCCAGGCCATATCGTCACTATTGAAACTATGTCATATTCTACTTGTGGGAATGCCTCCCGATTTGTATTCAGAATGGTCCAAAGTCCAGATATGACAAGGAGAAAGGTGAGGAGATTGACAAACAAACTCCGATGCAGAAAGTAGTCTATGATCAAACTCATGCTACAAAATTACAGAGACTTCTCCTTTGTTCAGGGAAGAAATACGGAGTTCAGCAATCGTAATATAAGACAAACTCATATGGATGAGGTCGTTGATTTACCACTTGCTCTACTTCATCTCGCTTGTAATCGATATAATTTTCGACAAAATCAGAATCAAAGACATCTCCTTTCGTTAAGAAAGAGTGATTTTCCTGAAGAGAATCCAAGACTTTAGTCAAATTGGCAGGTACGGCTTTAAGCTTTGCTTGTTGTTCTGGAGATGCTGAATACAAATCAAAATCAGTTGGTGCACCTGGATTACGGTTTTCTTGAATCCCATCAAGACCAGCCATAAGCATGGCAGCAAAAGCAAGATATCCACAGCAGGACGCATCTGGTGTACGAAACTCAATTCTACGAGCCTTATCCCCTGTAACTGCGACAGGAACTCGAATGGAAGCCGAGCGGTTGCGAGCAGAATAAACTAGATTCACCGGTGCTTCAAATCCAGGGACTAAACGCTTGTAGCTATTCGTGGTTGGATTAGAGAATGCAAGGATGGAAGGACCGTGCTCCAGAATGCCTCCAATATAGTTCAGTGCAAGATCAGAAAGATTTGCGTAGCCATCCCCTGCAAAAAGATTCTTGGAACCTTTCCAGAGCGACTGGTGAGTGTGCATCCCTGTACCATTATCCTGAAAGACAGGCTTAGGCATAAAAGTTGCTGAATATCCCCGTTGACGAGCTACATTTTTAAGAACATACTTGTATTTCATAAGATTATCAGCCATTTGTACAGCTTCCGTTGCAACAAGGTTGATTTCTCCCTGACCTGCACTTGCAACCTCATGATGATGCTTCTCTGTCTTCACATCTATCGACTCAAGAATATCAAGACATTCTCCACGGATATCCTGAAAGATATCGTTGGGAGGAACAGGGAAGTAGCCCCCCTTAACCCGCTGTTTATGACCCAAGTTAGGTTCTTCCTCACTTCCCATATTCCAAGCAGCGTTAGGAGAGCTGACTTGATAAAAAGCATGGTCCATTTGAGAATCAAATCGAACATCATCAAAAAGAAAAAACTCCGCTTCTGGTCCAAAAAAAGCAGTATCTGCAATATTGCTGGACTTCATGTAGGAAACTGCCCTTTTGAGAAGCTGACGAGGGTCTCTGTTATAGGGTTTATCAGCAATCGGGTCATAGATATCAGAAAATACAACAAGAGTCTTATGCTCAAAAAAAGGATCAATGAAGGAAGAGGTAGTATCCAGACGAGTTAGCATATCAGACTCATTGATTGCCTTCCATCCACGAATGGAAGAGCCATCAAATCCCACTCCGAACGTAAAGGCTTCTTCATCTACGGCATGAAGAGGCATCGTGTAATGATGACTCATCCCTAGCATATCTACAAAACGTATATCTACGAATTTTACTTTTTCCGACTTTGCCCATTGCAAAAGATCCTTTGGCTTATTTGGTAATACCATATTTGTTCCCTCTTCCTGTGTTCTAAATTTTTTTAGCCTTGATAAATTTTCATCAAGACTAGAACAGGATGCCATCATTTTAAGAGCCATCTATTTTGACCAGAAAAAAATGCACAATTTGGGAAAAATATTTTCCAGAGAGGGATTCCCTGTTTTTTCGGCGTTTTTTATGTGAGCAAGCCTAGATACTTACTTATAATATCAATAATCCCGCTTCAGCGTGGCTTGCTTCCATCTATCTATTCCCAGAGAGGGAGGACCGCGCCTCCCTCTCGTGGCTCTCCCCGCGCCCGACACTTCACAGACCTCCTGTCTGTGGGTGTCGGGTATGTTCCGCCACATCCGTGTGGCGGTCTTTGCTATCTGTAGGGATTTTTGGTTTTTTCGGCGACTTTCCTAAAAGCAAGCCACGGAGACTTACTTATACTAACAAGAGTCCCGACTTATCAGGCTTGCTTCCTTTTATAGGCGTTTCCGCCTCTTTTCAGTAGATATTCACTAAGACGAT
>JABABJ010000015.1 GCA_014238275.1 Leptospirales bacterium | reverse complement strand
TTTGCGAACTTAGGCTATTATAACGTTTGTTTTTTGAAACCAGTATATCCTAGGGATACTCTTTCTGCCTGTACTAGAGTCATTTCTCGAAGAGAAAGAGGAGAAGGCAAGCCTGGAATTGTTCATGTGGAGACGATAGGGCTAAATCAGAATCAAGAAATTGTGATACAATATGAGAGAAAGATTATGATTCCTTCCCGAGGTTCTACAGAAGGGGCTTTCGGAGGGGCTAAGAAGGGTCCACACTTGCAATTTCCACAATCATCATCTCCCAAGCGAGTTCAGCTTCCTTCTTTTCGTTCAGCTCATAAGTATCAAGCTACTACTGGCATAAATACTTTTTTTGAAGACTTTCAAGTAGGAGATACCATTGTTCATAAAAATATGAGAACCATCACAGATGAGCATGTCCCTTGGACCTATCGCATGGGAAATACCCATCCTCTCCATTATGATAGGGTCTATGTGGAAGGGCTTTCTTCCAAGATGGGGAAGGATCTTGTTGTCTATGGAGGTCTTGTCTTTGCATGGCTTGCTGGTCTTGCAAGTCGTGATACGACAGAAAATATGCTATGGGACTTTGGTTATACAGAGGGCTATCATACTCAACCTGCCATTTCAGGGGATACAATAGGGAGTATTTCCAGAGTTATTGCCGTTGAAGAAATGGATAGCCTCTATACTGGGTCTACTGAGAATTCAAATCTATCTTTTCTGAAAGAAATTGTGGGAGTTGTTCATTTTCAGTTAATTGGAGTGAAAAATCTTAGCCCTTCTCAGGCTTTAGAGAAGTATGCTGCTGATCTCTTTCTAAAAGAAAACGACAAGAAGAAACTTGCTAAGGAAAAGATCCCAGAGAAAATATTTGAAATTGAGCGAAAGGTTCTCTTGAAAAAGAAAACTGGATGATTGGAAAACATGGCTAGCGTACAACGTTATTTGGATGGGAACAGTAGCTAGTTGACGGAGAATTTCCTTTAAGACAGATAATACCCTCTTTTTCTCCTAAAAAAGAGCTTCCTTTTCTATCTAGTTTTCCTCTAGCACCAGAGGGGAGAGTCAAGCAACTCTTATCCTGCTTGAGGATCCGATTCAAAATTTCCTGCTGTTCTGGAATATCTGAGTTTTGTTTAGCATATTCCCAACTTGAATAGATAGAAGGATTTTTGCAGACGAAAGAAAAGGGAAGAATAGTAGCGACTGGAATGCCATACAGTCGTTTTCTTGCCTTTGTGATAGCTTGGGTTCTTTTGGATGCTTTCCTTGTTTTGGGAAGAGAGGGAGGAGTCTTTTCTTTTGAAACCCTTTGCGGTATAGTCTGCCTAGAGGATGGTTTCGACTTTGGTTTTAGGGGCTGTTGTTTGAGCTCAGAGCGAGAGGTGGATGATGGATTAGATGTATTTTTGCGAGAGTTAGGATCTACTTGACCTTCTTTGCTTTCTTCGGGCAAGGAAGAGCCTGAAGAATCTTTTGGTTTGACAGGGGATTTGTGACTTTCTTTCCTACATTCCCTCACCAAAACAAAGGCAAGCAAAATGAGAAGGGCAACTGAGACTAATATATTTCGAGAACTCACTTTCCTGCCATTGTCTTATTGGAGTCACGACAGATCAAGAAAATTTTTAATTATAGCGTGTGAAACTCAAAAATATTTGCAACAGAATTGAGTCATAGTCTACTTGAAATTTACAGGAAGATAGGGGCATAAACTAAGAATCAGCTATAATTTATTTCGTGAGTGTTGATTCTTAGGAGAAGGATGAAAAATTTTTTTTACTTTCGAAAATGAGAAAGTAAAAAAAGACCATTTTGTTCTTTTCTCAAAAAAAAGGATTAGGATAATAGCAAAGAGGATCATTAGCTCAGGGATCCATACAATGCTAGGATAACTCACAATATTCTTGCGGTAAGATAGACCCGTAAGATTTTGTACGACATTATAGAAAAAATAAACTACTAAAGCGGTTATAAAACTTCCTCCTTTCCCTTTGTTTCTAATATTCGTGGAGCTTCCAAGGGAGATAGCAAGAATTACAAGCAATAAAGACCCGATAGGTACAGAGATGTTTTTTTGAATCTTGAAAAGAAAATGTTTATAAAGGGATTCAAAAAAACCCGAGTGATATAGAACACGATCAAAATGGATTTTTCTCTTTTGAGGAGTATTCATTGCAAGAGGTACATAAAATCTATATTTTTCGAAAATTTCTTTCGGACTCAAAGAAATCATTTCTTCTCTCCTTGTGTGAAGAATTTCTCTCATCGAAAGGGAGGGAAGTTCAGATAGATTCTCTGTTCGTTGTGGGACACCTGTAGTTATAGTATCTAAATCTGCAGTGATTCCCCCCTGTATGATTCCTCTGGAGAAACGAAGGAGATCCCTAAAATGAAAGCTATTTTTTTGAAAACGGAGATGTCCTTGTGCATGAGGAGAATTTAGGGAATAGTCCATCCATCCATTCTGAAAATCGATCAGTTGAAAACTTTTTCTATCATTAGATAATTCTAGGGAAAACCCTTCGCTGAGACGGAGATAGTTCTTCCTGTTTTGCACACTTCCATAATTGTATGTATAACTTAAAGGAGTTATATCAATCAGAGGACGTCCTTTTAAGCCAAAAGGAAGTTTATCCTTCTGCCTTACCAAAAGATTGCTTTTCAACTTATCTTGTTTCGAAGCAATTCGAGAGATGGTCTCTCCTTTTCTTGCATAATTGATCTGAGTAGTAAGTGACTTCCCTTGAGAATAGAGCTTTGAGGGAGGAGTCGTAGTCCATCGGTGAAGATAGATATTTTTCAGAACAGAATCTTCTTTTTTCTTTGTATAAAGATCTACATTGTTTCCATATTTTTGTGAGAAATTGAGAAACTTCCCTTCCTGTACAAAAGCAATATTAGAATAAGTATGCAGAAAAACTGTCATGTGATCCTGAATCTTGATTGATAAAGGAGCTAAAAAACAGGTTATTGAAATCATCAGAGCAAAGATACAAAAAGCAACAGAAGCAAAGATTGTATAAATATACAATCGACTCATTCCCAAAGAACGCATTGCTGCCATCTCCATGTTAATAGAAAAATGGTTTGTTGTGAATAGACCTGAAAAAAAAGCAACAAAAGGTATGATGCTCGGCAAATTAGAGATATTACTGACGAGAATAAAAAGAATGATCTTAGAAAGAGGAAATCCTACTGCAATGAGAGAGCTAAAAACTTCTCTTAAACTCAAGACAACCGAGAGGGTAAAAATGAGAGTAAAAATAGTAAGAAAAGAAGAAAAGAATTCCTTGACAATATAGAGCTCTAGGGTTCTCGATCTAGGTTTCATGGAGTTCTTTTTGAGGACTTACGGTTCCTTTGGAAAAAGTTTCATGGAGTTCTTTTTGAGGACTTACGGTTCCTTTGGAAAAAATTTCATGGAGTTCTTTTTGAGGACTTACAGTTCCTTTGGAAAAAATTTTTGACAGCTAGAGCAAAAATTTTCACAAAGATTTTCATTTAAAGCAAATGTCTATCCATATTCTATTGCTTCAGACAGGATCTCCAGAAAAAGCTATCCGAATGATGGCAAGGGTTTCGGAACTCAAAAAACGTTTCCCTCATATCTCATTGACACTTGCCGCCCGTTCCGATATAGAAGCCTTATTCCAATCCAATCCTCATATAGACCACTTTGTTGTCATTCATAAAAATATATTTCAGGTCGTTCGAAAGATACGAAGATTGAAGCTAGATATCTTATGTTCATGGAATAGCTCATGGAAAAATCTTCTTCTTACGGTTTTATCTGGTATACCTTGGTGTCTTGGGACCCGTAAGAGTTTTTTGGATATTCTTGTATACGAAAGCCTTTCTTTGGATTCCCTTCCTCAAGAGACTTCTTCTAAAAGCCTTGCTAAAGCACCTCCTTCTAAAAAAAAAATTCCACAAAATAAGGGCTCGCAAGTAAATCCTTCTAAAGAAAGGCTTAGGGGACAGTCAAAATCCTTATTAGATCATATCCTTCCTGAAAGTTCAGGGAATCAATCAAGAAAAGCAAGAATCATTTCTCAGGGAGAGGGAGAGGGAAAAGGAAAAGGAAAGGGAAAAGGAAAGGGAAAGGGAGAAGAGCTCTTGAGATTTTTAGACAGCCTTCTAAGACAAGAAAACTCTTCTTCCAAACAGAAGCAAGGTCTTCCAAAACTTCCAGACTCAGTCCAAAAACAGTCAAAGGAACGTGTATCTTTTCTTTTATCTTCTTTGGGTATCCACTTAGAGAGAGTGTCTTCAGGTATAGATGGAATTGCTCCTATTGTGGTATGTCCAGCCTCTGCTCCTTTGTCTAAGTGCTGGCCCTCATGGCATTTTGCCATTCTGATTGGGAAGATTGTAACATATTTCAAAAAGGATGTAATTCTTCTCAGTACTCATCGGGAAAAAGCAGCAGAACAAATCATTCGCTTTATGGAGCTCTTTCAGCCTCTTTCATCCCGAAAGAGAGTACATGATCTTACAGGTAAGGTATCCATTGGGGAAATGTATGATTTGATCTGCCGAAGCTCTGTTTTCATTGGAAATGATTCCTTCCCAGCGGCTTTAGCACAAGCCGCAAACAAGCCTTCGATTGTCCTATTTGGTCCTACTCTACCAGATCCAAATGCTTCTTATCGAAGTGTTGATTTTCGTTTGGATTGTCGTCCTTGTTCTTCACGAACCTATACAAAATGTCCTCTGATTCATTTTCGTTGTATGAAAGAAATACAGCCAGAGGAAGTGATGAACCATCTCAACGATTTATTATTGAAGTGACCTCGCCTGCATGAAGCTACGATATGACTTCTATGAAACCACCTCACGTATGTGTTGGAGAATTTCTGTATTCCAAGGGGAGTATTCAATAGCTTTCATGAAAGCTGCCCGTGCCCTTTTTTTATCTCCATTATGTGCATAGTACATCCCAAGAGAATCCAAATAAGCAGGGTTGGCAGGAAAATGCTTTAAAGCCTTTCGTAGGCAGGAAAAGGCTTCATTTTGTTCCTCTTCTGTTCCATGAATTGTGAGGAGCCATGCGAGAGAATTGAGTGCATTGGTATTTTTAGGATCAATCTGAAGGATCTGACGAATCGTATGGATTGCTTGAGAAGCACGTTCTGTTTTCTCATAAACATAAGCCATCATGGAAAGAAGGCGTAGATCAATACCTGTTTTTTCAAGACGACTTGCAATTACCTTTTCAGCTTTTTCAAACTGTCTTGTCTGAATCAAAATTAATGCCTGAAGGGAGGAGACAGAGGCTATTTCTATATAGTCTGGATATCTATCAAGGACTTTCTGAAGGCAGGATAAGGAGTAATCCAAATTATCAATATGATAATAGCATATAGCAAGTTCATGGAACTCAACAGGGCCATCAAGCCCTGCTTGGAAGGATTTTTGGATCTCCAAAATCCTTTGAAGAATCAGGTTAATTCTATTGTTAGTTTTCTTCTTCTCCACCGACGAAACTCTTTTATATCTGTAGTATCAGTATTGAGAGGAGTAATGGAAATCAATCCTCTCTCTATAGCTGCAAAATCAGTATTTCTTTCTTTTACATGTGACATTTTTTTGCATTCAAGTTGAAGGTGCTTTCTGATTTGTCCTCTTTTTTCTTGTTCTTTACTATGAGATTTGAGCTCTTGATAATAATCTCCATAGATACGCCTTCCTTGACGAGTGATCATAACTTTTGGGTGTTGATCTTCTTTTGTAAGCGAGGAAGATTCATGAGGGTAATTGATATTATAGACAGTTCTTTTTTGTAAATGAATTAAATTCTCCTTGAGCCAAAGCTTAAGCCAAGATGCGATACGATTCATTTTTTCTGCTGAAGGTTCTACATCTACGGAACTTATGGCTACTGCACACATATCGTGAATCACTGCTTGGCGAGCAGCCGCAACAGTCCCACTGTAATGAACATCATCTCCAAGATTCGGTCCATGATTGATTCCAGAAACAAGAAGATCAAATGAAGGAAAAATATCCAGCTGCATTCCAACATTTGCACAGTCAGCAGGGTATCCATTCAGTACAAACTTCCTTTTCTCGATTTGGTTTAGGATGACACTTTGATGAAAGTGAACTGCATGAGATTTTCCGCTTTGTTGTTTATCTGGTGTAAGTTGCCAAACCTCTCCTATGTCAGAGAGGCTTTCTCGTAGTGAACAAACACCAAAGGTATCTGGACCGTCATCATTGCATAAAAGTAACTTCATAGACTTTCTTTAAGTGAATCCTTTTTGAGAGGGTGTGTGTTCAGGATATTCCCTTTCTATACTTAATATGTAGAGTAATTCAGATTCATTGTGACTCCAAACAATCAAAGCAGAATTTGGAATCCATTCCTCCTTGTCAACATTCATAAAATAGTATAATTATCAAGAAAAAAATAGATTTTTGAGACATAAGATATGATTTTTCTGTACAAGCTCAAACATTGCTAGATTTTAGACTCCTTCTGTGAAGTGACACAAGACCATAATATCAAACAAAACAGCTGCTACTTTCTTTACTCAGCCTTTACATTGTTGTTATGTCATTTGAGAAAATAGCCGAAATACGTAGTAGCCCTTGACCTAAGAGCTCAAAAAACGAGTAATTTTGAGCTCTTATACTATTGCAGGCAATTCCAAAGCACAATACAAAAATAAGCATCCATATATTTTGTGAGCATTTAACTAATGACTAAGAAAAGCAAGAAGTCTTCATGGTTTGAATGGTTGCAAAGAAGATTTTTTCCTACAAAAGAACAAGAAGATCTCTTTGAATATGTTCATTCCCAAAAGGAAAGAACACTTCATGAGGAAACAAGTCATAAGCAAAAAAACCATACTGGAGAAAAAGAGAGTAAGAAAAGAACTCTCTTTTTGCTTTTGAGATGGGTTGCAATTGGATTGTTCTGTTTTTTATCAGCTTATGCAGGAGGTATTCTACTACAAGAAAACGATTAATTCTGTAAAATAGATCGCGAGGCTATAGTCTATC
>JABABJ010000045.1 GCA_014238275.1 Leptospirales bacterium | reverse complement strand
TATCTGTGAAGTGTCGGGCGCGGGGAGAGTCACAGGGAGACCACGGAGGGTCTCCCCATTTGCGGAGCCATGGGAGCTCCGCAAATGTAAGCAAAAATAGGGTTCCCCTATTTTTGCGTCCCCTCAGTCATGCCACGGAGGGCATGACTGAGGTTTTATAAAAGGCACGGTCCTCCCTCTCGTGAAAATGATACAGAAAAAAAACTTGACATAAAATACTACGACATAAATCTTTGACAGACGATTTTGTACAAAATGGCTTTAGACTCTTATAAACATACTCCCCCTTTGAATCTGGAAAGGAAGTTCCCTGAGAATATGACAAGTGCTATGAGCCTTCTTTACAAGGCAAAACGGGGGGAAAAGGGGAACGTTGTGGGAAAGAGATATGCTGTTCCAGCCTTTAATGTTACTACTTTTCAATCTATCAATGCTGCATTTACTGCCTTTGAAATGCTTGGCTCAAGCGGTCTTCTTGCCTTTTCCAATTCAGCCTTGAAGCATTTTGGGAGGGGAGAAGCAATCTTTGGCTTGGAAATAGTTTCGGATTATATTGCAAAGATGGCAAGTCGTACTAAAATTCAAGTAGCTACTCATTTAGACCATGGGGACTATATAACGGAGAAGGGTCGGAAAGTTGTTCAGGCTGCGATTTCTTGTCTTAGTTCCGTGATGGCAGATAACTCTACGGATCATGTGAATCAAACCCATACGGATTTGGCTGATAATATAGGTCTTACACGAGAGGTTGTAAACATTGCCCATCCCCTTGGAGTTTCCGTAGAAGGAGAGCTTGGAGTTCTTGCAGGTGAGGAGGACGAAGATACTCATTCGGAAATTTCCACTTATACAAATCCCCAAGAATTGGAGCGATTCCTACGAGAGACTGGAGTATTGATGCTTGCTCCAACAATAGGGACAATGCACGGTCCTAATAAAGGAAAGCCCGGAAGTAAAGTAAAGCTGCAAATCGACTTGGCTCATACCCTCTTGAAAATTGCGAATTCCATTGATGAGAGGATTTGTTTTGTCATTCATGGGGCATCTACCCTTTATCAAGAAGTGACCTCTTACGCCCTTTCCAGCCTTCGCAAGTTTGAATCTGCCGAAGCATCAGTGAAAAAATGGGAGGAATTTGTTGGGACAGACTGGGAACAGATCGTCGATATCGTTCAAGCTGGTTTTTGTAAGATTAATACAGATACAGAAAACCGTCAGACTTTTTTGGCTAAACTCCTAGGGACGGTTATAAAAGATCCTGCAAAAATTGACATACGATTCTATGACATCTCCTGCACTGAAGGATTAACACAAAGCTATCTTCGAAAACTGATTATGGCTGGGAACTATGGGGTCTGGTACGAACCTAAGATCGATGTGGAAGATTTTCGATTTGATCTTGCGAAGCCTCTCCAAGAGCTTACTTCAGCTGTGTGATTTTTTATTATCTCTCTGTGATTTGAGATACCGCTCACTTCTGTCCCAACCATGGGGATCCATATCTCTACCCTTCAGGATAATAGATAGCAAGATTTTCAGGTCCCTCATAAACTCGAACTTCGAGAATCTTTGCCTTTTGTGATTCTACCGCATCGAGAAGCCCCTTGTAAAACCACCTAGTTATATTTTCAGCAGTAGGATTGATTCCTTGAAATTCGTCTAAATCATTAATGCAAAGGTGATCGATTCTTTCGATGAGATCGTTCATACGCTTTCGAACAGCCAGAAAATCAATGCAGATACCATCCCCTTGGAGATTTTGCCGTTCATTTGTAAGTACGATCTGTACTTCCCATGTATGTCCATGATGAGGCTCATTGCTTCCATCCGGAAGATAATTATATAAATAGTGAGAAGATTCAAACCGCTCTCGGATCCTGATTTGATAGCGACCAGAAAGCTCATGAAACCCTGCTAATTTTTCCTTCAAATAGGGATGGGCATCTTGATCAAGATTCATAGGCTGGGTTAGAGAAAATATCTAGGGAAAATATCCAAAGAAAATATCCAAAGAAAATATCTAGGGACAGTATCCAAGAAAAATATCTGGGAGAGAAATGCAATCAAATGTTTTATTTGACTTTGCACTACGTTTGTCAATTTTACTCTAAAACATCATTTTAGAGTAAAATTGAATTGACTAGATATAGTTCGGTAATTGACTTGATGGGATGATTTATTAATTTATGTATCTACTTTATATTCAGTTTATTGTTGGCTTCTTTTTCTTGATCAAGGGGGCTGATTTGTTGGTAGAAGGTTCTTCTGCACTTGCAAAGAGATATCGTATTTCAGACTTGGTGATAGGACTTACTATTGTAAGTGCTGGAACATCAGCTCCTGAGCTTGTTGTCAATCTAATAGCTGGAGTACAAGGGAATTCCGATCTTGCCCTTGGCAATATTCTAGGTTCCAATATTGCGAATGTTTTTCTGATACTTGGTGTTTCATCTATCATTACTCCTATTATTGTAAGTCCCAATAGCCTTTGGAAGGAGATACCAATGAACCTAGGAGTGGCATTGATACTTGGCATTCTGCTAAATGATATGTTTTTTGATCCTAATCCATTTTGCCATCCTTCCGATACGACAGGAGTTGCTCCATCCTTCTGTAACATACTTGGTCGAGGAGACTCTCTGGTTCTTTTATCATTCTTTATGCTTTTTTTGCTTTATGTATGGAAGCAAGCTCGAGAATCATCTAGTCATGAAGAGCAAGCAAATCTTTCGTGGACTAAGTCGATTCTATATACTCTAATAGGCTTGGCTGGATTAACCATAGGAGGTGATTGGATTGTCAAAGGAGGGATTCATATAGCGAAAATATCTGGACTCAGTGAAGCAGTTATAGGGATCGTCATCATAGGAGTTGGAACTTCTCTTCCAGAGGTTGCAGCATCTTCTGTTGCTGCATATCGAGGAAAAGCAGATATAGCCGTTGGGAATGTTCTTGGTTCCAATCTTTTTAATATTTTGTGGGTTTTAGGTATAAGTGGGCTGGTTCATCCCTTGCCTTTTCGTACAGAATTAAACTTTGATCTGATTATTATGGGACTTGCTGTTCTTATCTTTTTTCTTTTTATAGTACGAAAGGCTCATATCTTGAGTCGTTGGAAAGGTTTCGTCTTTTTGATTTTATATGCCGTATATATTGTTTTTTTACTCTCAGGAGGTAATTCCATACAATGAATCTTCTTTACAAGAAGGTGCCCTATATATTTTCTGTTCTAAATAAGGTTTGTTTGGGGGCTTAGCTCAGCTGGTAGAGCATCTGATTTGCATTCAGAAGGTCATCGGTTCAACTCCGATAGCCTCCAAAACCTAGGGAACATTGGGAGGTCTTTCCATCTGATTCAGCATTCGCAAAGCGAACTGAAAGCGAGGGTTTCGTAGGTTTTCATTATCATTTTGAGCCGTAGAGATAGGTCCTATGAAATTATAAATTGCTCGAAGAGGGTTTGTCCTTAAAAAAAGGGTTTCGGGAGTAGCCTGAATCAATTTTGTTGAGCCCGTACGGAAGTTTTTTCCCATAATCAAAAAAGGTATTTTGATTTGGTAGCTTGAAATATCTTTTTTGAGGAGGGCAACAAGCTCTTGATAGTTTTTTTCCCCTGTCTTCTTAGAAGATATTTCTGTTCTATCTCTGTCTCGAATCTCTTCCACTGCAAGAAACATTAGAATATTCCTTTTTTGTGCCTCTTGATACAAAAGCGAAAGTGCAGGTAGCTCCTTGATGCAAGGGTGACAGGTTGAACTGTAAAAATTCAATATAGCTCCAGATGCTTTCCAATGGGATAGCTGGATCCTGTTTCCATTCAGATCGTTTCCGTACCACTCTTCTAGGGAAAAACTACTCTTGATCTTCGGACGGCAGGATAGACATAGCTGCAAGGAAAAGAAGAGCAAGAGTAGTGGGCTCAGAATTTTCAAAAAAACGTTCCTTGATCTTCTTACGTAGGGAATTTTATTTAGTATTATATCTTTGATTCAAGCACTCTCATTTGAGACTTTTTCCTGAAACCTGTGATGAAGTTGATAACTTACAAAAAAACTAAAAAGTACAACAAGAAAATTACCATCTGTCCTGAGAAATAAAGAAAATCCAATCAAGGGAGTAAAAAGATGAAACGAAAGATAGTGAAAATAAATCAACAAACTTTCTTTCGTTCGTTTTTTCTTTAATCCATGAAGTTGTAGCCTATAAAAATCAAGATATTTTTTCCAGTTGAAGGGAGCTTCAAGGCTTCTTCGGAAAGAAGGGATTACAAGAGTAAGCAGACCTAGATTGCAAATGATCATAAGCATGGACAAAATCAAGAACTCGGTAGACATTTTCCTTTCTTATTTTCCTTTCTTAGTTGATAAATTTTCTGTTTTCATCGTGAAGAAGAGGATGACAATTCCTACGGTAATCATGCTATCTGCAACATTAAATGTAGGCCATGTTTCCATCGAAAGAAAATGTAGCAAGAAATAGTCTTGAGCTTTAGTCCAGCCAAACCATGTGCACTCAATAAAATCGACGACTCCTCCAACATAGCCTTGTTTGGGTATCAGGGAAAGATGCCACTCTCGTTCGACAAGAGACTTAAGGAAGAGTTTATCAATCAAATTACCCAAAGCCCCTGAAAAAACCAAAAGCCAAGCCACTTTATGCCCAAGCATCGGATTATGCCATCGGTAAAGTAAAAGAAAGAGAGCTGATATCAATGTCAAAAAGAAGCCAAGAATAGGGCGAGAAGGCCCTATTCCAAAGATGAATCTATTATTAAAAAGAAGGCGAAATTTTATGTGTTTTCCCTCTTGACCTAGAATGTTGATCTGTTCGGCTCCTGAAGTATCTATCAAATCCTTTACTTGATTTTTTCCCTGAAAGTTTTCCTTCCGAACATCCACATAGTGCAGTTGATCAGGACTTAGGTTAAAGTTCAGATAAGAAGTTATCCATTTCTTGGTTCCTAGGTCGACTGCTGTTAGAATCACACAAGAAAGCAACCAAGCAATTGGGAAAACACTCAAAAACTTGGTCTGAGGACAAAATAAAAGACGAAGCAAAGAAGCTAGTTTCTGGAAGAGCAACATACAGTGACCAAAGTGAAGAAACGATAGAGGCAGTCAACCATGATATGTTATCATTTAGAAAGATGAGACGAAAATATAAAATCGAAAAATATCTATACTTTCCTATTTTTTGCACTTTTTTCAAGTAAGAAGTAGATAGATTTGTTGACGTAAATTCAGGAGAAACAAACGATTGTCGAGTTTTATGAATGAATCTTTGCTTACATCTCCTTCTGCCAAGGAGGATCGAGACGATCTTCTAGTTTATAAAAGTATTGATATTAAACATACAAAACAGACTAGAATTTTTGGTATACCAATCCATGATCTAAATAGAGATGAGGCTGTTGCAAGAATCCTAAGCTACATAGAAAAAAAACAGGGACCAAAACATATTCTTTGCGTGGATCCGCTAAAACTGATGGCTTTCCGCCTCAATTCTCGTACTCGATCGATTGTAAACAAAGCCGATATCATTTTACCTGAAGGAGGAGGGTTGATCTGGGCATCTCGGATATTGGGAACCCCGTCGCATCTGAAAGAGCGTATTTCAATTATCGCTTTGATGTTGGATCTTGTAAGGCTTTCTTCTCGAAGCAATTTTACAATTTATCTTCTTGGTATCCATTCTTCTTCTTTGGAGCAGGTGTTTTTTAATCTCCAGAAAAGCTTCCCTGGAGTTAGAATTGTTGGTCGTCAGGGAGGATCCTTTGGGAAACAAAGGGAGGCCCTTGTAAAAGAATCCCTTCGCAAGTCGGCTCCAGATTTAATTTTCTTGGGAATGGAGTTTCCTTATCAAGAGCTTTGGATTCGAGAGAACTGGAGTTATTTTTCTAAGGCAGTTGTCGTGGGTGTAGATTCTTCTTTTGATATTCTGGCCCGACGAGAAAGGAAGGTACCTGAATGGGTAGAACGAGGGGGGTATCGATGGCTTTGGCATACTATAACTCGTCCATGGCTTTTGTTGCGTATAGCTGCTACTTTGTTCTTTTATTTTTTTGTCGTTTTCAGCTATTTGAGAATACCTTATTTGTTTTTGCGTCCTTTTCATTTTATGAATAGGAAGATCCAGTAGATACCTACAAATATTTGGGTTTCTGATGATGGATACTCCCAACGCTTTTTTTATTAAGCCAGAATTTTGTGAGCCTCATGCTTCCTTTTTACGTGATATTCGTCTTTTTTTTCAACAAGAGAATCTACTAGAAGTTGAGACTCCTTTGCTCTGCTCTACGGGTGCTGTAGAGGCTCATTTGGATTCATTTCAAGTGTATCGTACTGGTATTCGAAAAAGTCCACAAGCACCGAAAACTGCCCCTCAAGGAGATCATCCAGAAGGATATTTGATTACCAGCCCAGAGTACAATATGAAGATTTTGCTTTCACAGCTTCGACGTAGTATATTTCAGATCGCACATTGCTTTCGCTCTGGTGAAATAGGAGAAATGCATTCAGAGGAATTTCTTTTATTAGAATGGTATCTTGTAGAAGCAGATGAATTAGAACTGATGGAGCAGTGCCGAAGGCTTTTTTTTTTCCTGTCTGAGCAGTCCTATAGTAAAAATAAGTGTTCTTTCACTTCTAGTCTCAGCGTTGATGAATCACTTCAGAAATATGCAGGATGTACCTCCCAACGTTCTTCTTTGGAAAAAAAAGCAAAAAGCCTTGACTTTCAAGCAAAGCCAGAGGAGATGGAGTACTCTGATTTATTTTACACTATTTTTCTCAATTTAGTAGAGCCTCATCTTGGGAGATGTGAACCTCTTTTTCTTTATCGATACCCCAAAGAGCTGGCTTCTCTAAGTCAAATTGAAGGGGATTATTCACGAAGGTTTGAAGTATATTGGAAGGGAATTGAGCTTGCAAATGCGTACAATGAAATCCGAGAAAGCGAAGAATATAGAAGCCGTTTTGAGAAAGAGAATATCTTACGGAAGAAACTCAATAAAAAGCATATTCTACCGTGCCCAATGCTTTTGAAACAACTCAAGACAGGTCTCCCTCCATGCAGTGGAATTGCTTTGGGATTGGATCGTCTGTTTTTGATCTTGATGGGATTATCAAGTCTCAGAGATTTGTATCAAGATGATTTATAGGCTCTTGATAGAATGATGATTGATTCAAAAAAACTAAGCAATCTACTTTCTCGGTCTGGGCTGTTGAAATTCTTCATGATCTTACTGTTCCTTTCTTCTTTTCTTCCTTTTTCAGAACTAAGTGCAGGAAATCCTCGCGAACATGATAGCTTCTTTACTCGCTTACTTACAGGTGTGGGGGGCTATTACGGTAGCTTTAGGTATCCAATTGAGCCTTATTTTACAACGACTTCCATTGCTAGTCTTCCGTTCTCTGTCTCTTTACAAATTGGGAAGGCAGTTGTGAAAAATTTTATCATTTATTTGAATGGATCTGCTGGGCTTACGACTGCTGGCTCTAGTAAGATTCAAAGAGAGGATGGGACTCAAATATCGACTGTAACAGAGCTAAACACATATATTTACTCTATTGGTATTGGGACTTCGTACTATCTTCCTAAAAACTTTTATTTATCATTTGAATTTCGTGCAGGTGTTTTTACTTTTTCACAGTTGATAGTTCCGAGTCCGGAAGAAGTGATAAGTGAGATTCTGACCCAAGGGAACGGTTTCGAAATTTCCGTTGGAAAAGATTTTTGGATTAGCAAGAGTTTCTTATGGGGAATCGCTCTCTTTTTTACCTTTGATCGGATGTCTTATGTCGAATATAAGACAAACCCTGTAGAACCATTTAGTGATTTTACTCCTGATATTCCTTTCACACTTCTAAGGGAATCAAAGGCACATCAACTGAGATTTGGACTTTTTTTGACAATAACTTATAGCTCGTAGAAGAATCATATGTCAGGACATTCGAAATGGGCAAATATTAAGCACCGGAAGGGAAACACAGATAAAATTCGAGGTGCTTTGTTTAG
This sequence comes from Leptospirales bacterium, assembly GCA_014238275.1. GTDB lineage: Bacteria > Spirochaetota > Leptospiria > Leptospirales > Leptonemataceae > JABABJ01. Next base: position 2,741 of record JABABJ010000045.1, on the reverse strand, counting down.
CAGGCTTTCCAAGGAAATCATGGCAGCAGTCCGTATAGGAGGTGCTGATATTCATCACAATGTCAGACTCAAACTTGCGATTACAAAGGCAAAATCAAATAATATGCCTAAGGATACAATTGAACGTGCTGTAAAGAAAGGATCCGGGAATACAGAAGCTTCCAGTTATGAAGATGTGATCTATGAAGTCTTTGCGACAGGAGGAGCTGCCTTAATTGTTGAAAGCCTGACAGATAAGAAAAGCCGAACCACTCCTGAGATTAAAAGCATACTCACGAAACATAATGCTACTCTTGCAGAAAATAATGCAGTTCTTCATCTCTTTGAACGAAAGGGACGGATTCGTATTTCCTCAGATCAGATAACTGAAGAAAAACTCATGGATATTCTTGTTGATGTAGGAGCAGAGGATATATATTTGGAGGGGGATTTTGTAGTTGTCCTAACCAAGCCTGAAGACTATCCTTCTGTTTCAGAAGAGATATCTAAGCATAAAATCTCCACTGTAGAATCGGAAATAGCCTATCTTCCCATGAAAGGTAGCAAAGTGAATCTTGAAGACTCTGAGCAGATTCAGAAAATCCTAAAGCTGATTCAAACCCTAGAAGATCACGAGGATGTGCAAAACGTACATACAAACCTTGCTAGTCTTCCTGCTTTTTGAGAAGCTCAAACAGCCCTCGTCCTCCCCAGACAAGTCCTGTAGAAAGCCATGTTGTTTTAGCTGTCCTCAGAATCTCGCTGATAAGTTTTTGAAGCCCCAAATCTAATGTTGTCTGATATTTCTCTGGCTGAAAATTAAACTTAAACCTAAGGCCTCCTGTACTCTTTACTGAATCCTTTGATTCTATGTTTTTTGGCGATCCTGCGATTCCTCTGATCAAGATATTCCTCTGGTTTTTTTGAAACTCTGCTGCTAAGGAAAAATCTGGACCTAAAAGAGGAATGTTTTGTGAATTGAAAAGCTCACTCCAAAGAATATGATTGAGTTCAATCGTACCTGACTTTCTTGAGCTTTGGATCTTAAGCTCTCCTCCAGCTAGTTTACTGCTCCCCTCGCGGATATGAAAAAATAGACTCACAGGAGCATCTGCATGGACTTTCATGTTAGAAACATTGATATCGCTAAGGCACAAACGGAAGGTAGGTGTCATCGTTTCATCTTCTATGAAGATATATCCCTCATGGATCTTCTTCAGATAGAGAAGAAACCTATTAGGCTTTGGAAGAAAACGCTTTTTTTTATGAGAATCCACTCTATTAAAATAGTGAAGCAATGGTTTTTGTAGATGAGTTACATAAATACGAAATCTTCCTAGTAAAAGCCAAAATAAGCTCAATCGAAATCGAAGCTCTTCAGCTTCAAAAAAAAATCGATCACTTCCCCTGTGGGAAAAAATGAAATGGAAATCTCGAAAAGACACATAGAGGAAAGGGAGAAATATAAATAAACTACTGTAGGAAAGAGAGAACCAATTCTGTCCTAAGGAAATAAAAAAAGCCTGAACACGGCGGATATGCAAAATAAGATGGACTGCCGCAAGAATAAGAGCAAGAGCTATCAAGACGACTTGGTACACCGATTGAGACATCCTGACGAAAAAAAAGTTTCCATAAAAACCAGCAGTATCTACTAGCGAAGCAGGGACTTGAACCCCGGACACACGGATTATGATTCCGTTGCTCTAACCAGCTGAGCTACTTCGCCTCATAAAAGAAACGATCAACATAGGGAAACCCTTTGATGGAAACAAATAGCGCGGACAGGATTTGAACCTGTGACCTTTGGGTTATGAGCCCAACGAGCTACCAACTGCTCTACCGCGCGATGTTACTGTATCTAATTTAGTAGCAGCTATTTTTTGTCAAGTTTTTTTTAACTTTTCCCGTATAAAACCAAAGATAATCTCCATGGCTACCTTACTCCCAATAACAATAGGCCCAATTTATCAGGCTCACTCTAATTTTTTCTTGCGAATTATAGATTTTCACAAAAAAAAGTACAACAAATACGGTTTTTTTTAACCTTTCATTAGTGTAGGGTCACATTTTTATGGTGATTTCTCCATTTTTTGATTGACACTAAGGAGGTTTCAATAGTATGAATATAAAAGTAAAGTCTTTCTTTGACAGACAAATTTTCCAGGAGCTGGGGATGAGTACAACACGGACAATAGAGCTTGTAAGAAAGCTAAGTAACGGCAAACCGCTAACCGAGAAAACAGCAACTGAACTACTAGACTACGTAGCAAACCAGAACGGCGATCTGGCTACTAAGCAGGATGTAGAGAATGTAAAGCAGGATGTAAAGAAGGATATAGAAAATGTAAAGAAGGATATAAGGAATGTAAAAACAGACCTAGAGAACAAGATAGAGCATGTGAAGCAAGATGTAGCGGGTGTAAAACAGGATATAAAAGGTGTTAGGACGGAGCTAAGATGGCTCTATGGCATTGGCTTCGTGACCTTGCTAACGCTAATACTCAATCTACGCAGCGAGACAAAGTCAGAGATGCGAGAGCTAAGGGCAGCAGTAGAAGGATTAAGGACTTTGATCATTGAAAGAACAGAATCTCGATAGTTTTCGGATCTTCTATTCCCAGAGAGGGGGCACCGCAGCCTTTTATAAGACCTAAGTCATGCCCTCCGTGGCACGACTTAGGGGACGCAAAAATAGGGGAACCCTATTTTTGCTTACATTTGCGGAGCTCCCATGGCTCCGCAAATGGGGAGACCCTCCG
>JABABJ010000016.1 GCA_014238275.1 Leptospirales bacterium | reverse complement strand
CTTTCTCTTTAAGCCAAGGGAAAGCAGAAGGGTTCAGTGAAAACTTGGTTTGCATCCAGAGAAGAGGGCCTTGAGCAGTATACACTTTTCGATTTAAGTCAAATTGATTCCATTGGGTTGTATTCGATTCAGATAAAGAGACTCGAGATAGATTTTTCGTAGAATAAACCCATTCTCCATGATTGAGCAAGATCTCTTTATCTGAAAGTTTCTGGGAAAATTTCTGATAAGACTGTGCAGATAGAAAATTAGCTGGGAGACTCCATGCAAATCCAAAGACAGCTAAGAGAAAAGACAGTCCTAATAAGTTGTAATATCTTGAGATAAGGGCTATCTTTCTGACAGAAAAATCAAATAGGAAACAAAAAAAATTCATAAATCAATTTTTAAATTCTTCTATTCACAACAGAAGGGTTGTTGAATGGGAGAAACACAGTAAAGCTGGAAAAGGCTGCCTGATTATTTTCCAGCTCAATTCTTCCGTTCAACATTTCTAAAGCAAGTCTTGTGATATATAAGCCTATCCCACTCCCCGGAATTTTGCTATTTCTTGGTTGTAGTCTTGTAAACTTTTGAAATATATATTCTTTTTGATTTTGCGTCAATCCAGGCCCTTGATCATGAATTCTAATTTTGCAATATTTTTCATCTGCTTCCAGTCTAAACTCGACTTTCCCTTTCGTATAAAGAATAGAATTTTCGAGTATATGATACAATCCTAAAAAAAGAAGAGAAGGATCGATTGTTAGTTTTATAGCTTTCCGTTGTATTTTCAATAGTATCCTCTGAGGGTTCTCGCGTAAATCTTCCAGAGTTTTTTGTACCAGAACTTTGCAAAAGTTTCCTAGTTCAATTTCTAATGTTTTCGGGAGATATTCTCCCGACTCAAGAACTTGCAGATACTCAATATCACGGGCAAAATTTTCCAAACTAATTGTCGATCTCTCCACACTTTCCATATACTCCTTATGCTTGTAACGTGGAAGATGCTGATTTTTAGAAAAAACTTCTGTTACTTCGTAGAAATTCTTTAAATGAATCTGTATATCTCTTGAAAAATTTTCAAGAGATATAGGGTAGTTATGAGTCTCAAGAAAAGCATCTGCTTCCTGTTTCATAAGATCGTTAGGAAAAGCTAAATTGATTCGCATAAAAGAATAGACAAAAAATATGAAGATTCCTACTAATATCCAATAGGGATATTCATCCCCTTTGAGCCAATGAAAAATATCCAAAAGAAAGAAAGGGAGAATCAACAACAAGCTAAACCGAAGATAAGAAAGCTCTGTGCTTTTTTGTTCCTTGAGCCTAGAAAAGAACACAAGGATCAAAGAAACACAAAGTAGGCAATAGATAGATTTCACGTGAATGATATAAAAAAAGTCAATAGAGAATAACTTAGGAAAAAATAATAGTGCTATGAATAGAATGAAAGCAAGACAATAAACTGAATAGACTATAATATTTCTCTTTTTCCTAGTAACTTGGCAAAGATATTCCATGTAAAGCGGAGCTAAGAAGAGAATGATCATATTTTCCCAAGTAAATGCTAGAGTAGATACAGGGAAAAATGAAAAAAGATTTTGGTTCTGAAGAAAAGAGTAAACTCCCAAAAGAAAACAAAACAAGCTAAGAAAGAGATTATGTTGTCTTTTAAGTGGAAAAGTATAAAATACGATGAAAAAAACAGATAGAATGATCCATCCAATTCCCATTAGAAAATAAAAAGTATCCAAGTTTAAAATCTTAGTGATTCCTATCTTTTCATTTAGCAAAAGAGGTTTCCCTGAGAGGTTGACAGACGAAAAGGAGTTTCCTTTCAGTTGAATAGCAATTACATTCCTACCGTTCGTCCACAATGATGAAGGAAGACTAAAAAGTTGATTTTTCCTTGCATAAGGAAAGGCTTGAGTATCTTCTGTTATATTTCCAACTTGATGACCGTTCAAAAACACACGAGCTGTTTTCTTGAGACCTTGTAGGTGCAAGGACTTTCCCTTAGGAGATAAATAGATGAAAACTTGGCAACGATACCAAACTTGTTTGGTTGTAGGAGCTAAGTTGAGACTCTTCCAGCTTTGCTGTAAAGACGAATCTCTCCAACTACTATCGTTATACGCTACTCTAGCGGCCTGCACATTTGACGAAGTCCTAGTAAAAGAAGTATATTTCCACTTCAAATGAGAAAGATCTTGAACCTCTGTATTATCATTTAAGTTTATAAAACACTCGGCTGAGG
>JABABJ010000159.1 GCA_014238275.1 Leptospirales bacterium | reverse complement strand
CACCCTCCGTGGTGCAACTTAGGGGACGCCAAAACAAGGAAACCTTGTTTTGGCTCACATTTTCGGAGCTTCATGGCTCCGAAAATGGGGCGGGCATCCATACCCGCCGAGTCTGCGGGTGTAGGGTATGTTCCGCCACATCCGTGTGGCGGTCTTTAGTATCTGTAGGGATTCCCTGTTTTCTCGGCGGTTCTTATGTGAGCAAGCCATGGATACTTACTTATAATAACAATAGGCCCGACTTATCAGGCTTGCTTCCTTGTATAGGCGTGCCCGATCTGTTTTTAGTAGATATTCACTAGGCGGATAGCTAATATCTACTAGTAACGACTCATCTTTTTAGTAAATATTACCTAAAACTCCCGATTTCTCGGCGTTTTGCCTAAAGGCTAAGCCATGGCTAGTCACTCCCAATATCAACAGTCCCACTTCAGCAGGCTTGCTTCCATGTATAGGCGTTCCCGCCCCTTTTTAGTAGATATTCACTAGGCGGATAGCTAATACCTACTAGTTGCAGCTCCTATTCTCGTGTGTGAGAAGTGAGCTATTTAGAAATATATTTTCCTTGATAGAATTTGACGTGCTTCCGTAGTGCTTTTGCGTCGTGGATCAAGGATTTAAGAATGATAGGAGTAATAGCCTGTTTTGGGTCATCTCCTATTCCTTTGAGAGGATCTATATGAGATTCTATGACTAGCCCATCTGCTCCATAAGCAACTGCAGCGAGGGCAGCATGAGGAACATAAGCTGCTTTCCCCACGGAATGGGAAGGATCTACGATTACTGGTGCCCAAGTCTTTTGCTTGAGAAGAGGAGTAATACATTCATCAGGGTGATTTCGGTAGCCATCCATAGAAGGTACTGTTCCTCGAGGGCATAAAAGTATATTAGGATTCCCTCCTGATACTATGTATTCTCCTGCACTGATAAATTCATTCAGCGAACCCATGTGCATAGCTCTTTTCAGAAGTATCAGTGTTTTCTGCTTAGAACTAAGATGTCCTATTTTACGAAGTAATGAATAGTTGAGTCCGTTCCTTGTTCCTATTTGCATCATTCCTACCTTGTTTTGGAGAGCAATTTCTACATGCTCTTCTTCCATCACTTCTACATTTGCAGGTAGTCCTGTCTGAGCGGATGCTTCTAATAGAATATCGATAGCATCAGCCTGTCCTTGATAAGAGTAGGGACTAGTACGAGGCTTCCATACGCCTCCTCGTATCACATTTGCTCCCGCTTCTTTTACGGCATGAGCTGTTTCAATGAAATAATTTGGATTTTCTATATCTATCGTGCACTGTCCAGCTATGAATAAAAGTTCTTCTTTTATCTTAACTTTTTCTATTTTTGTTACATGATGAGAGAGCTCGGATTTGATATCCATCAGCTTATAGGGGGATTGTATCGTATCGACTCGTGCGATATAGGGAAGACCTTCTATGCGATTGATCATCAACTCATCTCGCTCGTCTCCTAAAATAGCATATATCTTTCGAGTTGTACCTGCGACTTCCTGAAGGCCACATTGAAATTCTTGAAGAATCGATCTTATTTCTTTTTCTTGGCTAGGGTTGAGTTCTTTATTTTTAGGTATAATCATCTTGATACGTAGATTTTCGGCATTATCAGCTTTTTGCAAAGCTTCTTTAAATAAAAGAGACCTTGTCCTCTTCCACTTTTTGTATGAACTACGAAGAAAACAATATTTTTTACTTTACATGTTAACACCTTCTCGTGTTTATGATAGGAACGGATTTTATCCCAATGAATTGGCCAAAACAAAAAAGGCTATATAGCTCTCAATCTGGAATGATTACAGCTGTTCTCTGCATCTTGATCGCACTCATCAACGGTCTTGATCTTGTCGCTGGGAATGGTCTTATCACTATTACCCTGAAAGAAGGGATTTATGGACGACCAATTGATCTTTTGCTTTTTCCTTTTCGAGTGTCCGGAAGCTGGATATTTCTCCTCCTTTTTGTCTATATCTATTGGAGCTTGGGTAAGGAGTTGGAGGAAGAGATGGGAGAAACACGCTACGGATTCTACCTTCTTTGCGGCTATCTTTTTGTTTTGGCTGGGACTCTTTTTTATCCTGTTAGTGCTCTTTACGTTTTCTTGTCTATTTTTCTGGCAGTTTCATGGAGAGCTCCTGATAGAGAAATTCTTTTTTTTTGGATTCTCCCACTGAAAATGAAGTTCGCTTCTCTTATCGTTCTTTGCTCTTTTCTGTATAGTCCCTTAGTGGATTCCTTTTTGTATCAGAAAAGCATTGTCCCTCTTTTGGGCCCCTTTCTCGGTCTTTCAAATTTTTTAGTATTTCATTTAGGAGGATGGATTCAGAAAATACGAAATAAATTCTAACCCTTGTATCGTTATAAAAAAAGTCTTAGCAAGCCAAGGTCTTAAACAAGCTCGCAAATCTTAAGCAAATCAATATCAATGAGTCATGAAACTACTAGAGAAAAACCTTGCCTCCTTCCGTATGAATGGCTTTCGTCTGACTCCTCAGAGAGAAGCTATTTTGCGTATGATGCATCTCGCAAAAGGGAGCCTAAACATTCAGAGTATATTTCAGAAAACTCGAGAATACCAACCATCTATCAGTCTGGATACTGTATATCGTACTCTCAATACCTTTGTCTCCCTAGGCCTCGCCGAAAGAGTGAAAACCAAAGATATGGAGTTTCGATATTGTCTGCTTAGGAGCAAGAAGAATCATTCCCATCAGGCAATATGTGGACTTTGCGAGAACAGCATTCAGATACCTCTTTGCCCATTAGATGAAAATTTCAGTAGCATTCTCGAACAAAAAGGATTTTATGTTACCAATCATTATTTAGAAATTCATGGATTTTGCAAAAATTGTAGGTCTCATTAAACTGTGAAATCCTTTATCTCAGAAATATGAACAAGATGAAGATAGGAGTAACAGGAGGGGCAGGCTACATAGGAAGTCATGTTGTTCTTTCTCTTCTTGAACAAGGTCATCAAGTCATTGTAATTGATGACCTTTCCTCTGGAAGCATGAAGAACGTATTTTCCGATGAATCTTCCTATACCTTTATCCAAGAGGATTTCAGTTCGGAAAAAGGACTCAAGACACTTTTTGATTTTCTTCCCGATGTTGTTTTCCATTTTGCTGCTCAAAAAGCAGCAGGGGTTTCTATGCAACATCCAGAGCATTTTTCCAAGCATAATATCCGCTCTACTCTAAAACTAATAGAGGCTCTTTCTCAATCTGAATGTGGAAATTTTATTTTCAGCTCTAGTGCTGCTGTATATGGAAAACCAGAATATCTTCCATTGGATGAAGAGCATCCCCTTCGACCTCTCAATTATTACGGATTTACAAAGCAATGTATAGAAGAAAATCTCAAGTGGTTCTCTCGTTTAGGGAAAATGAGATTTGCATCACTTCGATATTTTAATGCTGCAGGATACAATATCAATAACCAGATCCAAGGGATTGAAAAAGATGCAAACAACCTCCTTCCTGTGATCATGGAAACTGCTATAGGGAAGAGACCTATTTTAGATATTTTTGGAACAGACTATGATACAAAGGATGGAACCTGTCTTCGAGATTATATCCATACGGATGATCTTGCTAAAGCACACCTTCTTTCTATGGAATATATCCTGAAAGAAGGAAAGGATCTATTCGTAAATTTAGGAGGAGCAAAGGGGGCTTCTGTTTTAGAAGTTCTTCAGTTAGCCGAAGAGGTAATTGGTAAAAAAATACCTCATCGTTTTGTAGGGAGAAGAGAGGGAGACCCTCCAGCCCTCTTTGCAAGCTCTGAAAAAGCATATAAAATTCTTGGATGGAAAGCAGAACATTCTTCTTTAAAAGAAGTGATAGAAAGTACATGGAAGGTTTATTTCGCTTCTCTATAGCCTTGCTACTTTTTTTTACGGCTTCTTGTAGCAGGTTCGAAAGCCGGATTCAGGATGCTTTTTCTGATATGGAACAGGGAAAGTTTGATTCCTCCTTTGCAAAGTTTGAAGAGCTTCATCAAAAGAATCCTAGCGACTCTCGTATTCTGAGCGGGCTTGGTCTTCTTCTCACCATAAAAAGAATTTCTCTCTTTTCAGGGATCGATTTAATGCGAGAAGCCATTGAAGTGAATTTAGACGAAGTCTTTCCTGAAAACATCATCCCAGAGCAGTTTGTGCTAGAAGAACTTTTGCTTCTTCGTATTGCGATGGGAAATTATAAAGGAGCAGAAAAACTGATCCGGTCTAAATTTACTCAAGCTTCACCTTCCTTGCAACAACGGCTTTCAAGAACACGTTTAGCTTTGAGTTGCATAGAGAATCCTTCTACTTCTCAAATACAGGTAATTTCTGCTAATTTCCAAAATGACAGCTATACCTTTTTATGTAAACTAGCCCTTCTCAAGAAAAGAGGCTATAACTTTCAGGAACTTACCGATCTCTATAAAAGTTTCGGAAGGAGAAAAACACAGTGCAGAATGATCACTTTATGGTCAGATACAAGCAATTCATCCCTTTCATTTCTTCCAGAACCCTTTCTATCCTGTCAAAGATACTATTCTGGTTGGGTCTCATTGTATCGCCCATTCCCTCTTTTACAAGAAAAGGAGAAAACCGGTATTGCACACCCTAAACTACTTTTTGATGCGGATATATTTTCTCCTGAAGAACCGGGGGCATGGGGAAGACAAAATCGTAGAATTCCAGAGTGGGGACAAAGCAAAGAATGGTAACAAGGTATCAAAAGAATCGAAATGAATCTCGCACTACGATCCAAAACTATAGAGAAGTTGATCTATCTTTTTTTTAGCATTATGAGTATATCTTTCAGCCTTAATATCAGCAACCAAATTCCCTTCAGATAAAAAAATAAACCTTTCCGCAAGCCCCTCGTAAAAACTAGAGTCATGTCCTGTAATAAGAGCAAAGGCTCCCTTTCTCTTAGATTCTAAAAGAAGTTTCCTGAATATTTGAGAGCCATGATAGTCAAGAGAAGTTAAAGGCTCATCCAATAGAAGAACTTGTGATGGAACAAGAAAAGCTCTTGCAATTCCAAGGCGCTGCTTTTGTCCTTTAGACAGGGAACGAGCCTTCTGTTTCTTGCAAGAAAGAAGATTGAGTTGTTCTAAGAGGTAATTCATACGATCGGTATCCTCAGGGGAAACTTTTTGAGAAAAAGATTTCAGGAAAAATTCTAAATTTTTAGCTACACTCAGACTATAAAAAAGTCCGGGTTCATGCCCCAGATAAGAACATTGTTGCAGGAAGATTCTCCTGATTTTGCTATTTTTGAGGTCCTTTCCAAAATACAGAGCTCTTCCATTGTATAATGCCTTAGGGGAACTCAGGACAGAAAGGAGAGAGGATTTCCCTGCACCATTAGGCCCTCCTAAATAGATCATCTCGCCCGAATAAAATGAAAGGTCGATATCGCTGAGGATAAAACGATTCTCCCAAAACATACCCAAGCCTTCTAGGCTTAAAATAGTTTGAGAGGATTCACTCATTCCCTCTTAGCTTCATGTCAAGTATAAATGCTACCTTTGCCTTGACTACAAAGCAGTAGCACCGTTTTTGTCAAGTCTTATCAAAAACCATCGCTGTCAAGAAAAAAACCATAATTTTCACAAAAAACGATAGAAAAATTTGATATAAAATATCTCCTATAAATATTACTGCTCATGTTCTGTCTTTGGTAGGCATGGGTAGAAGTTCCCTACGTGGGGCTGGTTGTCTCTAATGTCAGAGAGAGTTGCCGTAGGGGCATCTCCCTCTGGACTCTCCCTGCACTCTCTGTATAGTGTGTTTCTATTAGTAAATGTCGTTTTTAGTGAATATTCACACTAAGCGATTTTCATCAAATCTTCCTATCTAGCCCTAGTTCAAGGGGGACAGGGGGCATCGAAAACTGGCTGATTTTCAGGCTCAAAGGAGATAGCATTCTCAGCAAAGCCACCTTTACTCCCTCCCCTCACTACCCTTGTCTCACAGACATTCCAGCCACTTATATCTTGGTTAAAGGCAGTGGTATTAGCAAACATGAAGTCCATATACTTCACCCTAGAGGTCTTCCACCCCCCTATATCTTGGTCAAAGGCAGCAGCCTCAGAAAACGTAAAAGTCATATCAGTCACCCTAGAGGTATCCCAATCCCCTATATCTTGGTTAAAGGCAGTGGTATTAGCAAACATAGCTCGCATATTAGTGAGCATAGAGGTCTTCCACCCCCCTATATCTTGGTTAAAAGGGGTGTTATGAAACATACTCTCCATACCAGTGACCTTGGAGGTATCCCAATCCCCTATATCTTGGTTAAAAGGGGTGTTATTAAACATATGCTCCATACCAGTGACCTTAGAGGTATCCCAATTCCCTATATCTTGGTTAAATGCAGTGGCTTCTCTAAACAGACGATGCATGACAGTCACATTTGAGACATCCCAATCCCCTATATCTTGGTTAAAGACAGTGGCTCCAAAAAACATACGCTGAATATCAGTCACCTTGGATAGGTCTGGGGTGTCTGTAGCCAGTCCTTCTAGGTTGGAACAACCATAAAAGGCATTATTCATGGAGAGCCAACTGATGCTGCCCCATTGATTGATTGCGATGATTTTATCCTTATCTCCTTCGTTATTAAAATAAATGTGAGGGAAGCTGCCTGTGATACTGACCGTATATGTGCCTTCTTCTGCGTATTCATGCGTTGCATCTGCAGTCTGGTTCTCATCTGTGGTTCCATCGCCCCAATCTACCGCGTAGTCGTAAGTCTCATTTGTACAGAGAAGATTTAAACAGGCTGGAATTGTAATACTCAGATCACCCTCAGTGACCCTCCATGTCGTGATAAATGCTCGTTCATCCTGCACTCCTCTTGAACAAGATACGATGATAAATAGGGAAATGACTCCCAATGTCTTCTGTGTGACTCCTGTCACCCTAACTAAATTTTTCATTTTTTTGTCCTTCCTTAACATAATAGACGTAGATAACCATAAGCCTATACTTTTGTCAAGATTTTTTATCATTTTTTCTGGCAAGTCATTCGTTCCCTTTCACAAAAAAACACAAAAAAACTTGCCAAACTCGTCTAGCTTATATTATTATGATAATCAAGGTTAAAGTTCGAATAAAATTTTTACAGAATATAGAAGGATAACATGAAAAGAATCATTATCAGCATTGTAGTTTTTGGTGTGTTCTATCTGACGATGGCGGCGATTCTTGTCTGTCCACCCGTCCAGGCAAAAGGGTTCAGCATGACCACCAATTATAAATATATTCTTGGCTTGAACCAGCCTCAGAATGATCTAGAGACATCAGTGAGCATGGGTCACGGGGTTCAGATGGACTTCTTGTGGGGGCTGTTGGATCCCACAGATGAAGTATCAAAAGTTCCTGGTCTTTCTTTGGGATTTACTTTGGCGGGAGGAGGACTGGTCAGTAAGTCAAATGGTGGCTTTTATAAAATTTCTATTCTAACAGAATTTAACTTTGATTCCGGGCTTGGATTTTCTTTTGGGTTTGGTGGTGCACATATCATCGATAAGCAACAATACGGAGCTTTGGGTTTTACCGACCTTGGATTGAGATATAGCCTGAAGAACGGTCTTATTTTTTCTGCCTCTGTCGATCTCATGGTTGACCCAGAAACTTTTGCCCAGTCTCAGGAAAATTCTGAAACCTCAACAGATACCAGTACAACACGGACTACCGAACAAGTCTCCTTCGTCCTTGGTGTTAATGTGGGGATAGGCTATCGATTCTAGTTTTTTCTATATATAGGTACAATAATAGGTAGCACAAAAAAAACAGTTGACTTGACTCATAAGTAGATATTAGAATGCCGATATAGAAGAACGCTCGACTTTTGTTTTCCGAGCCACTTGCTATAGAATTGCTTATATTGTGAATTATATGTCTCCTAAGTCTTCTTTATTTCGTTTCTTTTGCTTTCGAGGATTGATTGTTGGAATAATCTTCATTCCTGCTGTGATCTTTGCTTCTATGTACCTAGAGGTCTATCAGATCAAGCATCTTCAACCAGAAATGGACATGTTTCGGATTCGAGGCTTGTCCAAGCCTAATGTAGTTTATCATAGTTTTGATGCCTACAATAATTTAGGACAAAAAATTGCAGGAAGCTCTTCTGAAAAAGACACAAAGATAGCGGAAATGTTTATCATTACACAGGAAAAGATTTATCTTATCAAGGATGGATACGAACCAAAGCAAATTCTACAAAAAAGAAAGAAAAAATACCTAAAGAAGGTCGCACGTTGGCAAGAGCAGAGGGAAACCCTTCGCAAGCTTTTTGATATAGAACGGAAGAAACGCAAGTTTATCCAATACTCTCATAAGGGTCATCCTGAATACATCTACTTGAATAATCTTCTTAAAACTGTTCTTCGCGATCATTATTCGGATTTTCGATCTCTAGTGACAAGAAGTACCATCGAAAAAGAGCACCTTCGAAAGGTTCAAAAAAGATACGGAGTCTATACCCCTGAATATAAAAGGCAAAAAGAAATTGCACAAAGATGGGAAGCCAAAAGAAACGAAAGAGAAAGAGAGCTCATGGATCTTGTTGAAAACAATATCTCAAAAGAGTTTGCTTCTGCCCCTTTTTCGGATCCTCCTCCAGCTATCTCACAAGAAGGAAAAGGAGCTGAAAAATCTACTTCTTCAGAGCCAAGTTTCTCGTGGTTGCCTCGTCCTCCTCCGATGGAAGATGCTGGTTTGTATAAAAATGCTTTAGATAGTGATCCTGATTTTGTTGCTGTTAGTCTTCCTGGAGAGCCCGACCCTCATTTCCTCAAGGAAGACCTTGGAGAAGAGCAGTGGGTAAAGGAAAACTTTGGCAATTTTTACAAGGAGCTTAGGAACCGTCATGTTCATCTTTATGTGCAGATTTATAAGAAGCTGGTTTTGGACGCTCTGAATTCCGATGCGAAGCTTAAAATTGGATCAGCAGAAAAAGATCCTTTATGCAAACTGGAGAAAAAAGCAGACGTGTTTCCTCAAAACGAAGATGAGCCTTCTCCTAACACAAATCTCAAACCTCAAGGAATAAAGGATCAAAACATCGATAATAAGAAGATAGAAGGAACTCCCTCCTCTGCTTCTGTTGAGTCTTCTCAAGAAGAACAGCCAGTTACAAGAAGAGTGGATATTTCTTCTAGGGAAGGAGATCGATATACTGCTTTAGACTGTGATCAGGACGGAATTACAGAGACCTTTCTGGTGCATAGCCCTACAGGATTTCATTGGTATCAACGGGGAATGCCAAATGTAGTTTCCATTTTTAATAACAAAGATCCCGAAATCCAAGAAATGATCCAAGGCTTGGTAAAACTTGTCTCACAGGGAAGCGAAGAAATACGCGAACAAATCCAAAAGGATCTAGAGAGGAATCTTCGTCATGCGAATGGAATCATCCAAAGGTTTAAAGAAGTAAACAGAGTTCGACTTTCTCCTCGCTCTGGATCAAGCAGAAAATCACGCCTACAATGAAATCACATCTATTCCGTATTTAGATTGAAAATAAGATTTTCTTGTATACATCTGGGTGAGAAATCACTCGTTTCCCTTCTACTGAACCTTTCATCCCAGTATACCAAGCTCCATCCACCTTTCGTAGATCGATCCAGTAGGAAAAAAGAATCACATCACCTTTGGAATTTTCCACAGTAAATTCTTCCCAAAAAGGAAGCATCTCTCTCTTCAAAGAAAGTTTTTGTCCATTTTTTAGAACGACAGTATAACTTGATGTTTCAAATCGATAGATCGCTCCCTTCTTCGTTTGCTTGAGGTATCGTCCTTTCCAACTCTGTTGAACAATCAGACTCACATCTTTCATACTGATCCATTTGCGGTATTGAACTCCATCGCTTAGGTGTTTGATGAGTATCTTTGAAGGGACATTCAATCGAATCTTTCCTTCGACAGTACGGCCATCTCCTAGTACAACTTTTACTTGACTTTGGAAGTTTATATTCTCTGCAGAGCTTGAGGACAGACTCTCTTTTTTTGTAGAATTTTCTTGCTTGGAGTCTGTTTGTTTTGAGTCTGTTTGTATGGAAGCTTCTTTAGATAAACTTTCTTTTTTGCGGGAATTTTCGTTCTTGGGCAAACTTTCGTTCTTGGGCAAATTTTCGTTCTTGGGCAAACTTTCGTTCTTAGAGTTTTGTTTCGGTCTAGTGTGGTTTTTTTCCGATGGGCGATAAGAAGATCGATTTTCTTGCGAGCTAGAAGTGTCCTCGGATGGACTTAGGTTTTTTTCTGTTTTTTCTATAATCTTTTCTTGGGAGAATATATCCCCTGTGACTTGGAGAAGAAAAAGTATTGTAACAAAAAGAAAAAGAAGTTTTTTTTTCATTCCCTCATTCCCTCACTCAACCTTTCTTTAGATGATTCCTCTGAGAGAAGTGGAAACTCTCTCTACGTTTTTTGCTGTTAACCCAGGATAAACAGGAAGACAAAATGATTTCTGATAAAGCCGTTCTGCATTGGGAAAATCAAGGGGAGCTAGTCCTTGCAGATGATGAAGAGGAATCTCTGTGATTTTAGAGGTCCCAATCCGTAAAGAATCAAAATATCGCTTTACTTCCTTGAATGGCTTTTGAAATGCAATAGGAAACTTAAGATATGAGTCTGATTTAGGATCCTGAAAATAAGTCTCGTGGCTTGTAGACTGGAGAGATTCAAGATATTTTTTCCCAATTTTTTTTCTTCGGTTAATAAGGATCCCTAATTGAGAAAGTTGCTCCAATCCCATCGCTGACTGAAAGTCTTCCATACGATAATCATAAGCGACAGAGTGAGGCTTACGCTTTGATCCATAGCGAAGAGAATGTAACTCCTTGTGAAGACGAGAATCTGACGCAACAATCAATGCACCATTCCCTGTAGTCATTAAATCGTATTCAGAGATACCGCAAAGGGAAAGAGGAGTATCTTTACCAAAGTAACCCTCGTCTTTTTCGGACCCAATAAGACCTGTAAAATCTTCTAGCACAATCATCCCATCTTCATTCAGAGCTTGGAAAGAAAAAGGAATTGATGATCCAAAAGAATGCTCTGCGGCATAGAAAATTACAGAATCTTTCCCGAACTTCTCACGGATTGTAGAAGCAGTATTTAGTATACTTTCCAAAGAGGGATGGAAGGAATTTTTATCAACATCTACTAAGTGAATTGTAACAGACAAATAAGAGGCAGCATCATGGGCGGCAATCGGAGCAAGAGAGCTCAAAATAAGATGATCCTTCTTTTGCATATTCAGAGTCAAAAAGCAAAGATGATAAGCTGCAGCAAGAGAGTTTACAGCAAGAACGTTTTGATAACCAAAGGAAGATGCAAAAGACTGTTCCAAACGTAGGGTAATTTCTCCCTGACTGATCTGTTCTCTCACAAGACAGTCCAAAACAGACTCAAGCTCACGCCTTCCTAACGCAGGTCGGTGAAATGCTATAGGAAGGGTCTGCTGACTTGATATGGGATAAAGGCTCAATCGCGACATTTTGGGACAATCTCCAATTGCTCAGATAATGTACAAGCAATTTTTGGTAAATTTTCTAAAAAAGCTGGATATTTTTCGCTCTCTTCAAAATCGAATTTTTTGGAACTATATATAACCGTACCAATTAGTAAGCTATTACATATTCGCCATGAGTGAAAATAAGAGTGCATTCTGTCAAAACGTCCATACCAAGCAAAAGGTCAAACAGATCTGTGGTCATTGGCATTTCAGAAACAAATAATTTATGATGTCTTTTTAGACTTAATTCTTGCTGTTCCTCAACTATTTTGTCTTCATTGATTAAAGGAATAGCTTTCCTGATTGGAATATATAAATCTACATGACAATTATTGACAGATACAATATTACTTGCCGACTGCATGGAAGTTTTACCTTTACTCAAGAGCGACAACTGAGACGCTAATTTTTTACTAATACATGTTTTTTGGGCACCAGTATCAACTAATGCTCTGAATGAATTTTTTTGCAAAGTTTGGAAATCTAAACTGCTACTCTTGTCCACAGGAGCTTGGACAATAACGTCTATAATACATTGATGATCCTTTATCGTCGATTTAAACGACGGCATAAGAGTAATATCCTAAGTTTACAATCTTTGCAGACACCTCTTGTATTGAAAATAGTTTATCATCATAAGCAATATTTCCAGCTTTATTTGCATCTTCCGACGTATTAAAATAATCAATAATTTTACCGTTTTTCATCAAAGCAAATTTTCCAAATAAATCTGATGCTATTTCATTATTCTCCAATTTTTTTTGGAAAATTTCAAAATTATGATCGACTTCTTGTTGCTGTTCCTCTTTATATTCACCACTCATACTAACACTCTCCCACACTATTATTATACGTCAAGTATACATTAATAGTAAAATTTATCCATAAAAGTAGACGTTGAATTTTTCACAATGGAAGCAATTCCACGCAAAGTTTATTGGCAACTATATACTAAATGGGAATAGCTCAAGCTACCCCCTAGATTTACGTATAATCCATCTATTAGCAGGCTCTTAGAAGACCTCAGTTGCACCACCTTTCACGAGAGGGAGGACCGCGCCTTTTATAAAACCTCAGGCATGACTGAGGTTTTATATAGGTTTTTTCATTTTTCTCTTGACAAATAGATGAAATGAGTACTCATTGAGAATCAATGTTGTACCTTTTCTTTGCCCATTGTTTTCGAAAAATAGCCTACTATTGCGAAGTTCTGTATGATCTTGTAACAGATACAGATTTTGTAGCGGGGCAGCATAGAGTTCGTTTTCTTCTGACTGTGTTTTCTGTTTTTCTCTTGAGCGGTTCCATTTTAGCTGATGTGAATCCTTTCCATCTCCTCCTTCCTGGATTTTTTCCTATCCCAGATGCAAACAATCAAGTGGAAGAAATCGATTTTTACACTCTTTCTCATCAAAACAAATCACTCATTAGCTACCCAAAGCACTTTCTTAGAAGCAATGACTGGTCGGTTCAAGTCAAAAGAACAGCTGCCTCTATTAGTCGTCTTCCATCTCTTCGCGAGAAAAAACAGCACGTTCGCTATGACGCTGTATCATTCCCATTACTTGGAACCTCAATTCGATTTGCATGGTTCTCTGAAAAGAATGCTCTTCTTATCATCTATCTAAGTAGAGAAGCCTTGCAAGATGAGGTAGATATATTTCTCAAGAAAATTCACACAGATAAAAAAGTATTTTATTTAGACGGTTTCTTTCGAGTACTAACAGCAAATATTTTTAAGCTGAACCCAGAAGTTCAAAGAGTCCAATATGCAATAGAGGAAAAGTCAAAGAAATTTGATTTTATGACTTTCCCTCTCAATCAAGAACATGCTCGTACATCTTTTTAAGAAACTTTCTGGTTTGTTGCTATTGTTGTTAGCTTTCTCTTTCCCTTCTTTCTCAGTTTTTGGAGAATCAGTTTGGCCTCGAAAATGGCAGAATATCCGACGAGTTCACGGTGGTTTTCAGATGAATCTTATTAGTCTTGATGCACAACGTTCTTTACTCTATATCTTTCCTTCAGGCAAAACTTCCCGAAACATTCTTTTGATGCTTCCTGATTACGGGAGTCATTCCTTTTCTGCTCTTTTTGGAATCATCGATTTTTTTCGTAAAGAGAATCATGTCGCTGTTTTGTTGCCTAGAACTTCTCTAAAAAGAGACACACTAGGCCGCATACAAGATCCAAAAGAGCTCACAAAAAATTATTTATCCGCCTCTCGCTATCTTTTTGATTTCCAAAGTGCAATTTCTGCTCTCAAAGAGAATCAGACTGCTCTTCACATCGAATATGACACATTAGGACTTTTATTAGGGGACTATTATTCTAACCTAGGTCTGATTCAAAAAATTTCTGGTGTTGACTGTATGGTGCTACTTTCTCCCAATCGTAGTTTCTATGAACAAAAAACAGTGAAAGAAGATCTCAAGAAGGCTCTCTCTCTCCCAATTCTAATGTTTAGTAATCATTCAGGCAAGATTCATTTAAGAGACCTGAAAAAAGATCTCACTCAAGCTCAAATATATTCAGAAAAAGGAGTTGGACGAGGATTTCATATCCTTCTTAGGAGGCCATCTTTTGTAAAAAGAATTTCCTCTTTCCTTAAGAATGAATGTAAAAGTCCTTACGAATCATCAACTTATTTTAATTAATGTTCTAACGATTATGAGCTTTGCACCCCAGTCATTTCCTAATGAAAATTACTGTCTTGGAGCAGTATCGATCAATCAAACTCCTTTAGATTGGAAAGGGAATAGAGAACGTATTCTCTCAGCAGCAGAGTCGCTTTTCTATCATCAAAAAAATACTCCCCCTCCTGATCTTATCCTTTTCCCAGAGTTGTGCGTTAGCGGCTATGGCTGTGGAGATCTTTTTCACTCATCTTGGCTTGAAAAAAAAGCAATAGAAGAAACCAAAAAAATAGCAGAACTCATTTTTTCAAAAATTTCTTCTACTGCTATTGTGGTTGTTGGTCTTCCTTTTTCTTTTCGAGGAAGGCTTTACAATTGCTCTGCTGTCCTTTCTTGCGGGCAAATTCAGGCTATCATTCCAAAGATCAATCTAGCTAATGATGGAATTCACTATGAGAAGAGGTGGTTTTCTCCTTTCACTGAAAATGAGAGTTATAATATTGATATGGATGGTGAGATGATTCCTTTCGGATTGCTTGCATTTGAACATAAGGGGGCAAGACTCATTATCGAAATCTGCAGGGATTCATGGGCTATTTCCAGACCTGCCGATTTACTTTTAGAGTCAGATTTTGATATCATTCTCAATCCTTGTGCCTCTCACTTTGCCTTTGACAAGCATATTTTAAGACGAAACATAGCGTTGGAATCATCCAGAAGGCTCCAAGCTATTTTTCTCAGTACAAACCTTCTTGGATGCGAGGAAGGACATTCCATTTATGATGGACAAATTACAGCAGCATCTTGCGGATTACTTTTAGGGGAAAGTTTTGGTTTCTCATTTGACGATTTTATCTCTGCTTCTTTTTTATTAGATTTATCCCCTCCAAGACTCCTTCGAAGGAAAGATCCTCGTTCTTACTCTGATATTCATCATACACGAAACTTAAGCAAAAAGGAGCAAAACTCTCTTCGAATGATTCATATCGATTCAGAAGAGTGTCCTAAACATAGCCATCAGTATTATGACAAAACAAGATCCGTATTAAAATCCATGTACATCTCCAATGAGCATACTAAGCAGCTCTTTACGAAAGACGAAGAATCTGTCTCCAAAGACCTTCAGTTTCTCTTTGCTGTCTCTTTAGGGCTTTTTGACTATCTTCGCAAATCCAATAACAGCTGCTTTATCCTGTCGTTATCGGGAGGGATGGACTCAGCTTGTTGTGCTCTTCTGATCCATCGAATGACTTCCTACGGCATAGCAGAGCTCGGAGTGGAATCCTTCTGTCATCGCATTTTAGGGGAAAATAAAGATTCTCCTCTTTATCAGAATTTATGTGCTTGGAAAAAAGAAGGGCTTCTCTCAAAAGACCCTCGTAAAAAAGATCATGAAGAAACTCTATCTAGCAATCAAGAAAAAATTAAAAATATCTTGCAAGAATTTCTTCCTAAAATTATGCCGAACCTTCTTTATACGCTTTACCAATCCACAGAAAACAGCAGTGCTCAGACCAAGAAAGCATCTTTTCTAACGGCACAATCTGTTGGTTCATCCCATTCAGAAGTAGACATACAGAGCCAGATCAATCTATACAAACAGGACGCAGAAAAAATACTAAGCTCATTTTTGAAAAGTTCATCTTTGAAAGATATCTCTCTTCAAAATATTCAAGCAAGATCTCGTTCTCCTATGATCTGGCTTCTTGCTAATCATCTCAATGGTCTTTTGATTTGTACTTCTAATCGAAGCGAGCTTAGTGTTGGTTATACTACAATGGACGGAGATAGCTCAGGAGGATTGGCTCCAATTGCCGGTGTTGATAAAAGTTTTCTTCGAAAGTGGCTTCTATGGTTGGAGACAGAAGGTGATCCTCTCCTTGGGAATCTCCCTCAACTCAAAGCAGTGTCTTCTCTCAAGCCAAGTGCAGAGCTTCGCCCGAATCAAAGCGATGAAGAGGATCTTATGCCATACAGATTATTAGATTCGATCCAAAGGGAAGCAGTATGCGAGCTTAAATCGCCAGAGATGATTTTCCAGCTCCTTAAAAAACAAATGAAGCAGCAAAAACAATACCACTTCACGGAACCAGAGCTTCAAAAACACATTAAGCACTTTTTCACACTTTTTCATGCGAGCCAATGGAAGAGGGAACGAACTGCCCCTTCTTTTCATTTAGAGAAAGGAAGCCTCAATCCAGCTGGCTGGTTTCGCTTCCCTATATTAAGTCAAGTCACGGAATAGAAGCAAAGCTACTGTTTCACGATAGGAAGTTTTATAATCTTAGCTATCATTTTAGTCAATATCTACTAAAAATGGAATTGCTTACTAGTAAATATTAGCTATCTGCCTAGTGAATATCTACTAAAACCAGTTTCCAGAGAGGGGGACGGATGCACCTCTCTGGAGGGCACAAGTGCGGTTTTATAAAAAAAATGATAAAAAATATGATTTTCTACGTCAAAGAGTTTATGAGAATGAAAGTAAATGTGTTTAGTTTAGCGAAAGTGACAGAGGTCACACAGAAGGTATTGGGAGTTATTTCCCTATTCGCCATTGTATCTTGTTCGAGTGGAACTTCTGCTGATAGAACTTCTGGTGGTGGAACTTCTGGTGGTGGAACTTCTGGCGGTGGAACTTCTGGTGGTGGAAATCCAGAGCCTATGCCTGAGTTCCGAGCGTTTATCACGATGTGGAGGGTCTCTGGAAGCAACCTTAGTATTACAATCCCTACCGTTTCAAGTGAGACATATAGCTACAAGGTAGATTGGGGTGGAGAAGGTAGTGCAGATGAT
>JABABJ010000017.1 GCA_014238275.1 Leptospirales bacterium | reverse complement strand
AGAGCAACATAAAGATAAGGACTGGAGAGAACTCCTTCCTCAAATAAGCCTAAAGAAGGATCCATACGAAGACACTTCTTTAGTAGAAAAAGAAATAGAAAACTCAGATACAGATCAACTGGTAGCATTTAGGCTCTAAAATTATTAGTGAGTGAATCTGCAAATTTCCATTTACTAAACGAGAAAATCCGTCGATGGGTCTGGGCACAAGACTGGAGAAGTCTTCGAAATATTCAAGAAAAAGCTATTAGACCTATATTGAATTCAGATTGCGATGTTCTGATTAGTGCAGCTACTGCAGCTGGGAAAACAGAGGCTGCCTTTCTTCCTTCCTGCTCCCTCCTTTTAGAACAAAAACCGAAAGGTATTGGAATCCTTTATATAAGCCCTTTGAAAGCCTTGATCAATGATCAGCATCGACGACTCACAAGACTTGGAGAAATTTTAGATATTCCAATCACACCGTGGCATGGAGATGTACTTCCTTCCATAAAGCAGAAGCAGAAAAAAAAACCTGAAGGAATCATTCTGATTACACCAGAATCACTTGAATCGCTTCTTTTTAATGATCCTTCGTGGTGCTCTCTTGCTTTCAAGGATCTAAGCAGGATCATCATCGATGAAATTCATATTTTTCCTGGAACAGAGAGAGGAGCTCAACTTCAATCCTTAATCCACCGAATAGAATGTTTCATTCAGAAAACTGTTCCAAGGATTGCTCTTAGTGCGACACTAGGAGAAATACAGCAAATTAAAGACTATATTAGAATTGATAAAAAACTCCAATGTACTGTCATTGAATCCTCTGAATCTCGTTCTGACATCAAAATTCAACTTAGAGCTTATCTAAATCCTATCGAGGAAACTCTTCCAAGTGCCTTACGAAAAATCCTTGGTGATCTTTATAGCATTCTTAGGGGAAAATCTCATCTGATCTTTGCAAACAGCAGAGAACGAACAGAATCAGTCACAGCTACTCTCAGACATTATTGCGAACAAAATGGTGTTCCCAATGAATTTTTCTCTCATCATGGCAATCTTTCTAAAGAGTTTCGGGAAAGCCTTGAAGAGAGGCTACAACAAGATAAGCTACCCACAACTGCAGTATGTACAATGACTTTAGAGCTTGGAATCGATATAGGAAGTATTGATACCATTGCCCAGCTGACAGCTCCTTATTCTGTTTCTAGTTTAAGACAGAGACTTGGCCGTTCTGGGAGGAGAGAAGAAGCGGCTGTGTTGAGACTTTTTATTATTGAAAATGAGATCGACTCTCGAAGCCATCTCATAGATAAGCTCAGGATGGAAACAGTTCAATGTAGTGCTATGATCAACCTTCTATTACAAAAATGGAACGAGCCATCCCTCCACCATCAATACCATTTTTCTACTTTAGTTCAGCAAACCCTATCTCTCATTGGACAATACGGAGGGATAAGAGCAGATCGTTTATGGGATATTCTATGTTCATCTGGCCCTTTTTGGAGGATTGATCAGAAGCTTTATTCCTCCTTTCTGAAAGCGTTAGGAAAAGAAAGAATCATCAGTCAAACGGGAGATGGACTTCTCATCATCGGGGATAAGGGCGAAAATATTATAGGGCACTACTCGTTCTATACGGCATTCAAAACCTCTGAAGAATATCGTTTGGAATGTGACGGAAAAGAGCTTGGGACTCTTCCTATTGATAAACCTCTGGTCCCAAAACAATTTATTATTTTTGCTGGCAGTTTTTGGGAGGTACTTACAATTGATTCATCTAAAAAGCTGATCTCTTTGAAGAAAGCTTCTCATGGAATTCCTCCCGCATTTGGTGGAGAAGGTTGTGCAATCCATGATAGGGTTCGTCGTGAAATGTTTCTCATTTATCAAGAGAAGATCATCCCTCCTTATATTGATAAAAATGCAAAAGAAATGCTCAAGGAAGGAATTGATGTTTTTCATTCCTTTGATCTTAGCAATAACAAACTGATCCAATACAAAGGGACAACTTATCTCCTTCCATGGCTTGGGGACCGTACTATTAACACTTTAACCATTCTTTTTCGAATACATGGATTGAATGCAGACAGCTTTGGTGGTATGATTGATCTTTCTACGGAGAAAGGAGAAACAGAAAATATTATGAACTCTTTTGATTTAGTCGTAGAAGATATTCTCAAAACACCAAAGCCTACTAATGCTGAACTAGCCAATGAAATAGAAGATACTGTTGTCGAAAAACATGATTATCTTTTACCAAAGTCAATACTCAATCTTGGATATGGTGAGAGATTCTTTGATATAGATGCTGCATGGTCATTCTTAAAAGAAATTGCGGAAAGATAGTAAATCTTTCCTATCCATTGAATCATTTTGAGCTCTGAGGGATTTCTTTTTTTAAAGCCTCCACGTAAGATAGATAGCGGCATGCTCTAGGAGATAGCGACCGTGATTCTCCAAGCCTCGTATCGTTCTTGAACGATCTTGTTGCCCAAGTAAGTCAGGGATAAAATCTTGTGCAAAAATCAGAGAAAAACTAAGCTCAGGATAAGCAAATTGAGTACGAGAAAGGCCATGAAGTGGAGGGACAAAGCTTCGTGCTGCAAGAAGGGCGATAGATGCCTCCTGCAAATACGGCTGAAGGAGTATGTTTTCGAGCCTCAACCCTGCTATATCCTGTTAGTATCGCAAGAACTAAAAGAGGAGCTGCTCTTAGCCATCCATAGCGGGCTCCGACAAAAGCTGCTCCAGAAAAAGCAGACGCTGTATGACCAGAAGGAAAATTATGGCGACCTCCATTGGGACGTTCGCCAAGGGTCTCTTGGTTTTCCAAGGAGTCTGGAGTACGAACGCTATCCAAAGCATATTTCCCGTATAGAACAGCTGCGTATGTGCTAGAATAGCTCTTAAGAAAACTAGGGAATGCTTCTCTATCAATTATACTAAGAGAAAGTGCAAAAAGGGGAAGGATGATCTGAAATACATCGCCAGCTCTTTCCAGCCTTTGAATATTTTCATTCTGAATATCTCTGCTTTGTGCATGAATTTGTGTATGAATATCCCAGCTAAATACCAAAATAAAAAATATCAGAAATGAGGGTATAATTTGGAGTTTCATGAAATTTATGCTTTGAAAATAGGAGAAGTTTTTTTTTCTGGAGCTAGGGATTTTTGGGAAAGATATTTCTTAGAGACAGTTTTTTCCCTAAGCCTTATATGAAAAGATGAAAACAGATATTTTTCCTTTACATCCTTCTTCCTTAGAACGGGAACGGCTTTTAGAAATATTCGATCCTTGTGCAGGAATAGATACAGCTAGCCTCCTTAGGGAAGCATCCAAGCTTCGTGAACAATTTTTTGGACGAAAAGTCCAAATTCATATTATCAATAATCTTCGAAACGGTCATTGCCCAGAAGACTGTCGCTATTGTGCTCAGAGAAGGATCAGCAAGAAAGATCAAAAAAAAGATAAAATCGATAGCAACAAGAGGAATAGTAGATTAGAACAGCCTACACCTACCCCTAGCATAGAAGTTTATACGGATAAAACCGATACTGAAATCCTTTCTGAGGCTAAACTTGCATTTCAATCAGGGGCATTTCGATATTGCCTAGTCAGTTCAGGGAGGGGACCAGATCCAAAATCAGTCAATCGTTTCGCGAGGCTCATCCAGAAAATTCACTCCTCCTACCCCTCTCTTGAGATTTGTCTATCGGCAGGTATTTTGAAGGATAGGAAATCTGCCTCCCTCCTCCGAAAGTCAGGGCTCAACCGCTACAACCATAATCTCAACACATCTCAAACTCACTATCCAGAGATCTGCAAGACTCATACATATCAGGATCGACTTGATACCTTGGAGACTCTTCGCTTGGAAGGTATCAATCTTTGTAGCGGAATCATCGTAGGAATGGGAGAAAGTTTAGAAGATAGAATCTCCGTAGCCCTAGAGCTTCGCTCTTTGCAAGTAGCTTCTATACCAGTCAATTTTTTCCTTCCCGTCCCAGGGAATTCTCTTCAGCCTTTCTTAACACAAGAGGATGAAAAAGAGGAAAAAAGCAAAGAGAGAAAGAAACCAAAGCCTTCTCTAAGCCAAGATGAATGCCTAAGGACTCTTGCTCTCTTTCGTCTT
>JABABJ010000018.1 GCA_014238275.1 Leptospirales bacterium | reverse complement strand
TCACGCCTCAACGTGACTCTTATAAGACCTCAGTTGTGCCGTCCGTGGCACAACTGAGGGACGCAAAGACAGGGAAACCCTGTCTTTGCTCACATTTTCGGAGCTCCATGGCTCCGAAAATGGGGCGGGCATCCGTGCCCGCCTGGGCGGTATTTGATAGCAAGAGGGATTCCCTGTTTTCTCGGCGGGTTTCCTAAAGGCAAAAGGGTTTCACGGGCATTCCTTGATTGAATCGGCTCGAGGCTCTGGCTGACCGCAGAGAATCAAGCCCTTCTCTTGAACTCCATTTGTCTCTATAAAGGATTGCAATGCTGGAAATTCAGCATCACTACCTTCAATGTCGCCAAAATCCCAGTCGTTGTTACTCCAAGCTGTGGGAGTGGTTGTCTTCAGGTCTATTCGATTTACTACTATTCCCGTTACAACGTTTGTTCCGATCGTATCTCCACTGCTACTCCCTCGGACAAGACTTGTAGTTTCATAATAGCTATTCTCGACGGTGGTTCCAGCATTATTTGTCCCGATGAATCCTCCTATTGAAGTTTGGGTGCCGCTCGTACGACTTACAGCACCTGTAGCATAGCTATTTTTGATGGTTCCATTATTAAACCCGACAAGTCCACCTACTGATTGAGTACCGCTTACAGTCCCATCCGCAGCATAGGTATTTTCGATATCTCCACTATTTAACCCGACAAGTCCACCTGTAGAATCAGCACCATTTATAGACCCAGTAGCATAGCTATTTATGATGGTTCCAGTACTCACTCCTGCGAGCCCTCCTTCATAATTGAAACCATCGTTTATAGGCCCAGTAGCATAGCTATTCATGATGGTTTCAGCATTCTGTCCGACAAGCCCTCCTGTAGCACCCTTGTTGTTTCCTCGACCTGTAACACCAGTAGCATAGCTATCTATGATATATCCCGCATTATCCCCGGCAAGTCCGCCTACAAAGACGAGTTTGGAGGTATTTGTATTGGCTACTCTCATCGAAGTAGAGCTATCGTAAATTGTTCCCTCAGAACGGCCAACCAGTCCCCCTAGACTCAAACTTGCATTTACATCCAATCCACCGGTTGTTTGATCTTGATTCACGATTCGGACTCTCTCAATACGTCCTTCTGATAATAGGCTTCCAGCCAAAGAACCTACGTTCGATTCAGAGGAAGTACTCATGAGAGTCATCTCTTGAATCGTGAGATTCCGGACAATCCCACCGCTACCAATGGATTCGAAAAATCCAAGATCTCCGCTATCACTAGCAGCAGTAATTCTCAGATTTTGAATCGTGTTATTATTCCCATCGAAAATAGCTAGGAAATTACCAGAGATTGGTGTCCAGGTTGAATTTGCGTCTAGGGCGATAATAGTGCTTCCCCCTTCTGGAAGGAGTTCGTATCCGTTGCATTTGTTGATTCCTACTAGTCCTCCACAACCGCTAGAATCTCCTGTGCCTTCAGTAGCAGTGTCAGGATCATAGTAGGAAGTACCTGTAAGATTATAGCGTATGTTATAGAGCATCGCGGAATTACGAATATCAATTAGCCCGTTACCATCATCGTCCACATCACAAGCATCACCCATGCCATCACGATCCATATCGGTTTGTGGATTATTGGGTAGTAATCGGCAGGTGTCAATGTCATCAAAGAATCCATCTTCATCGCTATCATCACAAGCATCTCCCATGCTGTCTTCATCTGCATCATTTTGCTCTGTGTTTGCTGTATCTGGGCAGTTGTCATTTACATCAAGGATGTTATCTCCATCTCTGTCTAGCTGCTCTGGTAAACTACATCTCGAATAAGCGAGAGAAAAGATACAGACAAGAAAGATACTCAATCCTTGATAGAATATAGATCTCATAGTTATATATCCCTTTGATTTGATGTTTTTGGTTTGAGTATTTTGCTTCATTTTCCAGTCTCCTCTAAAATGAGACGATAATATGATTCAAGCTAGAACTATCTCTTAAATATTTTTTGCTGTATCTCTATAATTTTTTCAGTTTTCCCTATGTTTTTGTATTGCTAAATGAAGGGATAAATTAACTTTAGCTACGTGCTATCTTCCTTTTTTCCTGAAAAATCAATAAAAATAGATTGACAGTAGCCTTTGAAGACAGGTCTAATGATTTTTCCTAGCTGAGTACAAATTCCCAATGAACTAATGATAAAGAGCTTCTTTATATGAAGATTGCTTCCATCTTTCCTTTGCAAAGCAGATAACAAAAATATGAGACTTAAGCAAATTCGTATTGTCGGCTTTAAGTCCTTTGCCGATGAAACAATCATTGACTTGAAGCATGGGTTTACTTGTATCGTTGGGCCTAATGGTTGTGGGAAATCCAATATCCTTGATGCACTTCGTTGGGTTCTTGGAGAAAAATCAGCAAAAATGCTTCGAGGAAAGCAAATGGAAGATGTAATCTTTATTGGTTCGGAACAAAGAAAGTCAGCAGGAATGACAGAGGTTGAAATTACTTTTGATAATAAGGAAAGGGTTTTGGATCCCAATAAGGATGAGGTAACTGTAGGACGTCGACTGTACCTTTCCAGTATCAGCGAATACTATCTTAATGGGACTAGAACCACTCGCAAGGCTGTTGAAAAAATATTTATGGATACAGGTATTGGCAAAACTGCTTACTCTATTATGGAGCAGGGAAAAATCTCGGAGATTCTTCGTTCAACTCCTGAAAGTAAACGTTTACTCATCGATGAGGCGGCTGGTATTTCACGGTTTAAGACAGAGCGACAAGAAACTATGCAACGACTTCAGGAAACCGAGCAGAATTTACTTCGTCTGCAAGATATTCTAAGAACCCATCAAAAGGAGATAGATCACTTAGCCAAGCAGGCTTTAAAAACAAAACGTTATCTTACACTCAAGGATAAACTTGATACACATGACTGCAAAATCCGTTTCCTTTGCATAAAGAATCTTCAGGAAAAATCCAAAGCAGCAGATGAAAAACTTTCAGGGCTTATAGAGGAAAGAGAGGGTATTCTTAAAAAAACACAGAATATGGAAACAATAAAAGACAAAATGGAAAAAGACAATCAGCATAGAATAGAACAATCCTACTCTCTCGAAAAACGATTTCATCAAGATATTTCTCAAATTAAACTCCTATCTGCTAAGAAAAAACATCTAGGAACAGAAAAGAAAGAACGTTTAAATAGAATACAAGAGTTTCACCAACAGGCTTCTGAAGAACAAAAAAAACATTCCTCTCTCGAAAAAAAATATAGCCAATCTTCTCAAATCCAGCTAAACTTGAAAACAGATCTATCCTTTCTTAAAGAAAAAAATAAGGTTCTTGGGAATCAAATTCACGGACTTCGAGAAGAAATTCAATATACCATTGAACAAGAAGAAAAAGGGCTTGTATCTATTCAGAAAGAAGAGAATGAGCATGAGTCTCTTTTTCAAGACCTAAAAAACGTAACTCATGATTTGATCGTAGAGTTAGAGCGTAAAAAGAAGGAGCTGGAAAGCAGAGAGGAATACCGAGGAAATCTTCGAAAGAGCATTCGAGAGAAACTACAAAAAATAGCAACAATAAAAAAAGAGGTATTAGATTTGATTCAAAAAAAGGAGATAGAAAATAGCCTTTCTCTTCTTCATTCGATGGACCCAGAATATCTCCAAGAAGAATTTCAACGCTATGAATCCGTTCAACAGGAGTTCCATGCCTTTCTTTTTGAAGGAAGCGGACTTCTGATCCAAAAAGAAAATCTGGATCAAAAAATGGCAAAAATTTCCACCAAGATCTCATTTCACAAAAAAGAAATACTCCAGTTAAAAAAGAGGAGAGAAGACTATCTAAACCAACTAAACACAAAAAAGAATGAACGAATGGAAATAGACCTGAAGATTCGAGATTTTGAGGTAAGAAGTGAGTCCTTCACGGAAAACTGTGAAAGTCTCAAGGCTCAAATCAACGATACAGTACAACGACTTTCTTATTATAAAAAACAGCAAAATGATCTGAAGGAACGTTTGAAAGAAATCAATGAAGAAGAAGAAAGAGCTCATCAGGAAATTTCCTCCATTGAGGGACAGAAGAGTGGGCAGTCGGAACAGATTGAAGCTCTTCGTGTAGCAATAGAAAGAAAAAAACAGGAATTGGAAGGAGTTGGATTAAAAATTCAAGGTTTCAGAGAAGACTTAGAGGAAATCTTGCCTTCTATCAGTAAACGGGAACGAGCCGACGAAGAGCTTCGAGTCCAATTAAAGCAACAGAGAGAAAGTCTTTACAATGATTTTCAATTCAGATGGAAAGATCTAGAAGAAAAATATAAGGATTCCCAGTTGAATGAAAAAGAAGAAAGCGAAGGCTTCCGAACGATCCAAAAAGAGATTCGTGAACTTGGAAGTTTTAACGCTCTTGCTGTCGATGAGTTACAAGAAAGTGAAGAAAAACTCTCTTTATTGGAAGAACAGAAAAATGATGTAGAAGAATCGCACAAAAATCTTCTTCAAGTCTTAAAAGAAGTAGAAAAAAAATCAAGAGATATGTTTGAAGAAACCTTTGTACAAGTGCAAAAAGAGCTAGAGAAAGTTTTTCAGAGTATGTTTGGAGGAGGGAAAGCAGAATTAAGTCTAACAGAACCTTCCGATCCTCTAAAAAGTGGTGTGGAAATCATGGTTCAACCACCAGGGAAAAAGCATACAAGCATTGCACTTCTTTCAGGAGGAGAGCAAAGTATGACTGCAATCTCCTTAATGTTTGCTTTATATCTCATTCGTCCCTCTCCTTTCTGTTTTTTAGATGAAATTGACGCACCTTTGGATGATCACAATGTTAAGCGATTTATGAAGATGCTTGCTGATTTTTCTACATCTATCCAGTTTTTAATTATCACTCATAACAAGCTGACTATGGCTCATGCAGACTCTGTATTCGGAGTGACTCAGCAGGAAGCTGGAGTAAGCAAAATTGTATCAGTTGATTTATCTCAAAAGAAGATAGCTTAAGGCAAGCCTTTAAGCCATTTCCATATTTTAAAATGAGTCATTTCACTTGCCAGAAAATTTTCTTTACTACTTGGGTTATTCGTCTTTTTACAAGTATCTTTTTTATCATTTTTCTTATTCAGCAAATTTTCCTAGCTCAAGAAATTGCGGCTCGTAGTTTTCCCCAAAAACCCTCTCCTAAGGTTGCTCCTCTTATAGAAAAAATCCATATCTACGAAAGTAACAGAAAAGCTTCGTTCCTTCCATTCCTCAATGAAAGTAAAAGTCCTTATTCAGCTTATCCCTCTTATTCTCTTCCCACTGTTCTTTCAGAAAAGATTTCAAACATTGGATATGTATCTGTTACACACCCCGCCAAGATTATGAGTGTTTCCTCTGCTACTCATTCCTCAAAGGCATCTGGCTCCCTCAAAAAGAGCACCCCTCCAAAGAAAGAAAAATTCAAAAGATTACGACTTGATGTTCAAATGCAGAAGCTACCTCTTCCGAAAGTAAGAAAACTACTAAATCAAGGTCTTCCAATAGCTTCTTCTCAACTTGATTCAGACTATCTAATTTACGGAATTTTTTCTTCCGCAACTCCGAAAAGCAAGTGGCTTATTTGCAAATTGCATTTTTATAACGCTATCAATTCATCTTCTCAATCTATTTCTTTGAAACTAGAAAGAAAATATTTCTATAACCAACTAGATAAGATAGTAAAATGGCTAGAAACAATTTTACTAGGAAAAAACTCTGTTCTTTTTTCTGTAAAAACCTCGGTCTCTGGAGCGATGGTCTATCTGGATCATATATATCTAGGAAGAACTCCTACGCAAAAAAAAGTAATACCTGGAAAATATAACCTTCGTGTAATCCAAGAAAACTATAAAAGGCTAGAACAAGATATCATCATCAATTCCAAAAGAAAGAAACTTCAAATTCAAAGTATCCCTGAAAAAAACACCTCTGTCCTCATCGTAGAAAGCAAACCTTCAGGCTCGTCGATTTATTTCAATTCCCAGTATATCGGAAAGACTCCTCTAAAAAAAGAAAATCTACCTAAAGGGACTCATCATGTACGACTCTCTTATGATGGCTATGTTGATTCATTTATAGGAGTGAATCTTCATCCTTCGCGTGAAGAAAAAATATCCCTTTCTCTTAGGAAGGGAGAGACAGAATCTTTTTATGCCAAGAAACAATATGTATTTGGAAAAACAAGCTACCTTGATCTTAGTTGGTATAGCTATCTTAGTGCCTTTGGGTTCTACGCTGGATGGATTATCTTAGGTGCTCAAGCAGGAAGAGAATTAGACAGAAATTCCCTAGAGAAATCAGAACAGTACCGACTTGCTTCCAATATCAGCGGTGGACTTGGGATTTCGTTCCTTGTTTTATCAGGAATTTTTCTTTTCCTAGCTGCATTCAACAGCTCAAGTACCAAGTTTGGAGAGACTTCTTTGATTCAAAAACAAAGAGACTACAGTGATAGACGAATCTATGCAAACTCTGTCTATACAAAACAAACCCTTCCTTCTTTTACAGAAGGAAAAAGTAGAAACTTTTTAGAATTTACACTCCCTTTATAAAAAAAATTATTTACCAGAGAACCCTCTGGTAAATAAAAACGGTGCCCTTGCCATTACAACAAAGGCACCGTTTCTTACACTTAAAGAAGGTAAAACCTTCAGAAAATTTTCTTCAATAAATCTTTTTTACAAGATTTATTCTGAAGATTCTTCCTCTGGAGTCCCTTCTTCTATAACTTCTTGCTCTTGTTCAGTAGCATCGCCTTTCTCAGCTTGCTTTTTACCTGGACATTTAACCAACAAGCATGTTGCAAATCCTACAATCGCAAATCCAGCGATAAGCAGATAAATATTCTTTTTCATTTTTTCACCTCTCTTGAAAAATATTCAATAATATGACATAAGTTTTCCATTGCCTTTATAAAACAAGTAAAATTACAATTTTTTTCTATTTAGTATGAATAAAAATTACAATTTTTTCTAGACACTAAAACAGGATAAAATCTACTCTGAAGTCTAAAATGACCTCTGCAATAACTCATCCATCCCCCCACAAAGCAGAAAACATCGCTCACAAGGCTTGTAGCTGGGTTGGAGACTTTGATCCAAATCCTCTCCGCATTGCCGATCGGAAATTTTCCAATCGCCTTATGATAGGAACAGGGAAGCTTTCTTCTCCTGAAACACTTAGCTCGGTGATTGAAAATACTGGAACACAAATTGTAACAGTAGCTCTAAGACGTATAGATACAAAGCTTCCCTTAAACCAACAAGACTGTCTTTCTGGTTTGGATCGTTCAAAGATTCTACTCCTTCCTAACACATCAGGAGCACGAACGGCAAAGGATGCTGTTCATTTGGCTCGCTTATCACGGGAGCTTGGAGGAGGGAATTGGGTGAAACTGGAAGTTACCCCCGAACCACGCTATCTTCTTCCAGACCCAGTGGAAACCTTCAAGGCTGCTGAAATTCTCGTGAAAGAAGAATTTATCGTCCTTCCTTACATTCATGCTGACCCTCTTTTGGCTCTTCGTCTCCAAGACATCGGATGTTCTACTGTCATGCCGCTTGGCTCTCCCATTGGGACGAACCAAGGTGTGCGAACCATAGATAGCATTCGGATCATCATTGAACAAATCAAGATACCAGTAGTTGTTGATGCTGGCCTAGGAGCTCCATCGCATGCCTCTCTTGCAATGGAAATGGGAGCTGATGCAGTCTTAATCAATACAGCGATTGCTGCAGCTAAAGATCCTTCCAATATTGCTACTTCCTTTGCACTATCTGTTGTAGCAGGAAGAGCTTCCTATCTCGACAGAGTTCATAACTCAAGTAATACCGATAGAGAATCAGGATGGAAGAATGCCTCAGCATCAAGTCCGCTTACAGGCTTTCTGGATGAGCGGAAAGATTCAAAAATTACTGATCTGTGAGTTATTGCCTACTAGCTACTAGGCTAGGGGGCGGACTTCTTGGCTCTAGTTTTGTTTTTCTTTTTTGCTCTTTGATGAGGGGCGAGGAAGCTCGGAAAAATCAGGAACAAGAGCTATCTCTATACGACGATTTGCCTTGCGTCCATCGTGCGTATCATTAGCTTGAACCGGCCGAATATCAGCAAAACTTGCAGAGCTAAGTCGATCAGGAGACATTCCAGAGGCTACCATCGCATGCAGTATATTGAGTGAACGAGCCGCCGCAAGCTCCCAGTTAGAGGGAAACCGAGGGGTATGTATTGGGACATTATCTGTATGCCCCTCAATTTGAAACTTGCGATCTGAGTCTTCTATCAAGATTTTGGTTATTCCTTCGATAGCACGGATTCCTGCACGAGAAATAATATCAGAACCACTTTGAAACAAGATATCAGAAGGAAGCACAAGAACAATTCGCCCTCCAGAAATACGAACATCCAATTTCCCCGCATCTGTTAGCTTCTTAAATCGTTCAAGAACAGCTTGGTATTCTTTTTTATATGCCTCTGCTTGTTGTTGGAATGCCCTCTCATTGACAGAAAAAGATATTGGTCTCTTTTGAGTAGAGTTTGTTTCCTGAGGAGATTCCTCTTTCTTTTTCAAATTTTCTTGAAGAGCTAAGTGTTTACGTTTTTCCTGTTCAAGATCCTGCTTAAGTCTCTGGAAGCTCTTCATCGACACGCATTCTGAAGAGAAAAAGAGAGCTGAGAATATAAGCAAAAGCAGGAGATACTTCCAAAACCTATTTTTCATATTCTTTCTGCGAAATTACGAAAGAGAAATCTTAATGAGAGATGATGTCTCTTCCAAAAAATCTTTCATTTTAGGAGTTACAGCAAGTCGTTTCATGAGACCTTCTTTTTTGAGAATCTCATCTCGAATTTTTATATTAGTAGAAGTTTTCTTGTTCTTGAGTTTTTTGAGCTTCGAATCAATTTGACGGCGTAGAATGTACATTCTTGCAAAATCCTTTCGATAGTGAAGCTGTGATATTTCCCAGATATGCCCTCCTTTTTTAATTTTTGCTAACCTTCCGTCCGGTAACTTGAGAGCATCCCCTGGAAAAACAATATTTGGATCTTTAAGATTGATCCCACTCTGAGCGGCGGAGATAGTTTTAAAACCGTTACTTTTCGCAAGAGAATTAGCATACTGTAAAACTTCAGCAGCAACAACAGATATATTTTCTTCACCAGGAATTTTCTTGCTACTCTGAAGTTTTCCTGGTTGCACCAAAGAGGCAGCTTCTTTAGCAGAAGAGGTGCCTGCTTCTGCATAGCTTTGAGAAGCTGGTTCCATAAGTTTAGAACCAATATAGGAAATACCCTTGAAAGCACCGAAAAGAAGAACAAGTCCTAAAAAGGCAATAGGAATTAGTCTGAACACAGGACCTACCGAATCCAAGATATCAAATCTTCCTTTTTCCCCATTCCATATCGAAACTACATGATGGCGAAGTTGATCTAGTAGACTTTCTTGCCTCTTCGTAGTAGGTTGTGCACTAAGATCCAGATTCAGCAAACTAATCAAACTGGTTAGTCTTTTTCTCTCTTCCAAAAGCCTAAGGCGTTCTTGATAAAATTTCTCCATAAGCTCATGCTGATCTTGCCAACCCCTACTATCTAAACCAAGTTTGTTAATATTACGAGACCAAGTCTTAAGAAGGCGTGGATATAAACGAGGATCATTTTGAAGCTCTTCTGGTAGAAATGGCATTTTGAGAGAAACAGGGACAGGAGGTATTGGCTTTGCAAAAAGAAATGTCTGTTTCCCTCCAACAATCAAAATATGAAACTCCACGTTTTCATCTTGGAGTCCAAGCCAAGAACGGTACGAAAAAAGATACGGATGAAACTTGAGAGAAAGGATTTTCATTTTCATTTTATGTAAGGAAGTATAGACATTTTGATAAGCAGGGAGAGTTTTCATGAACTCAAGATAAGCTCCCATGTTATGTCTTTCGGCTGTATTGTTCATTGGAATTTTAATAGCTTGAAGATTACGAAAGGCCTGTGTAAGAGATTTTTGCGTGAGGTTTAGTCCAAGATTTAAATAACAAAAATCCCTAAGAATCTTTTCATACGGAAGACCTATTCCTTCGTATTGAAAGCAATTCATCATACTAGACACAAGCTCTTGCGGAGTCAAACCCTGATGAAAAACATACTCTCTATGAGGTACTAGAGGATAACGATTCCTAGCAAGACGAAAAAGACCAAAAATACTTTCTGAAATCCCATGAGGAATTTGAAGGGCTAAATGCGAATTGCTTTCATTGATTTCCTTTCTAGTTTTGATTAATTGAATTTCTACATCATGAGGAGCACGAAGACGACTAAACGTTTTACGTGGTCGACTTCCTCCCAATGGAAAAAGTATCTGTGTAATCTGACTTGTGCTTTTCTTGAGCTTCCAGCTGAAGACCCCATGTGAACGAGTCTTAGAATGAAAAAATCCTGTACCAGATACAAGGGGGACAGCAGCTCCATCACTCAAAGAACTCAAATCCGCGTTAGGGTAGAGCCTACGACAGATTGAAGAGAAGTTTTCAA
Organism: Leptospirales bacterium; assembly: GCA_014238275.1. Classification (GTDB taxonomy): domain Bacteria; phylum Spirochaetota; class Leptospiria; order Leptospirales; family Leptonemataceae; genus JABABJ01. The sequence goes on along the minus strand of JABABJ010000018.1, from coordinate 13,672 downwards.
ATCCAGTAAAAACAGCAACTTTCTGTTGCTTCATATGTTTGTGGCGAATTGCCTCCATCAATCCAGAAGAGTGAGGAGAATGAGAAAGAAATACTGCTGCACCTTCTGGATCTATCCTCTCCTCCAAGAAAGCATAATGGTGATCCGAGGATGGATTCATCAATACACCAGAACCTGTCAGATTCCAGTGGATCATGGGCTGCCCCTCATCAGAAGGATATTCTGGACCAAACCAAAGAAAACTTCGACGATTTGGATCTTCTAGCTGTCTTTCTGACTGGGAAAGGGAAGAGTGTATCATCTCATATTCTCGTTCTAAGGAGAATCCTCTTTTACTCATCTCCAGAGAGTCGAAAATCTTTTTGTTCCCGATCCTTACTTCAAAATTTCCTTTCCTAAGAAGATGAGTAGTAACTTTATTCCCCGTCTCATTCATTTCGATAGGAGAAAAAGGAAGGAGCTTGACTGGAGGAAGAGACTCTTTTTTCGCTGAAGATTGAGCATACTTTGAATTAGCATATTTATAAAATTGAGAGACTTGGGTCTTAGTTCCGACATAGCAGAGATTTTGCTGTTGCTCCTGAATCCCTGCATCAAGCCATTTCAGCTCTTGTCCTACATTGATATTAGCATCTTCTGAGAAAATGACATTACCGATATGACGAGATAAACCTAGTGGGATAGATACCCCACAACCAGATCGGACAAAAGGAAGTAGATCATTCCTGTGAATACCTGTGTAGATTAAAAATGTATCCCTGTCAATTTGAAAGACTCTATCAGCTGGCGTGAGAGAGAGAGAATTCTGTTCCTGCTGTTCTCTATTCATTCAGATTATTTCGGTAATTAAAAACAAAGCCCCCAGCTCTAAAACTTTCTCCTGGTGAAATTAGACCTTTCTTCTTTGCTTTACCAAACTGATAAAAAGATAGCTCTTTTTTCAGAGGTTTAAGATAAAGCACATTTTTGTGTCGATAAGCCTTTAAGCTAAGATTGTGTTTTAGATCCATACCTTGCACCTTGATATTTGATCCCGGACGGCGTCCAAATTGAGCCGAATTGCGATTCAATTTACTCAACTCAAAACTCTTTTTGAAAGAAGGATCTATATCCTTATCGTAAAATTCAAGGACACCATTCAGTTTATGGTGAGCAAGAAACCAATAGACCAGAAGAATAATCAAAAGGATGAATAAAATTAAGCTAATTGTCCCCAATATAAACAAAATGAGCCGTCTTTGCTCCTTTTCTTCTATGTCTTTTCCTATTTCTTGAAGCCCTGCTGTTTTTGAGTTTCTATAAAAACCTACGTTTTTAGCATATTGAGATAGGTTTTTCTCCAAATTTTGATCGGTTAATTTTCCAAGGCTGACATAATAGAGATAAGGGGTTCGAAAACCGCTAAACGGATTATCCCCGCCCCCCAACCATTGAAGACGGATTCGCTCATTTCGTTTCCTCCATGGGGGGGGATCATCAAGCCCATCTGACATAATCACTACATAGGTTCTTCGACCTTGTGCTTTTAGTTTCTGTACCGTTTTAGATGTAACAGAAAGCATTCTTTGCATATCTGTATAAGCACCTCTTGCATTGATAGAAAGTATTTGATGAATAATTTTCTGAATACTTCGTTCACTGGAAATCCATTGTGTAGGATGAATCTTAGGAACGGTATCAAAACTGACAAGAGTAATACTATCCTTTTCCTTTAATTGGTTTATAAGAATCGGGATATTTTTTTTCACCTTGAGAATGACTTTCTGCCCAGAAGACATAGAGGCAGATGTATCCAACACGATTACAAAATCCTTCCCTTGTGAGCAGTAAAAGCAAGAAAAGATCACAAGCCAAACTGCCTTTTTCATAAACTCACCCATTAATTTTGTTGTTATTCTTTGTTTCATTTATATTTTCTCCTTAAAATTAAATTAAAATTCATCATATTTTTTAGTATTTTTGACATAATCTCTAAGATCAGGTTGAAAAGAATTTTCCTGTTCCAGATATTCTATCAAAAGTATATAAAACCACATAAGAGTATCTTTTTTCGTTTCGATTCCTCGATAATCTGCATTACTCCAATCCTTGACAATAAGACCTTTCCCAAGTATACAAATCATATCTACCTGCTGATTTATTGGGATTCCTTTGTCTTCAAGAAGCTGAAGCAAGTTTCTTTTAATATGTGCTAAAGATCTTCCAGAACCATACCCAAAAAGAATAGAATACATAGGGATTAGCTGATTTGAAGGTTCATGAAGATCTCCTGAGTATAAGGTCTTGAGTGCTCGAGTGGTATCAACATGAGAAAGTAAAGCAGAAGCCGTTAGGCTCCCTTCAATACTCATAAAAGCTTTCAAGCTCTCACTTAAGATACAGCCCCCACTCACCTTTAAATAATTCTCACACCATTTATGATAAACCAGAAGATCACAGTTTTTTTGTAAGATGTGATTTCTATTACGCACTTTCCCCGTAGCAAGAGATAATTCTGAAGGTATATGATCACGCAAAAAAATATAAAAATCCTCCAAGGTTTTTAGCTTTTTCTTTTTCCCAGAAGAAGAAGAAGAAGAAGACAACTCCTGCTGCTTTCCTTTCCTTTGATAGGACTTTTGCAGTTTGTCAGTCTGCTGCACAAAATAGTCTGTAAACATTTTCTACAATTAATTTGCCGCAATTATCAACTTCTTTCTGTTCGACTTACTCCATCTATAAAGGATTACTCCTCCCAGATTTCTGTTTGTAATCTCACCATTAGACTACCTCTATGCTGATACTTTGCAAGCATTATTTCCATGGTCTTCCAATCAAAACAAATCCAGAGCCTTATTTACATCATGCTTCATAAATGCTTCAAATCGAGGAGAGGCTCCCTCGAAAAGATATTTCTGGAGCTTACTCACATTTTTTACTTTGACCCCTCTGATTTGAAAAAAAAGCAGACCTGCATTTTTCACCTTACCCCACTTGAAAAGAGCATTCAGGTCTTGAATCAATGCCCCCTCATGAAAAACAATTACTTTAGAGGATGGATGAGCCAACTGGTAGGATTCAATAATATTTTTCCAAGCCTCTACATTTCCATTATGAAAGAGCTCATTTGTAACGACAATAGAATATTTCGGAGTCAAAGTTATTTTTCCCGTTGGTTTCAATCCTGTCTCAGGCTGAGAGGGTTTCGTTGCCACAGGCACAGGCCGTCTGGTGGCTTTTTGGGAAGGCTCCCCCCTGAGAGAAGTTTGAGAAGGACTTAAAGGAGTAACAGCACAAGACTCAAACTCAGAGCTAAGCTTTGTCTCTCTTCCTTCTAGCATAGCTACAAAAATATCTATAGCTTGAGTGGCAATTTTTGTTTTCGCTCCCTCAGACATGTTTTTGGAATGGCTTTTATAGTAAGCATATATAGTCATCAGTTCACTTTTTTTCAGATTTTGAATTGCTTCCCAATGCTCTTTCTTTGCGGGATTAATCAAAACAACTCCTATACTGGGATGCTGGTACACACAAATCAACTCTATATTTCTCCATTTTGTGCAAGTCTTAATGATCCTAGTAAAATCATTTCTATCCTCTTTTAGATTGACAGAGTGCAATGGGAGTTGAAGTTTTCCCAAGAGGATTAGTGATAACATAGGAAGGAGTTGCTCGCTATGAATCACGTTTTCTTGAACCAGTTTATTTAAAACATCTGCAGGATTTGTGCCTTTCTTTACTGTTTCTACAATATTTGTGACACTCACTAGATAACGAAGTATCTGGTTAAAATTATTCTTGTCCCCCAGATAAGCATACTTTGCAAAGCCTAATGTGTTCATGAATCCTTTGACGAAAAATAAATTCTAGTGGCACAGTGCTGGAGCACTCGGCAAATGGAAGCAAAAAAACCCGCAGAAATAGAGTCTGCGGGTTTTTTTGCTAATTCGAAATGAGCAAAGAAAAAACTATAAGACATACTCACAGAATTTTTATAACTCTTTCAACCCCATCTCTCTGAGTTTGTCCTCATACGACTTTGGAGTCACATCGGCAGAGCCCTGACTTGCATCTGCTCTAGTCTCACCACTGCTAGACGATTCGCTAGACGATTCGAAGGAATTTGTAGAAACTGAAGAGGATTCATCGCTATCAGAGACACCCTGATACGCTACTGATGCAAGGCTATCAGAACTCATATCTTCATCTGCAAAAGTCTGGTTAATATCTTCTCTTAGAGTAGAACGACGACGCTTAAAGTTAGCGAATGCCGTATCACTAAATCCCATTGAGCAACCATGAATAAACTCATTCAGAACGTTTGCCATAGATTTCATCATGTACTGCTTCCTTTTCGTAGTGCACATATCAACATCCAGAAGAATCCCTGGTTGAAGATGATGAGGATTGATCTGATATTCGAACATATTAAACTCTGTCTCTAACACCTGAACCCGCTCATCAACCACAACCCTTTCCAAAGGATGCTTGTAGCCATACATAGCTTCAAGCTTCTGTTTCAGATAAGAAACTCTATCTATTGTATTTTTGATCTCCGTAGTATAAGTACGGTTGTTTTTCTCGACAAAGGTATTTGGAGGATCCCGAAACTTAAGGGTATTCCATTGAATTTCATCGTCATCCTGAAGAAGTTCTCGACGTTCTTTCGTCCATTTTCTAGGCATCACCACCCCTGCCAAATCATCAAAGTCTTTGATCTGTTTGAACATAAAACGACGCTTCCTTTTTTCATAAAGAGCATGCACTACTTCCCAGCAGGCCTGTACTTCTCTTATAAAGGTAGCAACTCTAAGGTCATAAATACGCTTGAGGTCTCGTATTTGATTTTGATCATAATATACAAGACGTATACTATATCTCTCATCAGGAAGATTTGCCCCGTTTTGATCCTCATATTCACGGATAATCGCCTCACGAGCATTCTTTTTGTTATCACAGAACTGATACCCAAGTTTAGATGTATCCAAAATAGACGTTAGTGTGTTGATAGCAGTATTGAATCCTCGGTTGAGAATGTTTTCATCATCCACCACTGCTTTAATCTGCTCACGAATATTAAGCACATCAAAGTCATCTTGATCAATTTCAGCACGAAGACCCTCAATTTTATCCATAAACTTCTTTGCAAGAATCGTATATCGTACTGAGTTCGGATCTGATACATCATCGCTTGTGAATTTCTCGATACTCTTGATCTTCTCAAACATCACCTCACTACTTCCAATCTCAGGACGACCACTATCAAGAAGCTCTTCTTTCAATTTAACAATTTCTCTGTCTATGAGCTCTGTAATATGTTTCGCTATCTGATGCTTGAGAAGATATTGCAAGGTCACCTGATAATGGAAAATTGGACTGATAAGCTCAGAGTCCAAGATATTGATAGAAAGCTTGATATCTGTTACCGTTTTAGGACGAAGTTGATTATCTTTGAAAGCACACTTTACAATAGAATAAGCATTCTCTCCTCGAACAAAAGCTCCTACATCCGTTTTCTGGCGAAGAATAGCATTGGTCTCGACTTCTAAGTCATAGGCTCCTCGCTGGATATGTCCTTGAAGGTGACCGTACATATTCACTACGGACTTCTCTAACTCTCCACTGTGAAACTTATCATCACCTCCGATCTTTTCTAGCATCTCTGTGATGGTTCGAGGAACATAGCGTGCAAGAGTTTTAACTTCTTCTTTATCTACAAAGTCTCTAACCTTTTTTACCATCTCATCTTCAACCGTCACAGAGTAACGATTGAACATATTCACATAAGCCTGATTGACATAATTGTATATCTTATCCTCAATACCTGCCATGATATCCACATCCTTGAGGATCTCCTCAGGGAGACGGTTTGCCGTATAGCCAGAGACATAGTTTGCAAGCTCATCTATGATCTTCTTTGCCTCCTTTTTCTTATCACGGCCCTCCCACACAAGCGAATTGCGAGATGCAACCGCACTTGGTATAATTGGGTCTACCTTATTTGGGCTTTTTGGAAATTGTCCTAGTGTCATACTTTCTTCCTCCGACTACTGTTATACAGGGTCATTTCTTATTTCAAAATATTGTTTTAGAATTCCTCCAAGTTATTATACGAATCCATCATTTGAACTGACTCTAAAGTCACTCAATGTCTCCGCACAATTACAAAGATGAGGCAGTATCACTTTACTGTTCTCATTTTACAATAAAAAAACGCAAAAAAAACAAATTCTTCAACAATTTATATTCTTGCTGAAAAGCCAGCTTGCACTTTCCTATTTTTCTAAACAACACTCCTTTACAAAACTTCTCTTTTATTTTCGAATCACTAGAGGTGTTCCTTGAGAAGAGACGAGAAAGATCTTTATTTAAAATAAATTTTTTTTGCATTTCTTTTTTTTCCTATTATGCTCAAAAAAGAGTAATTTCTTGTTTTTACTACTTTTCATCGTAAAACACATCAATTTCTCCCATATTTCAACAAAAGTTTCAAACACTGCCCCGTTTTTAAATTCTTAGCAAATAAGAAAATTCCTAAAAAAAACTAGACAAAACCATCCTCTTGTTTTTGATGGTGGGTCTTATGAAGGTTTTCCTCCATTGGTTCAGTTTCCCTGCTACATGCCTATGTATGGTTCACTGCTTTATGCTTCCTCTTACTACCGGCTTTTTTTCTTTTATGGGCGTTGCTTTCTTTTCTGAGACGCATGGAAGTCATATTTTAGCATGGTTGACCGCTTTAAGTATGCTTCCTGTTGCAATGTACCTTTGTGTGGCAAGGCTTAGGGAAACAAAATGCCGCTGTCTCTTTAGCTGTAGCCTGTCTATTTTTGCTCTCTTTTTCCTCCTTGGAAGCTTCCTTTCACTTGGATTTTCTACAGATACCTCATTCATTTCTGATATTCTGATTACTTCTGGTAGCATCCTAACGATCCTTTCTCTCCACAGACATCGCAAACGAAAGGAACCTTGTGAAAGGAACCTTGTGAAAGGATGATTTGCTAAGAAGAGACTCCGCTAAGAAGAGATTTGCTAAGAAGAGACTCTGCTAAGAGGAGATTCAAGAAGGATTATGTCACTTTCCTCGCGTGAGTCTCTTCCTATACTCACGTAGGGTTTGAATGGAATATCTTCCCATCCTCAGAATGGCTTCTAGGGAATTTCCTCCTATATGAGGAGTAATCATGATATTAGGAAGCATTAAAAGCTCTGGATCATTAGGGGGTTCTTCCCAAAGGACATCTAATGCAGCCCCAGCAATTTGATTTTTTTGCAGGCACTTTTTGAGAGCTTCTTGATCTATTACTTTTCCTCTGCTTGTATTGATTAAATAGGCTGTTTTTTTCATCCGACTGAGGGCTTTTTCATCGATCATACCTTGAGAATGTGGATTCAGAGAGACATTCAGACTAATGAAATCAGAGCTTTCCAGAAGAGTTTTCAGATCCGTTTGCAAGATAGATCTTCCTTTGGAACGCTCTTCCTGAACAAATTGTTCTTTATCTAGCATATCAACGACTAACACAGGGCAACGAAATGGCTCTAGTAGGCGAATCAGTTCTCTGCCAATATTGCCGCATCCAATGACTCCTACTTTTTTGCCACTCAATTCTAGTCCTTTGGGACGCTTCCAGATACCTTTTTTGACTTGGGTAGAACTGAAAGAAACATTTCTAGTAAGGTTAATCATAAAGCAAAGGATTAGCTCCGCAACAGATCCTTTATTCAAGCCATCTTGTACGGAAATTTCAATTTGATGTAGATTTAGGCTTTCTTGATCTATGTTATCCAAGCCAACCCCATACTTGGCAATAAACCGAAGCCTAGGAAGTAGCTGAATGATCTCAGCAGTGATAGGTTCTCTTCCAATTAGAGCGGCATCGGCTCCTTGGAGAAATTGGACTAATTTCTCTCCTATAAGAGAGTTTCCGTCTGAATTAATGCTTGCATTGGGGAAGCTTTTTTTCAACTCCTCTACTAAAAGTGCATTTTGACTGAAAGAAGGGGAAGAAACAGCAAGTTCCATACGAAGATTTGAGCCATTAGTATTGGGCTATATCAACATACCATTTTCGTATATTGGATGGGATTTTAATAGCTCTATTGTTCCATCTTCTATAATATTCAAGAAAGAAAGATCCTTCCCATGAAGCTTCAATGCTATCTCCAGATATTTATCATCGTCTGGAAGGTTACCAATTTTTAGAAAGCGACGGACCATACAGGAAGCAATACCAACGACACGGACCAATTCATTTTTCTGCATCAACCCAGCATTATCCAAAAGATAGCCATCTGCTACCTCGATCAATTCATTTGGCATATTCCATTTTTCGAGGATATAGCGGCTAAAGATACGATGATCAGCTTGAAATATTTTTTTCTCCATCGTCAGAAGAGATTCGTTTCCTTGAAGAATATTTTCATATTCCTTAGAAAAATTGAGAGATAAAATAACCATCCCAATAGAATGGAAAAGACTTGCTAAGAAAATGTTATCTTTCCCCTTGATTCCCAATGGCTTAGATAAATCCATCGCAAGAAGAGCCGTAAGTAGAGGGAATTCATGTAAATACTTCTTAGAAAGGGAATTTTTTACATTTGCAGCCAGCTGCTTTGTATTGAGAAGTATCACAAAGTTTCGAACGGTCTTAAATCCAAGCAGGATAATTGCATCTCGAAGAGTTTCCACAGAACCCGAACGCCCATAAAAGCTGGAATTCGCTACTTTCATAAGAGAGGCAGAAATCCCTTTATCTGGGGATGCAAGCATTTCCAAATCTGAACTACTTGCATCTGGATTAGATGGATCGAATTGAACGATCTTCACAAAGATAGAAGAAAGGATAGGTACATGAGAAATTTTTACAGGTAATTCCACAATCAGTGGACTACATATTTATAACTCCTCTACAGAGTCAATAAAAATAAAAATTTTATCGAGAGAAGCTAGTTTCATAACATTGAGAATATCCTCTCCAGCCTTCAGAATACAAAAGTTTCCTTCTCGCAAAAGGATTTGTCGTCTCAAATGAGCCATCAAAGCGATGCCAGAAGAATCCGTATATGCCAATTTACTTAAATCCAGAACAATCGAGTCAGAAGGATTGGATGGTATAATAGAAAAGAGCTGTTTTTTTAGCTTGCCAACATTGTAAATATCTAAAGAACCATCTAAAGATACGATGGTATGCTTTCCTTTTACCTTCATTTGTACATTCATAGGATTAAGCCTCTCAAAAAAGCATTGAGGATTTTCGGAGCTTTCATATAGATTTTGACGAAAGTTTTCTCGGAGTTTTGCAGAAAAAATTGTCTATTTCACGCGTAATCTCTCAAAAAGCGAGCGATTCCTAGGTTTATATAGTGGCTTGGTAGGCTATTGTAGGTTGTAGGTTACAGCAAGGCTATGGAATCAATAAGGCTAAAATAATATTTCTTCATCATCGAAGACACTTTCTGGCTTCTGAACGGGCTCAACAGAGTCATATTTCGGCTGAGACAAGGGGCTTTCCACTGCTTGTTTGGGTTCTGTTCCAGTAGAAAAGATCTCAGTGATCTTACTGTGACAGGAAGGAGTGGGAAGCATTCCTGTCTCTTTACAGATTTCGATCCTCTTTAGAGAGGATTCTTTAAAGGGATAAGCCTTGGCTTGAGTTCTCTTGAGAGCCTGATACATATAACGTCCCCATACAGGGGCCGCAAGATTTCCTCCTGTTCCCCCAAAGCCAAGTGAAGAAGGAGTGTCATAGCCAATATAGACAACTGTAACAAGCTGCGGTGTAAATCCAGCAAACCAAGCATCGGTGCTTCGGTTCGTAGTTCCCGTCTTTCCAGCCGTCCTACGACCAACAAGGCGTGCCGCCTTTCCCGTCCCTTTCATTACCACATCCTCTAAGAGAGATACTACAATCTCTGCATTATTTACATTTAATATACGTTTTTTTTCCCTTTTTTGAAGGAAAGTTCTTTTATCATAAAGAATATTCCCATGGCTGTCAGTAATATGAGTAATAATATGAGGATGTACATCCAATCCACCAGAAGCAAACACACTGTAAGCCGATGCCATTTGCAGGGGAGAAAGCCCGTAACTTCCCAAGGCAACGGTGCTATCACGAGGAAGGCTTCCTCCTCGTTCTCCATGGATATTGCCAAAATGAAGAATTTTTTCAGCTATTGCATTAATTTTTGCAGAGCCCACTTGTTGATAGACTTGTATGGCAACAGAATTTTTAGAACGCACCAGAGCATCCCTTAGAGAAATCATTCCCTCATAATCATGAGAATAATTGGAGGGAGAATATTCAGTTAAGTCATGATTTAGGAAATGGAGGGGGGTATCTTCAAAAATACTGGCTGCTGTAATTGGTTGCTTTTCCTCTGGATTTTTACTGGTATGTTCTAGGGCTGATGCGATTACAATTGGCTTAAATGAGCTGCCTGTCTGCCTTCGGATGCGATGGAAACGAAGCTGTTGGTTACGGGATGTAAATCCAGACCCCCCAATGACTGCAGTAATGGATCCTGTGTTTGGCTCCATGCTGACAAGTGCCCCCTCAACGGGTTTTTGCCGCATCATAGCTGATTTATCGCTCTGAACGTAATAATAATTTAAGGCATTGGAGAGACTGGAATTGCCTATCGAAAAGTTCAGAAGGGGAAGGGACGGAAGCATCTCCTGATAAAAGGAGTGCTGGAAGTTCCGTTGCTGGCGGGTCATCTTGATGCGAAAATCTGGAAACTCAAACAAATGACTGGTCAGTTCCTGTATATCTTCAAAATCAGATTCAAAGATCCCGTAGCGATCAAAGGGCTTTTTACGGTAAATTTGAGTTAAGTCCTTGAGATGAGGTATGAAGGATTTTTCGGCAGCTACTTGATGTTTATGTTGAATGGTTGTATAGATACGAAGCCCCCCCTCATATAGGATGCGATTATTACGGAACTCAGAAGGAAGCTGGTTTCTAACATAAGCTGTCACATAGGGGTGCATATTGAGACGCTGTTGAAAGGCAGAGTCATTTGGTGACCGATTGAGAGTCGCATAAAATTCAGTTCTAAGACTCTCCCATTCTTGGACAGCTTCTATGGCACTCAACTGGCCGTTTTCTACTAGCCTTTGCAGGGTGACTCGAACCTTTTCTACCGAACGGATCGGATGGCGAATAGGACTAAAATAGCTGGGTCTTGTAGTCAAAGAGGCTAGAATTGCAGACTCTCCCCAGCTTAACTCTTGATAGTGTTTACCAAAATAGAAACGGGAGGCTGTCTCAATACCATTCGTTCCATGCCCCAAAGGAAGCATGTTCAGATAATCTTCTATAATCTTTCGCTTTGCATATCGTATTTCTAATAAAACAGCCAAAAAAGCCTCTTTTATTTTGCGAACAATATGACGCTCTCGATTGAGAAATCTAAGTCGTGCTACTTGCTGTGTAATTGTTGAGGCTCCTTCTCTTACCTTCCCTGATCTTAGATTAATCCAGATGGCTCGGAAAATTCCTGCTAGGTCAATTCCAAAATGAGAAAAAAAACGAGAGTCTTCTGTGCTAAGGAGAGTTCGAATCACTCGAGCGTCTAAAGGGTCGTCTATTTGAGTTTCTTCTTTCTGGGGGACTGTTTCTTTTTTCTCTAGGGAAATGATTCTTCGAGCTTGGCGATAAAATTCCGTGATGAGTAATGGTTTTCCATCCATCCCAACGGCATAAATTTCAGAAGGACGCTCATAATCTCGAGCAGAAAAAACTCTAACACAGTCTGCAGGAGTGATCCCAATCAGAACAATACAAGCTGCTCCAAGGAATGCACAGGTGCAAAAGGAGCGAATCAAAAGCCTTCCATCTGTACGAACAAAGATCCATCTAAGAACGTAATGAAAGCCAGAAAAAACGCATCGAGTCAAAAAGCTGGGTCGGGTTGAAGAAGAATAGGTATAATAAAGAATATCTTTTTGAGAAATATCTTGCTGTCCCTGTTTTTTCCGCTTCTGAGTTGCTCCCATAGTTGAAGACGCTGAAATTCCTACTTGCTCCTGTCAAGCTTTTTATTCAAAGATCCTATTGGACTTTATGGAGGACATTGAGCTCGAGGAGCTGGCTGATTACAGATAAGATCACCCTGTGTGCTGTCTCCAGTATATGTTCGAAGTGCAGGGTATTCAGTATTAACACCAAAATCCCAGTCGTTGTTGGTATTCCAACTTGCAGGGGGTGAAAGTGACTTAAGGTCTATTACTCGATTAGTACCGCTATTACCACCGTTGTTATCTACTCCCATTACGGGTAGAGATGTAGCACTATTAATATCATAATAATTACCACTGTTTGCATGCCCCGATCTACTGCTCGTATTTACCACCCTATCGTCTCCGACAACCCCACCTATGGTGGTCCTAAAGGCAGTGACCCATGTTATATCTGCCTTAGCATAGTTATACCTGATCTTCCCTCCATTAGAATTTCCACCAACAAGTCCGCCAACACCAGTAGGATCTCCGTCTGGGCTTGAGGTCGTGCTCGTGAACTCAGCATAGTTACGCTCAATAATCCCACCGCTCTTATTTATTCCGACAAGCCCGCCGATAAAGCTATCATTGCTGTAATGAACTCCAGGAGCGTTTATAGTCACCACAGTATAGCTATTGTAGATTCCTCCACTATTGCTCCCGACAAGTCCACCGAAATTGCCATTATAAGAAGAACCAGAGCTGTTCATAATTCCTGTGACAGAGCTACTGCTAATCAACCCACCAGATTTAAGCTCCCCCGTCAAACCACCGATTTTGTTGGATGTACTAGTATTAGTTACAGAGAAGCTCTGAATTTGAATCGCGAGATTCCGGACTTTCCCGCCACTACCAATTGATTCAAAAAAGCCAACATTGTTAGCAGTACTAGCTATCTCAAGACCTGTAATCTCAAACCCTTCGTTTCTGATTCCATTCGTATCATCGAAAGTTGTTCTATTCCCATCGAAAGTAGCACTAAAATCACCAGGGATTGGAATCCAGGGCGTTCCAGACAGATCAATGTCATTAGCAAGCTCATAGCCACTGCATGCAGTGATTCCTGGCATACCTCCACAGCCATACGTACTTCCAGCATCGTTGCCAAAACCCGAGTCTAGTTCTTCGTCATCATAGCTAGTACCCGCGAGATTCCAGCGCATATTATAGAGCATAGTCTCATCTTCAATCTCGATCAAGCCATCTCCGTCATCATCTACATCAAGGCTATTTACGATACCATCCCTATCGTCATCTTCGCAAGCATCACCTATGCTATTACCATCGGGTGGTCCAAATGGAAGTATATCGGTTTGAGGAGGATTGGGGAGAAGCGGACAGTTGTCTGGACTGGTATCAGCTTGGAACATATAACCTCCTTGGGTCTCTATTGGTGCACGGAGATTATTATCAGGCACACCATCATTGTCATCGTCTGTATCACAAGCATCGCCCATAGCATCCCCGTCTTCATTCAGACTTAGACCCAAATTCGTATTCAAAGCAGCAAGCAGATCTTTAATAGGTTGTTCACTATCCGTATTTTTTTGATCAGGATTGGGGACACGCGAGCAGTTGTCGTTATTATCAAGTTGAAGGTCATTGTCATCATCAGGGTCGCAGGCATCACCCAGCTTATCTCCTGGGACACCAGATAGATCTACAATCTTAGGTAGTGCATCTGTA
>JABABJ010000162.1 GCA_014238275.1 Leptospirales bacterium | reverse complement strand
GCGCGGTCCTCCCTCTCTGGGAAGGGAAGCTCCGCAAATGTAAGCAAAAATAGGGTTCCCCTATTTTTGCGTCTCCTCAGTCATGCCACGGAGGGCATGACTGAGGTTTTATGAAATAGAAAAAATTTCTAAAAATTTTCATAAAAAGCTTGCCAAATATAACTGTATTCCAAACACTTGTCATAAGGGTGTTATTTTGAGAATGTTTTCTAAAGGCTTTTTTATGGGATTTTTCAGGGGCTTTTTTCGCTTCTTCTATGCTCAAGCTAATTCTATGGTATTTGTTACCAGAAGATTGCTTGCTTTTGTTTTTACGTCAATGCTTCTTACGCTGTCAGGGTGTATCAATGCTGAGGTGTTACTTCTTTCACAGGTTGATGATGCAAGCTTGCTAGGAGTTGAGTGGATAGGAAGTGCTACGGTGGATTCTTGTGGAGGAAACACTGGGCAATGCCCATTTTCTCTGATCGATGCTCCTCTCAGGGCTGGAAGAAGAGCGAATCCTTCCCAAGATCCTGATATCATACTAAATATAATGGAAAACAGGAGGGCTAACTTGACTCTGAATCTTTCTTATCCTGGAATTCCTCCATTGTCTCCATTGTTCAAGACTTATGTTTATGAATTTGGTGCATATTCAAGAGAGATTATCGAGAATGAAGCCTACCCATCTATCCCAATCCAAATATTGGATTTCATTGTTACCATAAAGGCAAAATCGGAAGGGATCGAACTTCCGCCTACGGATGACCCCACGAATGATAATAGTCCGTATGAGATTGTGATTCGAGAGTTTAGGCTAGAGCAGAGGTATGAACATCTGGAGGGTGGGATAAATATAAGCCTGACTCGGCTCAACGATCAATCTGCTGTACGGTATTCTGTTCATATGGAAAGAAGGTAAAACAAGCTATGATTCGAAAACTAACAAGCATCACTTGATACACTATAAAACCCTTTCTATTCTTCTCTCTCTTGCCATTTTCGCCTCCCTCTCGGAGAGAGTATTTGCTCAACAGAAGCCAGATCCAAAAAAGATAGAGCAAGAAAAGCAAAAAGCCAAAAAAGATGCCAAAGATGCCAAAGAGGCGAAGCGTAAGGCTGAAAAAGAGGCGAAAGAGGCGAAGCGTAAGGCTAAAAAAGAGGCGAAAGAAGCGAAGCGTAAGGCTAAAGAAGAAGGCAATCAAAAGGATAAAACACAGAAGCAGTCTGCTTCTCCTCAGACTCCTCCTGCGAAAAAGAAAAGCAGTGAAGGGATTGGAATTACAGGAATACCTCTGATTTCCTATTCCGATGACCTTGGTTTCACGTACGGTGTCAGACTCATCTTGACGGATTACCGTGCAAATTATAACCCCTATCGCTATCAGGTATGGGGGCAATTTCAGCTTTCTACAGCTGGATTTCAGGATCATGCAGCTAAAGCTGACTTTCTATTGAAGAATGGGGTTAGGTTTCGTACGCGAGTTGGATATTCTCGTGAGCTATTAGCTGATTACTACGGCTTTGGCAATTACCAAGACATTAGGAGGATCAGGGCTATTCCTAGGGGAAGGGTTCGAACAGGTATTAACATTCTCGATCGAGAATCAGACCTAGCTGCCTTTGCTGAGGAGGAGATTGAACAGATCCAGAATCGCTACTATAACTACGAATATGCTAGACCCTACTTAGACGCATCAATAGAGGGATGGTTGCCTGGCAAAAAATATCGATGGCTTGGAAACGTTAAGCTATACGCAGGCTTCCTATTGCAGCATTATACGATTCGTTCCTACTTCGGGAAAACAGAGCGAAAGGAGCGAATTGCAAATAGTCGTACCTTCGTCGATATCGATCAACCATTGGGCTACGACACTATCCAAGAGAATCGTCCTTCTTTTGTCAACCTCTATCGCTTAGCTATAGCCTATGATTCTCGCCCTCAAGAGCGAGAGAGCAACCCTAACAAGGGTCTTTTCGCTGATATTCACTATGAATATTCAGGGGTAGCTACAGGAAGCCCGTATGACTTTCATAATTTCACCTTTACCTACCGTCAATACTTTGATATTTTCCCCAGCTTTTTCAATAAATACAAAATGGAGTTGGTCTTTGCTTATCGTCTTCTAGCACGTCAGACCGTTCAGAATGCTCCTTTCTTTGAGGCGGGTAAGATCCGTAATATTACAGAAGAAATCAACGGTTTGGGTGGAGCTAAAGGCTTAAGGGGTTATCCTTCTAACCAGTTTATTGATCGATTCATTACCCTTGGGAACTTTGAGTTTCGATATACCTATGTAAAAACTCGCTGGCTTGGAGGAATGGATTTTCAGTTTGTCCTTTTTTATGATGCTGGTCGTGTTTCTGATACATTGGCGACATATTTTAGACCAGATGAAATTACAGCATATCACTATGCGGGAGGACCTGCATTGACGCTGGTCTGGCAAAAAAATACAATCATTATATTTCAATACGGCAAATCACAGTTTCATAGCTTCCTCGCTTTCACCTTAAGCCACTCTTTTTGATCCTTCTCTTCCTTCTCAAGAGGAACAGTGCAAGGAAAGAGTATTCTCTTTTTGTAAGTATTTACAATTATTTAACGATTCTAAAAAAGAAAAAACTTGTACTTTGAGAGGCAGTCGATAATAAGGTAAAAGTAGCTATAGCTAAAAGAGAAATGAGCAATACATTGCAAGATATAAATCCTCCTCCTGCATTGAGTCCCCCCACTCCGAGCCCTCCTTTGTTGAAAAAGTCGGGTTTCAGTGAGCTCTTTGGTGCCTTTCTCGTGATTATTGGACTTCTAATCTTTCTGGCTGAGCTTTCTTTCAGCAGTAGGTTTGCAGAAGGACAGGAACTCCTTCCAGAATACAATTTGATTGGTCATGTTGGCCATTATACCTCTGCGATTCTTTTTTTCCTCTTTGGGAGCTCTGCTTTTTTGCTCGGTCCGTATCTTCTTTTTCTTGGTGTCCTTACGATTTATCGAGGCGGATTTTCCGATCCAATCGCTCGATTTACGGCAGTATTTATTATGATGATAGGAAGCTCCATAGCAGGAGCTATTCTGTTTGCAGAACAAAGTAGCCCATCTCAGTCTGTAGGAGGCTTGCTTGGCTCACGTTTTAGTATTCTGATGAAGCTTTTTTTTGGGCACTATGGTACATTGATTCTTTCTTTTGGGATTCTTCTTTCTGGAATTGTAATGGCAATTCGTATCCCTGTCTTTGTATTCTTGGATAAGCTCAAGCAATTTTTTCAGGGATTAAGTCATGGCTATTCAGAACTTTTTACTTCTAGGTTTACTGATTACTCTTATCCATCGGCAAAGCCACCATTGATTCGTAAGGAAAAAAGCTCTCAACGCCCATGGATTGACCGAGTGGAAGAGCCATCCCTAGTAAAAAACTCCAATACACAAAATCCTGAAGAAAATCCCAAAGAAAATCCCGAAGAAAAAACAAAAGAAAACTTATGGAAGTCAGCTGCTTCCAATCGTATCCTAGAGCATACTCGGAGGCTTCAGTCTGTTCTTTCTGATTTCAAAGGTAACTCTTTTCCTCCCAAGCAAAGTGACTCTCCTCAGAAAAAAGAAGAAGCTCTTCCAGCAAACTCCGATTCCAATCAGCAAAAATCTCACGATCATATTTTTGAAGGCTATTTTGATCCTGATGGACATCGCTTTCATTTCCAAAATAGCCTTCCAACAGCCCCAAGAACAGACTTTGCCCAAAAAACCCGTAAACGGCACTTCATATCCTTGGATACTGGAATCAAGGATCCTGAGAACTCTATCATTCATTCTGTAGATCCATCCATGGAAGAAGATCATCGTCCTTTCACTTCCCATAGTCTGGACAGTCTGGAAGTATCGCA
Organism: Leptospirales bacterium; assembly: GCA_014238275.1. Lineage (GTDB taxonomy): Bacteria > Spirochaetota > Leptospiria > Leptospirales > Leptonemataceae > JABABJ01. The sequence goes on along the minus strand of JABABJ010000162.1, from coordinate 190 downwards.
AAATAGCTCATCTGCACCTCAAGAAGAGGAGCCATCTGCTACAGAAGAAGAGTTTCATCCTAAAGATATTGCAACTAAAGATGCACCTAAGGATTTGCTAGAAGCACAACTAGCAGTCAGTCAGGTAAATGACCCATCTCCACAAGAAGAGGAGCCATCTGCACCTCAAGAAGAGTTTCATCCTAAAGAT
>JABABJ010000030.1 GCA_014238275.1 Leptospirales bacterium | reverse complement strand
ACTTTTAATAGTGACAAGTACTACACTCCGTAAGTCGAATTGTTGCATTGTTCCCAGGGGGATGAGACTGTGTTGATTCATAGTTTTCCCTGTGGCAGTTTACACACCATCCCATGTTAAAAGTTGTATGAACCTCGACCTTATCCATCGTATGAACAGGACCATGACAGGCAGCACATTCAATACCCTTGCTCACATGAGGTTTGTGACTAAATTTAACATGATCGGGAAGATCATAGACCTTCTTCCAACGAAGAGGTATTCCCTTTTTATAGGATGCTCGAATGTACTGAATATCTCTGCTATCGGATGCTGCTTCTTGATGGCATTTCATACATGTCGCCGTGTCTGGAATCGAAGCATGAGAAGATCGCTCTGCAGTTGCATGGCAAAACTGACAATCTATTCCAAATTCCCCTGCATGAACCTTGTGGCTAAATGCTATCGGTTGGTCTGGCTTATAACCCTGATACATTGGAGGAACGATCCATATCCAGTAGAATAAACCAAAAGCACTCAACGGAAGCATAATCTTGAGCCAATGCTTCCCAAGAATACGCAAAGGAATCATCAGACTCACACCACTACCCTGACTACCATAAAATCAAAGCCAGATAATAATTTTCATATAAAACTGTCAATATTATATTAAAATTATTTTGTGAAACCTAAATTGCAGGGAGGGTCCAATTTAGAGTTGATAAAAGGCATAGTGATCAAGGGATACCTGTGTAGAGTCCTCTTTTGATATATTGCCCATGTCCCTTTCGTCCTTTCATTTGGTGATGATCTATGATGATTTTCCCTCGTGAAAGAACCGTTTCAGAAAGCCCTTGAACTTCAAATCCTTCCCACGCACTATAGTCTACGTTCATATGGTGGGTAAGTGGATGATTGACACTAATGGTTTCTTTTCGGTTGGGGTCAAAAATTACAAGATCAGCATCGCTTCCTACAGCAATAGTGCCTTTTTGTGGGAATAAACCAAACATTTTCGCTGCAAAGGTAGAGGTCAATTCGACAAACTTGTTCAGGGATATACGCTTTTGAATCACTCCTCCATTGAAGATCAGACTCATTCGATTTTCTATGCCAGGAGCTCCATTAGGAATCTTGCTAAAATCATCTTTCCCAAGTTCCTTTTGTTCTTTCATACAGAAAGGGCAGTGATCCGTGGCAACTGCCTGTAAGTCACCAAATTGAAGCCCAGTCCAGAGCTTATCTTGATTCCATTTTTCACGAAGAGGAGGTGTCATTACCCATTTTGCTCCCTCGAAACCAGGGCTTTCATATTTGCTTTGATCCAAAAAGAGATAATGAGGGCAAGTTTCGGCATAGACAGGGATTCCTCTATTTCGTGCCCTCTTTACTTCATCAAGAGCATCACTACATGAGAGGTGGACAATATAGACTGGAGACTCAGCAACCTCAGCAATAGCAACAGCTCGGCTGACTCCTTCTGCTTCCATTCGAGTTGGTCTGGTATAAGCGTGCCATTTGGGTCCCCTTTTGTCCTTTTCTAGGAGAGCACTTTGAATAATTTCATCAATGACTATTCCGTTTTCTGCATGTATACAAACAACCGTTCCATTCTCACCAGCCTTTCGCATCGTTCGGAAGAGTGAAGCATCATCTGAATAAAAAACCCCTGGATAAGCCATAAACATTTTATAGGAAGTGACTCCTTCTTCTGCAAGCCTCTTGAGTTCAAAGAGACGGTCTTTTTGCATATCTGTTACTATCATATGAAACCCATAGTCTATGAATGAATTCCCTGCTGCCTTTTGATGCCAGATATCTAGCCCATCCAGAGTGGAGCTTCCCTTGTTTTGGATAGCAAAATCTATGATGGTCGTAGTCCCTCCATGAGCAGCAGCAGCTGTTCCTGTCTCAAAATCATCGGAAGAGTGAGTACCTCCGAAGGGCATATCCAGATGTGTATGTGGGTCTATTCCTCCAGGGAATATATATCGATTTGTTGCATCAATCCTAATATCCGCATCTATACTGAGCTCGGTGCCTATGATACGAATGGTTTCATTTTCAATAAAAATATCAGCATGGTAGTCATCTACCGCTGTGATAATCCTTCCATTTTGAATGAGAACTGACATATAAGATATTAGGACTTAGGACTAAGGATTTGCAAGTGTTTTCAAATGATCCTGAATAATTGTTTTCCCTTCTTTGGCAAGTGTTTGGTATACTGTCTTTTTGAAAGGAACACAGTTTTGGATCATATTCCCTAATTCATACCAAAAAACACGGCGAAATTCTGGGTCTTGATGAGTGTCTAATTTCAACTTGGAAGGGTCTCCCTCCCAGAAGAAATAGAACCACTTTTGCGTTTGACCGCAATAAGAGCGTAGCTTTGGCATTTCGCTAGGAAATAAATAACTTAGCCACTCTTTCCTTTCAAAAATTGGTGCTTCGATAGTAAGTAGGCCTGTTTCTTCTTGAAGCTCGCGCCTTGCCGCTTCTAAAGGGCTTTCGTTCGAATCGATACCTCCCTGAGGAAACTGGAAACTGCCAGGAGAGTCTACTCTTTCCCCTGCTAGAACCTCTCCAGATCGATTGAATACAATAATTCCTACATTTTTTCGATAGGGTTTCAAGGAAGAAGTCATTCTTTATTTACGAGAAAGTTTGAAATAATCACCTTCGGGAAGGCTTCGATATTTGTCAAAATTCAAACGTTGAGTTCGAGGAAGATAGTCTTCTTGCGATGTATCTTCAGATTCAAGAGTATTCGATTGGTTTTGATCCTCGGAGATTTGATCCTCGGAGATTTGATCTTCGGAGATTTGATCCTCGGAGATAGAAAGTATTTCCTTAATTTCGGGGAGAGGTTTGAGCTTAATTCCCATATAAAGTGAATAGATCCCAACAGCGATAGATTGAGCAACAAGCTTTTGTTTTTGGATCACAAGATTTCTATCGAGCTCTCGGTTCAAGTGGCCAATCTCCAGAAAAGCAGTCACTGCGTTTATATAATTAGGAAGGCTATAAGAGCTTACAAAAGGAGGTAGTATCTTCCCAATTTTGTTTGAGGAAGGTGTAGGAGTTGGAAGTTGACGGAATCCATATTGGACAAACCTCATCAGCTCATCAGCGGCATAATGGTTATCACCTCCATATCCTAATGCTCCCCCTTCTCTCCTCCATTGTTCAGCCTGACCTCGCTCTCTATCCCAAAACCTTCCCGTAGGTTGAAATGACTCATAGCGAAGGGAGTAGGGACCAGGCTTATCTGTATCATAGTTTTTACTCCATCCATCTTCTGAATAACGCCATCGAACAAGATTATAGCGTATACCTCGTGCAGCTTCATAATTGGGTCCTTCACCCTCCTTGTCGCTTCGATAGCCATGGAAATAGCACCATGTGTCACCTCGCATCAATTCAAACTGACTCCAGCCTGTTTCTGTTTCTAGGATTTTTCCATTCCATGGAGAGTTTTCCCATTTTTCTATGTCTTCCTTTCCTAAATGAATTGCACGAATCATATCGTATGTTTCAAACCCAGGGACAAGGACAGCAGCCATTCCTCCTTCTGTCTGTGTACCCGCAGGAGTCATGTGAAGAGAGACCAAGAGAGAAGGAGAGAAGTAGTTGATCCATGAGATTCTTCCAGGGAGGATTCTTCCCCTCATATCCGGAAAGTCATAAAGCCTATAGCGATTGTTTACCATCTTATCTTGGAGATCCAGAGCAGTATAGTTATCTTCCCAGTTATCGACTCTTGTCATAGCTGTCTCGAAAATCACTTGAGGGAAATTTTTCTGATCCGAAAATTGACGAAGTAGGGTCTGAAACTTTTTCCAACCCCATGGAGTTTGAGTTTGATCAATGTAAAATTTTACTTTTTTAGCAAGGGAAAGGACTACCTGATATTCCTTGAATCCATCTGCTTCCATCCCTGATCCATAATACGATAGATAACTCTGAGTGACAGGATCCCATTTATCGCTTTTGATTGTATGTCCATTCCTATCTTTGATGCCTGTTCCTCCATGACCAGGATCAATCATCACTCGATACACAGGAACGGAACGGTTACAAGCTACAGTAAAAGTAGAAGTCCCCAAAATCAGAAGAGACAGAAAGATAAAAGAATAACTAAAAGACTCTTTTAGACGGATGAAAATCAAAGTATTAATTTTTCCTGATGATTAATCCTCTCGAATCTCTCACATCAGACCTGTACTTTTGCTCTATTTCTTTGATCAGCTCGGGTTCTTCCTCAAGGTCACGAATGATCTGTATAGCAAATAGCTTTGCCATTCTATAGTACTCAATTGCGTCCCCTGGTCTCTTCTCCCTTTCCATATATTCAGCCAAGGCAGTCCGATTGTAAGCCAAATGAAGCTTAAAGGTGTTTCGAAGGGTTTCTTTTATGTATCTTGTGTGTTTCTGCCCTGGCTCCAGAATATTACTCAACTCCATATCTACAATTTTTTGAGAGCTATCTGCTAAGATATTCTCCACCCTCTTCTTATACTGTTCAGCAAAGTTTACATAAAGCCCATGGATTGATTTTAAGTTTTGGCTATGAAGACTCCATGAGGCTGCATACTCTCTCCTATAAAATCTTGCTAAAGCCTGTTTATAAATACTTTTGACATCTTCAAAAACCTCCTCGGATCCTGGGATCTTGCTTCCGTAATTTTTGACAAGTACGTATAGTCTTCGGAGATGACGTTTGGTAGCATGGTTATATTTTTGCGATTTTTTCCTAGAGACAAAAAGGTCAAGATAATTTGCATCCTGCTGGACCTCGTCATGAATATTTGTTTTCGCATTAGAAGAGGTCTCACTTCCTTCTTGTGCCAAGAGAGGTTCTATAGAAAACACTACTCCCGAGAAAATTACTATGGAAAAAGCTATAGAGAAAAGTGTATGTATACCAAGACAATCAACTCCCCAGCCTCCTCTCTTTGCATTGTTCCATAACTTGTTCCATTTCATGGTACCCATTTCTGTGAATCCTTTTATTTGATTCATCTCCTGATTCATATTATCCTTTATTTTCATACTCCTACTTCCATACCTCTATTTTCATACTACCCCTCCAACAAAAACTGGAAGGTATCTTAATTAGATGTAAAAAAAGTGTTAAAAAGTCAACACAAAAAAGAAAAATATTTTACTTAGAGCTAAAGTTTTTTCGATCACGAAAAAGGTGATAAAAACGCTATTTTACACACATTTGCAAATATATCAAGGATTCTAACGGAAAGCCTATACCTCTTCCAAGTATTCCTTTAGTTTGGGAAGTATACCCCCAAAATCACCGTTGGAAAGACTAAGGACAATATCCCCTTTGCGAGAGGGCTTGAATTGCTTTTGGAATACTTCGAGAAGCCTCTGTGGATTTTCTGCATAGAAGGAAGACAAAATTTTGCTTGCTTTTTTGCAAGAGAGAGATTGGACCATTTTGGGTATATTGAGACGTTCCTCAGGGGCTACTTTTTGAAGATCATAAACCTCTGTAAGATAGGCATGATCTGCTTTGGTGAATGCCTCTTCATATTCTCTCTGAAAAATATTTCTATGGCTAGTAGCACTTCTTGGTTCAAATAGGAGGTGTATTTGAAAGCCTACAAAATCATTCCTGACGGCTTGTAGGGACGATACCACAGCTGAGGGATGATGTGCAAAGTCTTCCATGAGTATGATCTGAGAGCCAGAAGATGTCATTTGGTTGAGCCATATTTCTTGCCTTTTTTTGACTCCGGGGAAAGAGGCAAGAGCTGTTTCGATTTGAGCATCAGTAATACCACAAAAGCTAGCTGCTATTGTTGACGCTGTTGCATTGGAAGCATTATGTGAGCCTATCAAAGGAAAGGGAGAGACATTCATTTGATTCGACTTTCCTTCTCTAAAAGGAAGGGCTTGTAGATTTAGAGAAAGCCCCTGCCGATTTCGGATAAAATAGCTGTTTCCATCCTTCATATCTGAACCATACCAAAATACAGGAGCTAGGGTATATTGTTTTAATAGCTCTTGAAGATGAGGATCGTCCTTACAAGCAATCACACATCCCTCAGAAGGGACTTGATTCAAAAGTTGTTCAAAGGATCGACAATAACTTGGAAAATCAGGATAAATATCTGCATGATCGTATTCGAGAGAGGTAAGTATGAGGCAATAGGGTCTATAGTGGAGAAATTTGGCTCTCTTATCAAAAAAGGAGGTATCGTATTCATCTCCCTCAATCACAAAATAAGGGGATGAACCAAGGCGAAATCCCTCTTTCCCATCTACTCGAGTCCCACCTGCAAAAAAACCCGTATCATTGCCAGAATGGCTGAAAATGTGATCGATAAGAAAAGAGGTGGTTGTCTTTCCATGAGTCCCAGCTATTACAATGGTTTTCTTAGTTTCCAAAAAAAACTTTCTAAGAGCTTCGGGCATACTCATATAGGGAATTTGCTGATTCAAGATAGCCTCCACCTCCCTATTCCTACGCGAGATGACATTTCCTATAATGCACAGGTCCGATTTTTTGAGATTTTGAGGATCAAACGGGAGGGGTTGAATCTCCCATTCTTTTAGTTTGTCCGAGACGGGAGGATAGACTCCTTTGTCAGAGCCAGTAATTGTATGCTTCTCTTCCTTCAGCATAAAGGCAAGATTTGCCATAGCAACTCCTCCTATCCCCGTTAAATGGATCCTCATTGGACTATAAAGACTGAAAAATACGAACGCTACGAAGGATATTTCCTATCAAAAGAAGGATACTCACAGGTATGAGAAAAAAGATAAAACTTCCCAGCCAATAACCAATCGAACGAGCTCTGGTAAATCCATGCACTACAGCAGAAAACTCAATGGAATATGCCATCGAAAGACATAAAGCAAAAAAGAAAACAAGATAGCCAATCCCTGGATGAAATAAAAAAAATGTGCCTGATGCTGCAAGGGGAAGATGAAAATAAAGGGCAACGTTTCGAATATTCAGATTGTCCACATCCCCTTCGAGAGGAAGGGGCTTAGAGTGCTCGCAAATCCTGTCATAGACAAGGGCAAAAAGAAGAAATACACTCGTTATAACGAAGGGAAGGAATAATTGCTTCCATTGCGGGATGGATTTTGTCCACAAGTTATGCAAAGAAAAAAGCCTACACAAGGGGAATGAAAGCATCCAAGGCAAATGAAAGTCAAAGAGCATCTTAAAGGCTCTTGGGGATGCTTGAGAGATATTCTGAATAGAATCTTGCGGCTCTCTCAAAATCGATCGCAAATGAGAGGCTGCTTGTAAAAACTTCATTTATATATAGATATTTCTCGGATCATCTAATTTAGAAAAGAGTCACTTCTTGAGTGATCGGGTGGCATCAATTGCTCTATCATAATCTGGCTCTTTCCCAATGTCATCTACAAGCTCCGTGTAGCAGATTGTATTTTCAGAATCAACCAGAAAAACAGCTCGAGCTGCAAGTGCACGAAGGGGACCTTCTGCAATATGCACTCCATAAGATTTAGCAAAATCAGGGCTACGAAATTGAGAAAGGGGAATGATATTATTGACTCCTTCCACTCCACAAAATCTTTTCATCGCAAAGGGGAGATCAGAAGATATCACAAGAACTACCGTGTTTTCTATCTCTTGCACTTTTTCATGAAAGACCTTTGTTTCCTTTGCACAAACAGGAGTATCAAGGCTTGGGACTGTAATCAATATCTTATTCTGTGCTTTGAAGTCTTCTAGGGATCGTTCTGACAAATCATCTCCTACAAGCCGAAAATCAGGTGCTTTCTCACCGGACTCTGGAAACCTTCCCTCAAGCTGGATAGTGCTTCCCTTAAATAATACCTGTGCCATATCTACTCATAATTGCCATACAAATCTTCCTTCTCTATTGAGTCAAGACTTTTTAAAGACACCCTGCTCGAGGTGCTAGCTGACCACAAAGCAAGTCTCCTTGGCTTCCATCCTTCTTAATACGAACGCAAGACTGGATATTGAGTATTTGTACCAAAATCCCAGTCATTAGTTGACCAGCCCTCGTAATGCCCATTTGTACAGGTATTGGGGGCCGTAAATGTCCCACCTGTATCTGTGCATTGCATCTGTTCCGTAGGTGCCTCGTTCGTGCGAGCCTGTAGCTCTGACACTTTCTTGGGAATACCTAGTGTATTGGTATTGGGATTGGTTGCATTTACCACCATTGCCTCTTCGTTACGGTAGCTACTTATAATTATGAGTCCAGTTACAGATCGTCCCACAAGACCACCGATACGGTCATCATTACCAGCACCCCCATCGACATCCCCTGTAGCGTAGCTGTTTCGTATGGTGCTTCTAGCAAGTCCTCCCAGAAGACCACCGACATAGTCACGATCCCCATCACCCCCATTGACATTCCCTGTAGCATAGCAGTTTGCTATGGTGGTATTAAGAATATAACCCACAAGACCGCCAACATAGTCAAGATCCCCAGCAGCAGTCTCGACATCCCCTGTAGCATAACTGTTGCTTATGATAGGCTTTTCACTAGCCTTTTCACTAGCATAACCCACAAGACCGCCGACACGGTTTTCGTCACCAGTCCCAGTAGCCTTGACGGATAGGGTAGAGGAGGAAGAAAATATCTTACCTCCATGAAGATAACCTACAAGTGAACCGACAGTAGTAACTTGACCATCTGTGATCGTGCCAGTGACACTTGTGTCTCCTGTCAAATGGACATTGCGTACAGTACCACTTACTTGAGCAAAAAAGCCCACATTCTGTTCACTGCTTGAGATGCTAAGACCACTGATCGAAAAGCCTTTCCCGTCAAAGGTACCAGTAAACTCGCCTGTTATAACCTCCCAGCCTTCTGCCAAGTTTATATCATTGCTTAACTCATAGCCATTGCACTCCGTGATGCCCTCTTTACCACCGCAACCAGAATTATCTCCTGTGTCACCAGAACTCGTAGCATAGCTAGTACCCTTAGGATTATAACGCATATCATACAGCATAGTTTCTGTAGTTATCTCGATCAGTCCGTTCCCGTCATTGTCTACATCTTCGCGTGCATCTTCACAACCATCTCTATCAGTATCATTGCTTGAACTACTTGTAAAGGAAGGATCCTGACTAGTCATACATAAGTCACTCGTATCAGCTATGCCGTCATTATCCTTATCAGGAGGAACAACAGGAGGAACAACAGGAGGAACAACAGGAGGAACAACAGGAGGAACAACAGGAAGAACAACCTTCTCACAAGAGTCACCTATTCTATTATTGTTTATATCTGTTTGTTGAACATTACTTTTGTTTGGGCAGTTATCACACGCATTCCCAATTTTATCACCGTCGTCATCTCTTTGATCAGGATTTGGGTTGTTTAAGCAGTTATCTTTCCAATCGAATATACTATCATCATCAGTATCACAGTCCTGAGGATTTAACTCACAGAATAACGAAATATCTGCAGGATGGACGAGCTGGCCACAGGAAGATAGAAATAAAAAGAAAAAGAAGGAAACAAGAAGAAGACGAAGCCTTACAAAGAGAGCCCCTTGCACATCTCCCCAAGTGACTGAAGGATTAGATTTCTTTCTCCTAGTTTGCATGAGCTTTAGTTATTGCATCTCATTCTGATGCTTAGAATAAACCGAAAGATGATATTCCAAGAAAAGAAAGACACACCTATACATATAATCAGAATCCGATATTATGTCAACTGTTTTTTTTTGATTTGATATTTTTTTGTTGACATAAATACTTAGCTCCATAATTTAAGACGCAGAAATGGAAACAAATAAACAAACAGCTTTGAAACAACTACTTGCTCAAGCGAGAAGGACAACTTTAGAGAAGATACATCGTTTTAGCTTGTATGTTTGCTTTGGTGATACGGATGCGGGAGGATTTGTCTATCATGCCTCCTATTTGAGGCTTGCAGAACAGGCAAGGATGGCTTTATTACGAGATATACAGTATGACATGAATAAGATGGTTGAAAATGACCATGCAATGCTTATTGCATTTCACTGCAGTTGTGATTATCTAAAACCGGCCTATTATAATGAAGAGCTTATCATAGAATCACAAATAAAAGAAATCACTCGAGTCAAGATAGAAATGCTCCAAAATATCATCCTTGCAAAAGATCAAAGTCTATCTGCAAGGCTTCACATTAAAATGGGATGTATCAGCCCGCAAACCAAGAGGCCAACTCGTCTCCCAGAAGCTTTCCTTCGCGCTATATCTTCTATATCTTCTATATCTTCCTAGGGAAAAGGGCTCATTTGCCAACTGACAATGAGTTCGGACTTTTTTCGGAATCTTCTTTCTTTTGCGTTAGAGCTAGCAGATGGCTCAGGACAAATATTACAAAGATATTTCCGTAGCCCCCTTATTATAGAAGAAAAAAAAGATCTTTCCCCTGTTACTCTTGCAGATCGTGAAACTGAGCTTTTTTTACGCGATAAGATCCGTCTCTATTTCCCATCTCATTCCATATTGGGAGAAGAGTTTGGAAGAGAGGATAAGGATGATGAGTTCTTATGGGTGATTGATCCTATTGATGGGACAAAGTCATTGATTAGCGGAAACCCTCTTTTTGGGACATTGATTGCTCTTCTCTATCAGCAAAAACCTCTCATTGGAGTGATTGATCTTCCAGCCTTGGGGCAAAGGTGGTGGGCATTGAGAGGAGAAGAGAGCTTGTGTCATGACCCATTTCGTGGGCGTGGGATTCTTCGTGCAAAAGTTCGAGCTCGCGATAGAATTTCAGATACTGTTGGACTTTGCACTTCTCCTGATTTGTTTTCTGAGGAGGGTAAGAAAAAGCTCGCACGACTTCAATCCTCTTGCAAGTTTTTTCTCTATGGGGGAGACTGTTTTTGTTACACTCAACTTGCAGGGGGTTATGCTGATCTTGTAGCAGAAGAGGGTCTTTCTCCTTATGATTTTTTAGCATTGATTCCTGTGATTGAGGGAGCTGGAGGGAAAATCACGGATTGGGAAGGGAATCCACTTTCCCTCGCTAGTAATGGCTCCGTTCTTGCCACAGGAAATGATACGATACATCAATCAGCCCTGAAGCTTTTGAGAGGATCTTCTTCCAATTGAGCATGTACAAGCTCTATCCAGAGTGGAATGCCCAAAGCTCTGTTCTAATCGCATGGCCTCATCGCCCCGATCTCTGGTATGGACACTTCCCTGAAATAGAAAGTCTTTGGGCTCGTATTGTAGCCCTTCTCAGCCAGAATAAAGGAGAGGTATGGATACTGAATGACCCTTCTCTATCCCCTCCCCTTTGCCCCTCCCCTTTGCCCCTCTCCTCCCCCTCGTCGCTTGGAGACAAAAAAATTCTCGATATTCTCGTAAAGCATGAGATTCAAGAAGGGAAGATACGTTTTTTACCTATTTGCACGGATGATGTATGGATTCGGGATTATGGTCCGATTTGGACGGATGAATCGAAGGCTATCCTATTTCACTTTGACGGCTGGGGTAAGAAATATACCCCTTGGGAAAGGGATGATTTGGCAGGAAGAAAAATTTTAGATTTTCTTCACCATGAGGCTATAACAGAAGAGATTGTTTTAGAAGGAGGAGCAGTAGATACTGACGGCTTTCTTCTTCTGACGACTCGGTCATGCCTTCTCAAGAGAAATATAGCTAAGACTTGCAAGGATTATGAAAAGCTGTTCTATCGATATTTTGGTATACAAGAGGTCATTTGGCTGGAAGAAGGACTTCCCGACGATGATACGGATGGGCATGTGGATTTGATAAGTCGCTTTATTGGTAGAAGAAAGATTCTTACGTCTGTATGCGAAAAAGAAAACGAACCTGCTGATGAGAGCCTCAGAAGAAACCTTACTCAACTCGAAAAATTTCGAGATCAGCATGGTCAACCCTTAGAAATAGAAACGATTCCACTTCCTCCACCTTTATACCACTCATACGAAGATAGACTTCTTCCTCGAAGCTATGCTAATTTTTTCATTGCCAATCAAATGCTTCTTGTCCCTGTCTTTCGAGAAAAAACCGATGAAAAAGCCCTCCGTATCCTTCAAAATTGCTTTCCTGATAAGGAAATATACGAGATACCAGCTGATAAAATGATTTTAGAAGGGGGAGGGATTCACTGTATGACAATGCAAAAGACAGAGTTTGCTAATTCAAATCTAAATCCACTGGATAAAGCCAAGATGTCAATGTGATTTTACACAAAAAAAGATAAAATCTCAAAAACCAAAGTATCTGCAAACTCTTGTAAAAAAAGTAAGTAATAAAGAAAAAAACTTGACTTTTTTAGAGCTGAAATCCCTACTGACATCAATTCGCTTTGAGAAGCAAAAGACAGCATGGATAAAAATTTCATCATATCGATCTTATCTAGTGCAGATAAGGAAAGGATTAAGCCTGCCTTAAAAGAAGTAGAGGAGCAAACCAAAAAAGAAGGTTTAGCTGATGTATTGGAGTTGGTTTTGCATGAGCTAATCAATAATGCGGTCAAGGCTAACCTCAAGCGAGTATTTTTTGATAGAAACGGATATTCTTTCGAGAACCAAGAATCTTATGAGAATGGTTTGAAGGAGTTTCGTCTAAACTTTTCTTCTTTTAATCTGGATGAGTATGGAGAGGAGCTCAAGATGCTTCAGCTTCAGGTTCGACTGGAGGTCTCCTTGGATCACAAACGGCTTCTTGTATTCGTAGAGAATAATAGGGCGGCAAGTGCAGCTGAAGAGTCTTCTATTCGTGATAGGCTGAAGACAGCCATGGAAATACCGAAATCAGATGAAGCACTGATGGATTTTTACGTACATTATGGCGATGAAACAGAAGAAAAAGGAATTGGTCTTACAATGGTGGTTAAACTTATACAAGAGGCTGGCTTTGATCCTGCAAACTTCAGGGTTTATGTGAAAGCAAGGACTACAGTAGCTCGCCTTGAGTTTCCTCTCTCCTCAAATTACGTTCCTCTTAGAGGCACTAGAGGACGAGAGAGCAGAAGACCCTGATTTCCTCAGCATCATTTTGAGATAAGGTCTAATAGCACATAGTCTTTTGGATCTGCCCGTAGAATCAAGCTCCCTCCTTCCTTGATTACAGTTCCCGTAATTTGCATAGGTTTTGCAACGAAGGGAATGACCTCCTGATTTACCGCCCTCCCCTCAGAAGAAACCAAGAGAAAGCTCTTTGCTTCTTTCTTATCTTTCCCGATATAAGAGACAAAAATAGGAGGGATCCCTCCTCGGATACACATAACAGCACAGGCACGATGAATCTTCCCTCTCCCTGGCCTCATAGCTCCTGTCCAACACTTACTGTCAATGATTTCTCCTTGGAGAGTAAGAGTTTTCACTCCTGTCTTCTGTAATAGAGAAGTGTAGGGCTCTTTGCTCCTTTGGATAGAGTTTGGAACTACTTCCAACATCGTTTGCTCATGACGATAAAGTAGTCTTCCTTCCAAGACTACTTTCTTACCTTCAAATTCCTTT
>JABABJ010000019.1 GCA_014238275.1 Leptospirales bacterium | reverse complement strand
GTGCCCGACTTCGACCCTGTCAAAACTTTGACGGGGTGGCGGTGCCCGCCCTATGCACCACCCCGCTGTATTATGTCGCGTCGTTGGGAGCGATCGGATTTGCGGGATGTGCCCGACTTCGACCCTGTCAAAACTTTGACGGGGTGGCGGTGCCCGCCCTATGCACCACCCCGCTGTATTATGTCGCGTCGTTGGGAGCGATCGGATTTGCGGGACGTGCCTGACTTCGACCCCGTCAAAACTTTATTCCGAAGGGCATCTATCTGGATCGGGTGGAGTTGGGACTTGAGGAGCTTTCTGTCCACAGAGAAGCGGACGGTCTCCTTCTGTTGAACGAATCGATGGGAACTGATTCTCGTTACCAAAATTCCAGTCATCGGTCGACCAGTTATTGTAGTTAGAAGCATTCTGTAGCTGTGCCTCTGTCCTGCTAGTACCAAGCATACTGCGGGTTCCGTTTATGATTCTTGTATCGCTGTTATCGCCGTTATAGTAGCTGTTTGTAATGGTAGTAATTGGATCGGGATTGCTGTTAGCGGTAGATGGTCATCCAAGAAGACCGCCGATCTCCTTATTATTTCCACTTCCGCCATCGACATTCCCCGTAGCATAGCTGTTGACAATTTCATTAGGCTCAATCCCATTTGAATTTGTAGTATATCCCACAAGCCCTCCGACTCCGTCATTATTCCCAGTTCCGCCATTGACATTCCCAGTAGCATAACTGTTCCTGATGGTGCTTCCATCTTCATTCAGCCCCACAAGCCCTCCGACATACTCAAAATCCCCAGCCTCGCTATCGACATTCCCCACAGCATAACTGTTCTCAATGATGCCTGCGTTAGTATTCCGTCCCACAAGCCCGCCGACTAGGTCGTCATCATCTCCGCCATTGACTTCTCCCGTAGTATAGCTGTTAATAATGGTAGAAGTGCTGTAAGCAGCTCCCACAAGACCTCCTATATACTCATTGCCATCATTAGCACCAGTGACTCCAAGGCTAGAGGATACACCTTCAATTCTTGCTGAAGTGATCTGGCCCGCTAAGGAGCCTATACTTTTAACACTATTAGTCGTCGAAATGTTGGTAATACTTCCCCCTACGAGGTGGAGATCTCGGACAGTGGCAGTACTGCTTAAGGTGGCAAAAAAGCCAAGATCATTAGCATTACTTTCGATCGTGAGATTCTGAATCTCATAGCCATTCCCTTCTAAGGTAGCACTAAAGCTAGGGATTGGGACCCAATCTATGTCCTTCAGATTGATGTCATCCTCCAGCTCATAACCAATGCAACCCTCTGAGTCTGATGGACAGCCAGCCATGTTCTCTCCAGTTCCATCATTGTAAGAGTTTCCTGCAGGGTCATTACGGATATTATCGAGCATATCCACACCTGAGGCATTCTCTATTCTGTTATCGCCAATCTCTATTAGTCCATCGCCATCATCGTCTACATCAGTAATATCAGGTTCAGAATCATTGTCATCGTTGTCATCACAAGCATCTCCACCGTCTTCTGCACCATCTGAATTTTTCTGGTCTGGATTCGGAACGTCCGGGCAATTATCAATATTATCGGCGGTACCGTCCTTGTCTTTATCTGGTGTGGGTGGTGAATCTGCAGGTGGTTCACCACATGCACTAAAGGCAAGCAGAATTACCATTGCAAGAGTAGCCAAAAGCCCCTTGAATATCCCATTAGGTATCTTATAGAATAGCACTAGCTCATCCCATCGTAATATTTTAGCGTTTTTCATTTTTCCTCCATCATGCCAAAAACAAGGCATAGAGCACAAATATGCCCAAGGGGTATTTGTCGTCAAGTATTTTTATCATTTTTTTGGGAAGAGGCGGAAAATTTTGTAAGATATCGATGCCCCTTTTCTGCTCCCGAAGCCTGCCAACTTGTCATTCCCATCTCCGCCATCGACATCCCCCGTAGCATAATTATAGAAACATAGCTATAGAAAATACCGTGAGTTATATCGAAATTAATAGCTTATGCTTGACGACACGGGTAGGCTTTTTGAGATAACATGAAATTTTTCCTGATTGAGAGAAGGATGAAAATACAAGAAAGATCGCAAAAAGTAGATTAAAAATTGAATAAATTTTACAGTAAAAGAACGATACTAGCATCAAGGACAATTTTCATAGGGGATGTACACGGCTGTTTGGTTGAGCTTCTCTGTCTTTTAGAACGAATTAGACCGACACGAAAAGATCGTCTCATTTTTCTAGGAGACTTGATCAATCGAGGGCCTCAATCCGCAGAAACGGTACAGTTTGTTGCGGAAAGAAATTATGAGTGTATTTTAGGAAATCATGAGAATCACTATCTTCATAATTCAGATCAGGAAATGTACAAATATCTGAGAAAAAAATTATCAAAGGATCTTCATCATTGGATTTCTAGCCTTCCTTTGTGGATCGAAACAGAGAATTTTATAGCAGTGCACGCAGGGCTTCAGCCCGGCAAGGCTCCCTCTGATACCCCTCGCAAGATACTTCTCAATATACGTACATGGGATGAAAAAGGAGACAATTTAAATGATCCAACAAATCCTCCATGGTATCTTTTTTACCATGGTAAAAAGCCTGTATTTTACGGTCATTGGGCAAGTAAGGGGCTCAATTTAAGAAAAAACACCTTTGGACTTGATTCAGGATGTGTTTATGGTGGTTATCTCACGTCTTATATTTTAGAAACAGGTGAAAAGATAGATGTTCAGTCTCAAAATATTTATTGTAGGGTCTAAAGATTGAAGACTATGACAATACTATTTCCCAAAAAAATCTCGTCATTGACTAGGATGAGATCAAAACAAAGACTTGAAGCAGTTAGACAAGAAAACGGCAGATTGAAAACACTCGTAAGCTCTTTTAGTTCTGTAAACAGCTCTTTGGATCTTAAGACAGTTCTGACTGAATCCCTCCGAGCGGCAAAAGAACTGCTGAATGCTGAAATTGCGTCCCTTGCCCTTCTAAGCGAAAAAAAGGATGAGCTTATTTTCAGGGAATCGACAGACCCTGCATTTGATAAGTTAAAGAAATTAAAAGTCCCTGTAGGAATAGGTATTTCAGGAATGGTTGCCAAAACAGGAAAATCCATTTGTGTAGAAGATGTCCGAAAAGATGATCAATTTTACAATAAAATCGATCAAGTTACAGGATACCGAACGGTTTCTTATCTTTGTGCTCCTTTGTTTGTAAACAATAAGATCATTGGGACTACTCAGATCATGAATCATCGTGATGGTCGTCTTTTTGGGAAGAAGGATTTGGAGTTATTGGAAGGATTTGCCAATCAAGCCGCACTCGCTATCAACAATGCTAGAATTCACGAGTTGATGCTTGAGCAGAAGGAAATGGAAGATGAAATGAAGCTTTGCGTAGAAATTCAGAAAAATATTTTTCTTTCCAAATCACCTCATTCTTCTTATATCCAGTTTTATGCCCATTCTCTACCCGCTAGGGAGGTCGGAGGGGACTATTATAGTTATTTAGAGCATGATAGACAATGTATCGACACAGTGATTGCAGATATATCTGGTAAAGGACTTTCTGCGTCCATTATTGTGACAGAGCTGCACACTGCTTATAAGCTCCTTTCCAGCCCATCTAAACCCTTGGAACAAACCATAAAAGAGCTCAATACTTTCCTTTGTGACAATCTTCTTCCAGGGAGATTCATCAGTGGTTTTTTTACTAGAATTTATCCAGATACAAAGGAGGTTCAATACGTTCTTGCAGGTCATCCTCCTCCCTTTTTATTACGGGAAAATGGGAGCTGTGAAAATCTTGAACGAACAGGACAGGTTCTTGGGATTGATCCAAACGCTTCTCCGCGTCAAGGATCATTTGTAATGGAACCTAATGACCTTCTTCTAGCATTTTCAGATGGTTACAGTGAAGCACAAAATCAACAGGGGGATTTCTTTGGAGAAGAAAGAATCTTAAAGGCAGTTAATTCCAACAGGGCTAAAAACCTTTCTACTATACATCAACTCATTGAAAAAGATGTCAATAAATTTAGAGCGAATCATCCATTATCAGATGATACAACAATACTCATGATACGTCGGAAGTAAACTTGGCAAGGGAAGGGTGCAAAACAGGAAAACCTGTTTTTACAAATATTTTTCTTGAAATTGCTTGCCTTTTCTAAGGAAATTCCGACGATGGTAGGAGATAGGGTAATGGATTTACTCTGATCTTTTCCTATCTTTGCCTTTAGACGGGCTTTATTATGCCAGCACCACCTTCTCTGATAGACTTAGGTTCAGGTATCAATACTCAGGATACCATAAACAAACTCATGGAGTTGGAAAGAACTCCTATACGCCGTATAGAGGGCGAAAATGTCGGTCGAAATCGAAAAATCAAGGCGTGGGAAAGTCTCCGCAAAATGACAGAAGATCTTGCATCCAAAAGCACAGATCTTCATTCTATAGCAGGCCCTTTTACAAAAAGACTGATTGTCTCCTCTCGTCCGGACGCTGTGAGTGGCACAGCCATAAACAACGCTGAAGCTATCACTCAGAAAATACGAGTCAAACAGCTCGCAGAACGCCATAAAATTCATACAACCCCTTTCCCATCTGAGAACAAGCTTCCTTCAGGGAGCTTTGATATTCAGTCAGGAGAGAAACGTCTCAAGTTGAGTTTTCAGGGGGGAAGTCTCTCTCAATTCAGAGATTTTTTGGAAGCAAAGGCTAGTGTTCTACTTCAGGCAAATCTAACTAACTCAGGCCAAGGCTCTCAAATACTCGAAATAGAATCCAAGACGAATGGCTCGGCAGGAAAGCTGAGATTTCATGATCCTCAAGGACTGCTCAAAAAGGTAGGGCTTCTAAGTAAGAAAAATATAAAAAAAGAACTTCCTTTCCTTGCGGAAAACCTTCAGGGGAGCACAGGAGAAAAGGGATTAAGCTATAAGATTCAAAGAGAAGGGAAATCCCTTGCTCTTCGTAGAGGAAGTGTAAAGATGCTTCTCCCTACGAGTGAAAAGATTCAGTCACTCTCTAATGGCAATCTTCAAGTAAAATTGATCGGGAAAGAGGTCGCCTCGAAATCTAGGCGTGAAAATGTCCGAAAGGGTCCCGTCAGAAAGCAAAGCGTTCGTTATGGTCCTGAAATATCTATTGAGGTCGGTCCTGTACGTTTGACAGGTAAAAATATCTCGCGTACTCGTGAGATTTCATTGGGAGAAGAGGGAGAGTCTTCTTCTCTTCCTCTCATACGGACTAAGCTAAATCTCATTTATCGTTCGGGAGGGAAAGAAAAAAGTCTTAGCTTCGATAAAGAACTTTTGGAAGGACAAGCAAAAGACGTGATTCTTCCTCTCAAAGATCTTCCCCCAGACTCTCAAATCGAAGGGCTTAGTTTTCAAACAGATGGAGGAATAGAGATATTGAGTCCATCTGTAATTCTTCCCCAGAGTATTGCTCCTTCTCATGAAATTCAAGGAGCAAAGGACGCCGTATTAACGGTAAATGGGATACCGATGAGACGAACCAAAAACGAGGGATTGGAAGATGTGATCACAGGGGCATCTTTGAATCTTAACAAGGTTACAAAAGAAGATGTTCAGATAGAGATAAAGGTCGATGAGGATAAAATATTAGCCAAAGTCAAGGAATGGATAGAATCTTATAATCTGCTTCTTCGATCATTAAGAAAGGGGATGAAAACTTCCAATGAAACCGAGCTTTCTGTTGCTGGAGGGAGAAGCCAAAGCTCAAGGAACCAACGAGGTATTTTTTCAGCGGATTTAACTGTAAGGCAGCTTACGGCTCAAATGAATGAAGTCGTGTCTTCTGCTTATCCCGTTATCGACGAACAAAAAGGGTTTCATGTTCTTCCTGATATTGGGATTTCAACAGGTAAGATAGGATCGAACTGGAAAAATATCCGAGAAGGACTTTTAGTAATGGATGAAACAAAGTTCAAGGATGCAGCAGTTCAAAAGCCAATAGCCTTAAAAAACCTCTTTAGCTCTGATACCAACAAAGATCGTGCTATAGATCATGGAGTAGCCTATCAGATGAGCGAAAAGTTGAAACCCTACAATCAAGCTTCTGGAGGATTAATTAGTATTCGTATCGAACTTCTCAAAGAAAAAATTCGTTCTTCTAAAGATCAAATCCATAGACGTGAAGAGATCATCGAAAGAAAGCGTAAAAATCTTCGTCAGCAGTTTGGGCGTATGGAGCAAGCAATAAAAAAAAGCAAAAATGTCAGAAATTATCTCAATCGATTTGGCTCCCAGCCTCAAAACAACCAATGAGAGAGCCTCTCATGAAAGAACCTCTAGCGGCTACTAACTAAAGAATAAAATTCTTTGCTACAAGAGCTAATTCTTCTCCATTGTCTTCTTGTAGAAAATGGCCTGCATTCTTGATGGTCGTATGGGGCTGTCCCTTGCTTCCTGGGATGGTACGTCGAAAGAGGATTTGTAGTCCTCGAGTGATAGGATCAGAGTCACTAAAGGCACATAGGAATGGCTTTTTCCATTGTCTGAGAGATTCCCAAGCCTTACGGCAGGCTGGAGAGGCTGGATCGTTTTCTTGAATGGGGACAAGAAGAGGGAAGACGCGAGCTCCAGCGGTATAGCTGTCATCAGGATAGGGAGCATTGTATGCCTCCAAGACCTCTTGGGAAGGATTTTTGACACATCCCATTGTGATTACCCTAGATGGTAAAAAAACCTTCATTCTTTGAGATTGATGCCTCCAAGCAAGCCATTCCCTCGACGGAGTCTCATCGACACCTCGAGGAAGGAAGGTGTTAGAAGCAATTATTCTATCAAAAATATCGGGCTCTTGCGAGGCAATTCGAAGACCTATAGCACCACCCCAGTCTTGTCCTAAAAGAGTCATATTTGACAGTCCAAGATTTTTGAGAAAACTAAGCATCCAGTCGTTATGATTCTGAAAGCTATAATCTTCTTTCATAGACGGTTTATCCGATCGTCCAAATCCAGGAAGATCAGGAGCTATCACCCTCAGCTTTGCTGAGGTCAGGATAGGTATCATTTTTCGATATAGATAAGACCAAGATGGTTCACCATGTAGTAGGAGAATTACCTGACCGTTACGAGGCCCCTCATCTAAATAGTGAAATCGTATGGGACCTACCTGACTGTAATGAGGAGTGAATGGATAGTCGGTAATACCCTGAAAACATTCATCAGGGGTTCTTAAGACCTTCATTTTGTCACTATCCGAAGCAATCGATGACCATCAAGAAATTTTTTTGTTTAATTTGTTTGAATAGAAACGGAATACTAATAGGGAAGAGGCAATACAAACTGAGTAAACCTGCTCCTTTCTGTACTTTGGAGCTCTAAATTTTTCAGAAAGACAGAGGGTGCAATTGTAGAAACAGGAATAATTCCAGATTCTGCTCCACAAAAACTGTTATACATTTTCATTACTGAGCCCATTCCTTTCACAGAACCAAGTGCAGAAAGAGGTGTTCCTATAAAATCAATTCCTCTCACAAGCTCTTCTTTTCCGTTTGGAAAGACCTTGACAGCATGAAGGATCTTTCCCTTAAAGGCTTGGAAGTCATAAGTATCTGTTTTTGTTTCCCCTCCTAAGACCTCTTTTATGTGTATTCCAAAATGTTTTTTTTGATTGCGAATTTCTTGCAGAAAAAGAGAACGAAGCTCTTCATTAGAAAGTGGTTTTCTGTTAATCACAAATAAATTTCCCATACGAGAAATTGGACGTTCGTGAGATTGATTACGAGCATGCCCATTCAGAGTGTTTTGATATGGAAGAGGAGCTGATGTGCTCAGAAAATTTTTCAACTTCCCATTTTCAATCAAAATGGTTCTTTTAGAGTGATTTCCTTCATCATCATGAGCAAAATGACCAATCATAGCCTTTCCTTGAAAGGATTTTTGCAAAGGATCGTCAATCATATCTATATATTCTGGAGCTACTTGCTTTCCTCTTAGGTCCAAAAACGTCGCTCCCTCTTCTCGTGAAAGAAGACGTGAACCTTCCAAACGATGACCAACAACCTCATGAAAAAAAACTCCACTTGGCTCTGGATCGAGAAGCACAGGACCCGAATAAGAATTCATTTTAGATGAAGATTGAATATCCAAAAGAAGTTTAATTCTCTCTTGAACCATACGAATAAAATCTTTTTCCGAAGGCAAATCTGAAGTCTTTCCTGTAATCAAACTAATTTCTTGCGAGATTCCTTCTCCTCTCGGTTTTAGATACCATAGAGAGCATCGAAGCTCATAAACAGTAGACTGGCTCCATATATCACTTCCTTCTGAATTTAAAAAAATCTGTTGCTTTTGTCGGGCACAAAACTCAAGCCATGAATTCTTGATTCCATGATATTTTTGTAGGATGAGCCCCGCCTTTCGGATTAAGTATGACCAATAATCCAGATCGATTTCTTCCATATCCTCTAATCTTGTCTTTTGATACTTTTCTGGTTTCACCTTGGAAGGAAGTCTAGGATACTCTCTAAGATAATGAAGCTCTTCTGATTTTCTGCTATAGTACTGCTCTACGGATTCACGGTAGCAGGAATCTGTAAGGCGCCATAAAGCAAATCGATAAGCATTCTGATCTACTTCCAAAGGCATGGAAATATAATCTACAGATTCTCTTTCTGTGGAATTATCTTCCAATCCTCCATTTGCAACATTATCATATCGAAATGAACCAACCCTCAAATCACAATAAACTGTATTATCAATCCTAGAGACATGTTCGCATACAGCACCAAGCCTTCCCCAGAGGCGAATGCTTCTTCTATTCCGAAACAGATATGAAAGATAATATACTCGAGGAGGCTTTTTGGACTGAAGAGCATCAATCGAACGATTCAACTCATGAGAGAGAAAACCTCTAATTTTCTTTAGCTGCTTTCGATCATAAAGGCTGTTTGGATGGTGATTGAAGAGTGTCAATTCTGATATTTGCTCTTTTTTGTAAATTCTTTTGTGTTCATCGAAGAAATTTACGAAAGGAAGAATCATTTTTCCTAAGACTTTGAAATACACTATCTTGTGCTGCCACTTTAGCAAAAGCTGGCTCTTGTTCGAACGATTTTTCTAGGAAGGACTGAGTCTCTTCAACTTTGTTAAGCATTGCATAGCAACGAGCCTTTTCATAGTCTATTTCCGCTGTACTGGAGATTTTTGCGTAATGAGCAAGAGCTTCATCTGGCTCGTGATTGTGCATTAAAGAACGTGCAAAATTCAGATCATATTTCTCTACTAATTCTTTTAAGGGAAGCTCTCTATCTTGTCGTAAAAAAATGTTTTTGGAAAGAATCTGCTTTTTAGTACCAGCCATCCGAAAGATGAGCACTGCATCCTTCCAATTTTTCTCGTATGATTTTTTCTCTGCTAAAATTAATAAGCCTATGGCATAGGGACTATACTCTTTTGCATATTTTCCCTGAATGATTCCTGATTTCTTGAGTAGACCGTACATTTTTTCTGCTTCTCGGTAGGCAGACTCTTCATTTTGACGATTGTAATGAAGAAAAGAAAAAACCAAAGAGGCATAGGGATTTCCAGGGAGATAAGTCCTTGATTTTTGGGCGTAATTTTCCGAATCTTGACAACCCTTGATAAGGTAGCAGGCCTGAGCTAAAAAAGCATACAATTGAGCCTTTTGAGCTGGGCTAGTCCCTCGTACTTCAGTAGCACGTTTCAAGAAAAGCAAGGACTTTGCTTCTTCTTGCTGTGATAGGGCAATTTTTCCTTGAAGAAGATTATAATGAAAAGAAAAGTTGCTTCCTTTCCCATTATAATATTTTTTTGCTTTTTCAAGGCTCTTGAGTGCTTTATTGTAAGAAGAAGTATGATAATAGCAAATAGATGATTTATAATTGTACTCCCAGCGATTCGGAAAGCGTTTGAGGAGGATTTGAAGATGAACCAAGGCATCGCTAAAATCTCGAAGCCTCATTTTAATAATGGCAGCCTCCCAATGGGCTGGAAAGTAGCTTGGATTGACAATAAGAAGCTTCTCGATTCCTTTTTTTGCTTTGTGTAAATTTCCTTCACGTCGATCCTGCTGAGCTGTTTGCAACAATTTGATAGAACGACTAAAAATTGGATTATAGTTTCTCTTAGCAAGATCCTCTAGGGATCGAACGGATTTGTAATCTGCAAACTGCAAAAAACGTTGCGAATAGCTCAGGAGATTTTGCCAATCTCTGACGTTCTTATAGTGAAGAACCAATTTCCAGTATGCCTTTTCTTTCAAATCTTTATCCATCCTAAGCTTGATCGCATTTTGATAATGTTTCATTGCACTTTCTTTTTTATCTTGCTTCTCGTTTATATAGCCCATGTAAAAGAGGGGATTCCCGTTTTTTGGACTCTCTTTCAATGCTTTCTGAAAAAGCTTATAAGCCTCATCCGTCTTTCCCTTACTAAAGGCATATTTACCCTGTAGATATAAAGAGCGAGCGTCTATCCCTGTGAATCCCTGAAGAAAAACCAAGCTAAGAAGAATCAATAACACTCTTTTTCGCAGGCTCTGTGCGAATAGCTGATTATGATCCATAAGTTTTAGTTGCACTGTGATTTGGGATTGGCTCAAGGAACAGTTTTTTTAGCTCCCCTCTTTAATGGAAGAATTTTTCTTGAGTTCTTCTAGCAATTACTCAAAAAGTAAAAGACTAATTTGCTTACGGGAAAAAAAGATCGACGGACGGGGTGAACGTTGCCATTCACCCCGTCCAATCTACAAGGCTACTCGTTAAAATAGCAAAAAATCACTTGTGCCGTAAAAAATTCCAATGCGAAGGCCTAGTAAACTAGATGGGACTCCTGCCTCTACCTTCTGTATACCTAGCATTTTCTTCTCCAGAACCGGGAGGGAAAAGTAGAACATCCAGCAAAGGACACCGAAATCCTTTCCTTTTCAAAATTGGACCATGAACAGAAACTTCTCGTACACAGCAACCTCTTTCAGACCCTTGTAATTCATATCTCCAGATTGTCAAGTTTTTTTGTATTTTTTTTGTATTTTTTTGAAAAAATTTTTTATTTCAAATTTCCAGACGAGGCACCGCGGACTTTTATAAACCCTAAGTTGCACCCTCCATCTGAGGTGCAACTTAGGGACGCCAAAACGGGGAGACTTGCAAAATGTGACAGCCTTCCGTGTGACTGTCGAGCTGTCTGCGAGCTGTCTGGCTTGTTCCGCTTATAGGAATATAATACTATTCCATTGAGAGAG
>JABABJ010000020.1 GCA_014238275.1 Leptospirales bacterium | reverse complement strand
TTGAGTTCCTTCTTGTCGTTTTTGTTTTAGAGTGCGAAGCAAGCCTTTCATAATTTGTTTTTCGAAAGATTCTCTGTAAAGATTGACAAAATATAGGCGTGAGTTTTCCCATGAGAAATAAAAAGGAGAAGATCAGCATCTGACCCGTGACCCATGAATCATGAACTCTAAGTCGGTTTCCCAGCAACTTCCGCCGCTTTCCCTTCCTCGAAGGCCCTTTTCCCAAAAATTGGAAGAAGGAACTGATTTCTTAAATCTTTTTCTGACTGTTGAAAAGGAGTGTGAAACCTGCTTTTTGTTTGAATCTCTTCAGTCTGATCATCCCAATTCTCGATATGATATGATTGGATTTATTCCTAAGATGGTTTTTCGAGGCTCTTCTGGCATTCTTTCTTGGAGCCTTGGCGGAGGTGAGTGCTATGAGATGCCCTCTGTGAATCCTTATGAAGTTTTGGCTCAATGGATGCCTCAGAATATTATTACTCGCAACTATGCAGGAGGATTGATTGGATATCTAAGCTATGATTCAGTAGGTTTTTTTGAACCGACTTTGAAGCTTCGATCTCATCCTCAATTTGATCAACTTATTTTTGGCCTCTATACGGACGGTTTGGTCTATGACAAGATGACAGGTGAATCTTTCTATTTTTATTATGAGGAAAGTCGATTGAAGCAAGTCGAAGAATGGATCAAAAAAAGTAGAAAGAAAGAAGGCTCTCTGAATATTCAAATTACAGGTCGTTCTTGCTCTAAGGATGAACATAAAGAAGCTGTCCAACAGACTCTTGAAGAAATTCGTCTTGGGAATACGTTTCAATGTCAAATAGGGCTTCAGGAAAACTATGAATGGAAGGGAGATCTGACTTCTTTTTATCTTCGTCTTCGTGAGATCAATCCATCGCCTCATATGCTTTATGTGAAGTTTGAAAAGAAAATTTTGATTGGTTCCAGTCCAGAACTTTTATTTCATCTTCATCAAGGAGAAATGCAAAGCTTTCCTCTTGCAGGAACATCTGTTCGAGGGAAAGATCGTATAGAAGACTTGAGACTTGCTCGGAAGCTCTTGAACGATCCGAAGGAAATTGCAGAGCATAATATGTTGGTTGATCTTCATAGAAATGATCTTGGTAAAGTAGCACGTTTTGGTACGGTTCGAGTAAGACATTTAATGGATACAAAAAAGTTTAGTCATGTTCAGCATATTTCAAGTGAAGTAGCTGGTATGATATCTAAGCATCATGATATGTTTTCTGGTTTGGCTTCCTCTTTTCCGGCTGGTACATTATCTGGTGCTCCTAAAATAGAGTCTATGAAGATTATTGAAAGACTAGAATCTTCGCCAAGAGGCCCTTACGGAGGAGCTGTTGGATGTTTTGGTTTTAATGGAGATTGTACCTTTGCTATACCGATTCGTACACTTTTTATTCATGAAAATACAGCTTTCACACGAGCTTCAGGGGGTATTGTCTACGATTCTACCCCTGAAGGAGAATATGAGGAAATCGAGAGGAAACTAGCTGCTGTAAGGAAGTCATTAGAACCTTTTTTAGGAAAATGAAAGTCTTGATTATTGACAATTATGATTCTTTTACGTATAACTTATACCAGTATACAGGAGAAATATTAGAGGATCATGGCAACCGTTTTCAATTAGATGTAAGGAGAAACGATGAGATTACTCTTTCAGAGATATGTTCAGAAAAATATGAAAAGATCATCCTTTCGCCAGGTCCCGGAAACCCTTGCGATCCTTCTTATACAGGTGTTTGCACCCAGCTGATCCGAGAATTGAGTCCTCAGATCGAGATTTTAGGTGTATGCTTAGGGATGCAGATCATAGCTTATGCTTTTGGAGGGAGTATCGTTCCAACAATACCAATGCACGGAAAAACAAGTATGATACGGACAGATTCTAAGGGAATTTTTTCAGGAATACCCTCTGAGTTTTGTGTTATGAGATATCATTCGCTAGCAGTTGCTTCGGAAACTCTTCCAGAATGCTTTGAAATATCAGCACAAATCATCGATGCAAATCAGCAGGAAATCATGGGGATTCGTCATAAAACTTATCCTACAGAAGGGGTTCAGTTTCATCCGGAATCTTTTGCGACAGAAGCTGGAAAGCAAATCATTGTAAATTTTCTTTGTCAGGATAAAAAACATACATAGAACTACAAAAGTAATTTTTCTATATATCTAGGAATAGCACTAATGAATCTAAAGATGAGCAAAGAGTCAGTAGATTCTAATTTTTCTATAAACATTTTTGAATCTTTTTTCAATAGCTTTCCTTTATATAGAAGCCCTTCTAGTATTCCTTTAATCTGATAGGATTGACCCTTGATAAGAAATTTAGGGATTTTTTTTTCAGCCTGCTTATCAAAACGGTCTCTTCGATAGCGATAATAGGCATTTCTCCCTTCTATATCATAAAAGATAAGATAATTTCCTTTTTTTCTTGAATACAAAAGAGTAATATCCTTCGGAATAGGCTGTTTCAATTTTATCATGGTTTGCAGTTGGCTCAGTCGGAGTTCTTTTTCCTTGATTTTTCCTGAGTATGCTTGCTTTCCGTTAGGGTAAGGATTTCCTCTAAGGAAAGTAGATCCATTCTTTTGCCCGGTCTTCTTGATTATGGAAGCATGAAAAGGTAACAGAAGAAATAAAAAGCACGATAAAAGTGTTAGGAATAGAGAGGAAAGATGATGATACATTCGATTTCTGTCTTTTCCCTAAGTTGAGCTATTTGAATCTAACTCTTTTATTTTTGCATCATGAGAGTTCTGTTAACTGTTGATTCAAATCTTTATTTTTTTCTGTAAGATTTTTCACTCTTTTTTCAAGCTCTTGTAGCAATATTTTTGCTTCCATTTGTTCTTTACGTTCTTTTAGGAGTATACGGGTTTCCTGTATGAGGTTTTGTGTATCCCAAGGTTTTTCGAAAAATTTCCTAATACCCCCCTTGTTAATAGCATCAATTGTATTAGAAAAACTGGCTTGGCCTGTTAGGAGAATTCGAATGATGTGAGGATATTTTTTGCTGATTTTCTCCATTAGCTCATCTCCTTTCATCCCGGGCATAACTTGATCAATAAACATAATCTCTACTTCGTTACCTGCTTGGAATATATCATCCAGAAGTTTTAAGGCTACTTTTGCGGAATGTGCAACTTCGATATTGTGTGTGTCGTTATAGTATTCTCGTAGCTGTTGAGACAGGCTATCTAAAATACTAATATCGTCATCTACACAAACAATGTAACCTTTCTTCATAATTTAATATCTCCCATATAATAGTATACAATCATAATTTAGAAAAAATCCAAAAATAAGTCATAATGGAGTCATTTTAAGCCTCTTTTTTATGAGATTGTCAAGCAGAATAATGTCTTTTTCTTAACTTGATACCTAAAAAAAATAAAGATATTTTTATGTTTATTGGTTCAGTATTGAAACTCTTGCAGAAATAATTTTGAAAAAATGTTGCAAGTCCCTTTTTTTCTTTCTTACTGTCAAGTGTGTATAACTCAATCCCGATAGTGCCAGCAGGTCTATTCTTCTTTCTTTGGGTTTTACGACCTTTAGTTTAGTGGTTTAAGCCTGCTTTGCAACTGGTTCTGAAGGGATTTAGGGTCTTGCAAAGGAAAAAAAATAAGGCTTCGGTATATATCGGAGCTGTATAATATACAACGTTTCAAGGAGGAAACGCAAATGATTATAAACCATAACCTTTCCGCGATCAATTCGCATCGCGTACTAAAATTTCAGCACTGGAATGTCTCCAAGAATATGGAGAAGCTAGCGTCTGGAATGAGAATTAACAGAGCCGGCGATGATGCTTCAGGACTGGCTGTGTCGGAGAAAATGCGCTCTCAAATTGCTGGTCTTCGCCAGGCTGAGCGCAATACAGAAGATGGAATGAGTCTGATCCAGACTACGGAAGGCTATCTGAATAGTATATCTGATATACTAAGAAGAATACGAGTCCTTTCGATTCAGTCATCCAACGGTATTTATACCCAAGATGACCGACAGCTCATTCAAGTCGAAGTATCACAGCTTGTGGATGAAGTGGATCGAATTGCATCTCAAGCAGAATTTAACACGATGGCTCTTCTTCAGGGTCATTTTGCTAGAGGTTCCAGAATAGCGTCTATGTGGTTTCATATAGGCCCGAATCAACATCAAAGAGAACGAGCATACATTCAAACAATGACATCTCGTTCGCTTGGTTTGAGTCGAGAAGATGGTTCCATTGTGACTGTATCAACACCTGATTTTGCGAATGATACGATAGGAGTTGTAGATTTAGCATTAACTTCGATCAACAAGCAAAGAGCAGATTTAGGTGCCTATTACAATCGTCTTGAGCATACAGCTCATGGTTTGATGAATGCGTATGAAAATGTTCAGGCTGCTGAAAGTAGGATACGTGACACAGACATGGCTGAAGAATCTGTAAGCTTTACTAAGAATCAGATTCTGGTTCAAACAGGAACTGCAATGCTAGCTCAATCGAATCTTCGTGGTCAGTCAGTGCTTCAGTTACTAAGGTAAAGTATGAACCAAGCTCTTGAAAATTGTTTTGGTAGCTATTGCTATCTGCAAATCTCTTTAGCTTGGAGAATATTTAAGCAATTTTGCAAAGATAAATGGTATAAACCTACTCTCCTTTTTGCTTTCTCTCTCCTTGCGATTCTTAGCATCGTAGGGGGGGAGAAAGCAATGTCGTATCTGCAGTGGAATGCAGATATTGCAGCTCTTTCTCCAGATAAAGCATTTTTTAGAATGCATACCTTCAACAATCTTGTTGAGGGGACTGCTGAAGAAAAGTGCGAGGAGTGCAGGATGATTATCAAACATAATTTGAGTGCGGTAAATGCATACCGTGTTCTAAAATTTAACCAGTGGGAAGTAGACAAGTCTATGACAAAATTGTCTTCAGGAATGCGGATTAACCGCTCCGGAGATGATCCGTCTGGGCTTGCTGTCTCAGAGAAGATGCGGACTCAAATACAGGGTCTTCGCCAAGCGGAAAGAAATACGGAAGATGGTCTGAGTATGATTCAGACCACGGAAGGGTTTCTTTCTCAAGTCTCGGATATCATACAGAGAATCCGAGTTTTGGCAATCCAGTCTTCTAATGGGATTTACAGTC
Source organism: Leptospirales bacterium (assembly GCA_014238275.1). Taxonomy (GTDB): domain Bacteria; phylum Spirochaetota; class Leptospiria; order Leptospirales; family Leptonemataceae; genus JABABJ01. The sequence goes on along the minus strand of JABABJ010000020.1, from coordinate 26,707 downwards.
AAGAAGATCGGCAACTTATACAAGTCGAGGTTTCTCAACTTGTAGATGAAGTAGATCGAATTTCTTCGCAGGCAGAGTTCAACCGTTTCAGATTGCTTTTGGGACAGTTTAGCCGAGACTCGCGAGTGGCGTCTATGTGGTTTCACATAGGACCAAATGCGAATCAGCGAGAAAGAGTGTACATCTCAACGATGACAGCAGGTGCTCTTCGGCTTCGTTTGAATAACGGAGATCCGATCTCTATTTCTACACCGGCACAAGCAAATGATGTGATTGGGAGGGCCGATTATGCTTTGGAATCTTTGGTACGCCAAAGAGCAGATCTTGGTGCTTATCAAAATCGTTTGGAGCATACAGCTCGAGGTTTGATGAATGCGTACGAAAATGTGCAGGCCTCGGAAAGCCGTATTCGTGATACGGATATGGCAGAAGAGATTGTGCATCTGACTACCAGTCAGATTTTATCCCAGACATCTATTGCTATGCTAGCACAAGCAGGTGTTCGTCCTCAAGCAGTTCTTTATCTACTGCGATGAAGAGGAACGTGCCTTAGTTAGCATAAACTTGTGTCCTTTGTGCAAAGGATGCATAAAAGAATCAGCATGATCACCCGGGCATTAAGCCCGGGTTTTTTTTGCCACAAGGCACGCCCCATATCTGTGGGTATCGGAGTAATTGGCTTTTTTCAATAGAAATTCTTTTAAATAAAGAATTTGTGAAAATCTTTCTAATTCCTGAAAACTTGCATAGAAATTTTCTAGAAGAAAAAAATTATTGAACTTTTTTTGCTATCATGAGAAAGTGGATGGTATGTCTCCTTTTTACTGGTGCAATTATATATTACATGTCTTGTTTTCAGTAGCTTTGGTAGCTCCGAGAGATTCACTTAGAAAAACATGGCTAGTTCGTTGCATTTTTAGAGGTAATGATGGTATATAGTCAACAAGAACAAAAATATAATCATATAAGAGAAGTTGCAGAGCAAGAATTTTATTACAAGTATCCTTCTCTTGCGAAAATTCCTTTTTTAGGTACAAAAGTCTTCAATCTACTTTGTAGAATTCTTGCAATAAAAAGATTAGCAAAAGTATTAGTATCTTCAGAAGGAAATGATGCATTCAGATTTGTTCAGAACTTTCTGGATGTACTGAACATCACTTATTTTGTCCAAAATACGCAGATGGAGAGTATACCTGAGTCTGGTCGGGTCTTAATCATAGCAAATCATCCCTTTGGATCACAAGATGGCTTGGCTCTCATAGATTTAGTAGGAAAAACTAGGCAAGATGTTAAGATCCTTATTTCAAGGGCTATATACAATGTGAATGTAAAGCTACAGAAGGTTTCTATTCCTTTTGATAGCATAAATAAGAAGGCAAATGCCATAAGTGCTGTAAGAGAAGCCGTCAAATTCTTAAAGAATGAAGGAGCGATCATCATTTTCCCAGCAGGAGAGGTTTCCAGATGGACTTTCTCCGGTATAAGAGACCGTAAATGGAGTGATGGTTTTCTTTATTTAGTACATAAAACCCAAGCACCTATTGTTCCCGTCTACATCAAGGGGAGGCAAACTCTCTTTTTTTATATCTTTTCTTTTTTCTTTCCTCCTCTTGCTTTTTTACTAATTACAAGACTCATTTCTTATTCAGGGCATCGAACACTTTATTTTAATATAGGGGATACTATACCCTATAGTTCTCTTCGTCCATTTCAAAATCTTAATCTCAAAGAACTCACAGCTCTTCTTCAAAAGCATCTCAATGGGCTTCGAAGAAATAAATTGTATGCAATCTTTAAAACAATTAAGGCAAAAGCACTTAAATCTAAAATTAGAATAAAACCACAAAAAGGAAAGAGCATTGGAAAAAACAAAAACTTTCTCTTCCGGAAGAAGTCTCCTGTCCCTGCCATTGCAACAGTTAAGAGTGTGAAATATTCAGAAAATAAATCTGAAATATATAGAGAGCTTAGAGAATCTAAGCTAGTAAGGGGAAAGTCTGGAGGATATAAAATATATATTTTTCGATATTTCCCAGATTCTTTTGTTATAAGAGAGCTAGGTCGATTGAGAGAACTTGCTTTTAGGAAAGTGGGCGAAGGTACTGGTAACAGGATGGATACGGATAACTATGATACATATTACGATCATATTATTGTCTGGGATGAAAAGGATCTCGAAATTGTCGGCTCTTATAGAGCGGCACCTCTCTGGAAAATTATGCGTGAGAAAGGTATTGATGGAATTTATACGAGCTCTCTTTTTGACTATAAAGAAGAATTTATCAAAGATTTTGATATTTGCTTAGAAGTTGGTCGAAGTTTTATTCAACCTCGTTATTGGAAAAGTATCACTGCCTTGGATTCTTTATGGCACGGGTTAGCTGCCTATACTCTTGATGATCCAAGATATGAATATTATACGGGTGTTGTGAGTCTCTCTGATATATATCCTGAACCTGCTAAACAGCTCATCATTGCTTTCTGTGATTTTTATTTTTATGAAAAAGGTCTTGCTGTTCCTAAAAGACCTTATGAAATTACTTCAGAAACAAAATCTGCTATTCAGGAAATATGCCAAAATGACTGCTTAAAATCCATGAAACATCTTTCACAGAATCTTATGAAGAAATATAATCTGAGATTGCCTCCTCTTTTTAAGCAATATATTGAAGCAACTCAAGGAAAGGGAACTTCCTTTTTAGGATTCCATGTGGATTCTAAATTTAATAACTGTATAGATGCTCTGATACGGCTACGGATAGGAAAAATGTCTCCAAGACAGCTCATCCGCTATTTCCATTTGGATATGAAGCCTTCTGCAATTGGGGAAATTGATAGTTTTGCTCAATTTCTTCGAGAGTCTCCTATAAAAAATTCTATTGCTTCATAGAGATAGTCTCAAACACCACTTATTTGTTGAGTTTTTAGGAATTCGTTGAGTGGAAATTTCATATAAAGGTAATCGATGACTTTCTAAATAACAATAGTTTGCTCTCGCTCTGGTCCTACAGAGATAAACTGAATTGGAACTTGAACTTTTTCTTCTATAAATGTTATGTAGGAACGACATTCAGAAGGAAGATCGCTAAGTTTTTTTGCTCCCCCTATATCTTTTTTCCACCCTGGCAGATATTCGTACTCCACCTGAATTTCTTCTTGTCCTTGAGATGGGAAGTAGTCGAGTCTCTCTCCTTTGTAAATATATCCGATACCTACCTTGATCTTTTCGTATTTGGATAGTATATCTATCTTAGTGAGGGCAAGCCCTGTTAAACCGTTAATTCTTGCAGCATGTCTGAGAAGTTCAACATCAAACCAGCCACATCGACGGGGTCGTCCCGTGGTTGCTCCAATTTCATTTCCATATTCACGAAGCTGTTCTCCCTCTTTATCATCTGCTTCAGTAGGGAAAGGTCCTTCTCCTACTCTAGTCACATAAGCCTTGCATATACCAATCACTTCTTTTAAATAATGCAAGGATATACCACTTCCTGAAAGAGCCCCTCCAGTAGTCGGACTGCTTGAAGTTACATACGGATATGTCCCAAAGTCTATATCCAGAGCAGTTCCTTGTGCTCCTTCAAGTAAAATCCGTTTGTTCTTTTTTAAAGCTTTGTCCAGATAAATTGATGTATTAACAGTCATAGCTTTGATTCTTTCGCCCCAAGAGAGAAGTTTTTCCTTCAATTTATCTTGATGTATTTCTGGAAGTCTATAGACATTCTTCAGGACAGGATTTTTTTGTTCTACAAAGCGATCCACAGCGTGAGAAAGAATTTTTTCATCAAAAAGCTCCCCTACTCTGATTCCTATCCTCCTTGCTTTATCTTCGTAACATACTCCTATCCCTCTTCCCGTTGTTCCAATTTTCTTGGAACCTGCCTTTTGCTCTATTTCCTTATCCATCATAAGATGTACGGGAAGAACTAAATGACAAGTATCTGAAATAAGAATCCTTTGCTGAAAATTAGGAATTTTTCTCTTTTCGAGATAAGATAATTCTTGCAAAAAAGATTCAAGATCAAGAACCACTCCGTTTGCAAGGATACAGGTAGTATTTGGATATAAAATACCACTTGGGACTAAGTGGAAAATATATTTTTCCCCCTTGACTTCTACAGTATGACCAGCGTTAGCACCACCTTGATATCGAACTATAATGTCAATGGAAGAACTGAAGTAATCTATAAACTTTGCTTTTCCTTCATCTCCCCACTGTGTACCTACTACTAATTTTGCACTCACTTGTTTTATTTGACTATTCTATAATGAGAAACTTTCCCTTTGGATTATCAAGATTGCTCTATCATCATGGAAAGGTTTATCGCAAAACCACATGCATTCATACACGCCTTGGATTGTGAAAACTCACTATATAAATCGTCATAAACTCCTCCTGTAAATATTTTTTTATTTATACCTGGAATATATGCTTCAAAGACTGGTCCTGTATAATAAGAAAGCTCCCGGACTAGAGTGAAATCAAAAATAACATCCTCAAAACTTTTAGCCTCCTGAAATAGTGTGCATAACTTAGGATAAGGTTTGCAAAGATTGCAAAGCTCGTCTATTACCTCTGCGTTCCCAAACATAAGGGGAATTTTACTAAGAATTTCAGTTAGTTTTCCCTCTACTTCCATTTGACGGCAAATACTTTCAATTAAAGTAGTATCCTTCTTATAAAAAGCGATAGAAAACTGCGATCTTTCTCTTTCTGGCAGTTTATACAGAAGCTGTTCCAGTACACGTACATCCCCATACAATATCCTTGGTTTCGTATAGCTCATTAAAGAAACACATTGTTTAGCTATAGAAAGGACTTCTTTGATTCTTTCCTTTGGATTTGGGCTATTCAGGAGCTCTATACCTGCTTGAAGAGTTTCTCTCTTTCGTCCAGAACCCCACGAATGATCCTGAAAGACAGGCTGAATATAAAAAAATCGTAAGGGTTGATCTTTATTTTGACGAGTGGATGGGAGGCGGAGCATTCCATTTGCAGTTGCTTTGACAACTTGTACAGTAAGATCGGATCGAATTGCAAGCTGTTCCTTTTGAGTTTCACTCCATACGGGGAAAAGTGACTCCTGCTCTGCTTGTCGAGAGGCAATTTGAAAGGTAGATTTATAATCGAAGGACGGGGGAGAAACTTCTTCGTATCCATTTTGACAAAATATTTCTCGTATTTTCTGCTCAAGTTTTATTCTTTTTTGGGTATGATCTGAGTTGAGAAAGGAAAACCCATGTGGTATCCAATTTCTATACCTTTCTTTAGAAAAATAGGGCATCAGATACAAAGTATATGTTTCCTAGATATATTGCAATCTATTTCTTTCTGTATGCCGAAAATAAGTAGTAAGAACTCAAAAATAGTGAGGTCTTGAGCTCTTACTCAAGCTAAACGAGTGTTTAAGTATAATATAAATCCACTTTTTGAGCATTTATAACAAATAGAAGACAAACGTTCGATTTAGGTGGTTTTTGAGATATGATCATATACGCTTCTTTACGCCTTCTGATTCGGAGTATTATTCTGACAGTTATTTGTTGTGCCATAGTGGGAGTGGTTGCTCTAGTGGTATGGGGAAGGAAGCTTTACGAAAGAGAGAATCTCATTCTTGGTCAGACAGCTCAACTTGCAGTTGGTCTCAAAACTTCTTCAATAACTTGGCTATCTAACACTGAAGAAGTGACTGAGAAAATAGATTTTTTGGATTGGGCTTATGAGCTTATACAAAGCTCAAAGACTAGAACTAGTAACTTTCATATAAAAGATCTTTTCTGGACTGATGCTGAAAAAAATCTGATTTTGTATACTGATGAAGAAAAAGCTCAGGAATATCTTTCGATTGTATTGACTTCTCGTTTACCTGTTTATCATCAGGAGAGGGTTCATAATGAGTTGGTTCAAATTAGGTCTTTACAAAGTCGTCGTACTATTGCGGGTGATTTCTTGTTGCAAATGAAATACTATGAAAAGCTCTTAAAACAGAAATCTCTAAAATCCGAGAAAATTCCCACATGGATAAAATACTATTATAAAAGGTTTTTTTCTAAACTTTCTGTATTCTTGAAAGAAAGCAGAAAGTATCTAAAAAGAAAAGCGTATTTTTTCCCTATAAGAGTCGCTGAACGTCAACTGATTCAAGTCTCCAATTATGAGGAAACCGTATGGGGAGTTGAACTGCAACCAGAAGAAATTATTATAGAAGATAGTGACTTTGAAGCAAAAAAGGATACTATAGCTCAAGGAGGTTCACTTTATCTTGCGGGAGTGTCTAAAAAACTTGATTGTTGTTTGAATCCAATAGCTTATTATGGAGGAGAGAGGAATGTTTTCTTGGTCGGGATTGGTTTTTTTATTGCTTCCCTGCTTTTTCTAGGTTTCAGGGGGCGTTCTCTTCTTAAAAAGGTTTCTTTTCCTTATCCTTTTGCTAAATTTCCTTCTTCTTCTTTTGATACTTCAGAATACCTTGACAAAGAAAAGATATCATCATCTCTCAATCAAGAAATTTCTTCGGGAGCACAGGCTCTGGAATATGGTCAATCTCACTACCCTATGTCGGAACCAGAGCCGATCATTCTCAAGGCTATATCTCTTGGTTCTGTTTCAGATTCTCACGAAACTATGCAATCTTCTTAATATGGAAAAGGAGCTTATTTGATTTATGCTTGAAATTGCAAGAGAAAGCAGTGAGGAAACTCTGATTGAGACAGTTCATCTCAAGGGTTCTTTAGATCTTCGTTCTTCCTTTGATTTTGATCGTTTTTTCCATAAACTGATTCAAAACGGTCAATGTTTTTTTGTCTTAGAGCTTTCTCATCTTGAATATGTATCTGGTAAAGGAATTAGCTCTTTTATGACACTTTCTTCTAGACTCAAGTCTGAAGGAGGGAAGTTTGCTTGTACAGGGATGACAGGAGAAATCAATCAACTTTTCTCGTTTCTTGGTTTGGATCAAGAACTTATGATTTTCCCAAATTTACAAGAGGCTTTTTTCTGCCTGAAAAAATATACTCATGAATGGAAAGATCAGCTTAGAAAGTTACCTGAAATAGAGGCAGAACCTGTCTTGACTCGTTCCTCTGAACTGAAAAGAGACATGAAGAAGAAGTATGAAAAAACATCTCATTCTACAAATACAGCTGTTCTTACCAGAAAAAAGGCAACTACAATAAACTGTGAGCATTGTGATATGAAACTTGATATAGCAAATCATTTAGGTTATTATATGTGTCCTGGATGTGGACATCAGTTTCAGGTTCATTCATAAAAACTGTTTTCTGATCAATTCTGTGAGCAGTTCTGTTAATCATTCCATTAAGCTTTCTCTTTTCACGATCTTCTCTCGAATCTTAGGATTTATAAGGGAGTACTTTCAGGCTTTTTTCTTTGGAACAGGAGCAATTTCCTATGCTTGGGAGATTGCCTTTTTATTTCCAGGAATTTTAAGGAACCTTTTAGTTGAGGGAGGGATTGCTCAGGCATTTATCCCTATTTATACCTCTGTTATAAGTAAAGGAAAGGATTCTCAAAAAGAAGCAAGCCGTGCTGGAGGAGCAGTGCTTGTTTTTGTTTTTTTAATGATGTTTGTTGTTATGGTTTTAGCAATGCTGACTATTCCTTATATTTTTCCTATGATTACCAGGCAAAGCAGAGAGGAATCCTCTTTTATGATACGGCTTGGCTGGATTCTCCTTTTGTTCATGCCTCTTGCTTCTATAACAGCTATTTTATCAGGGATTGCAAACTCACATCGTTATTTTTCTATACCTGCACTTTCTCCCATCGTGATGAATGTTGGATTGATCTTTGGATTCCTTATCTTAGATAAGACTGAAAGCCCTATGCTCCATGCTAAAACTTTAGCATGGTTTTTTGTTGGAACAGGAATGATTCAGTTTTTTATTTTATATTTATATCTAGTTCGTCTTAAAATTTCACCTCGATTTACTCTTCCTTTTTCACATCCAGCGGTTAAGAGTACAATATATATCATGCTTCCTGCTATCCTCAGTACAGCTGTCTTTCAGATAAACCAGCTAATTGATGTTATCATTACAAGCTATCATATCCCTCCTGATGCAGGTGGTCTTCCAGCTCTTAGGTTTGCACAAAGACTAATGCAGCTTCCTACAGGTATTATCGGGGTTGCTCTTTCTACAGCTATTCTTCCTATTTTATCATATACAATTCAAACAGGAAAACATCAAGAGTCTGCACATGAGATAGGTAACTCTATTTCCTTTTCTTTGTTCTTAACAATCCCTGCCTCTATCGGTTTTTTCTTTTTAGGGGAAGATATTATTAATTTTCTCTTCAGAGGAGGTCTTTGGGATCAGAAATCAACTCATCTTACATGGGAAGCCCTTAGATTTTATCTGCTTGGTATTCCTTTGTATAGCATGAATAAAATTCTAGTTGCTATTTTCTTTGCTCATAAAGATGCTAGAAGTCCACTTTTTTGTATGATTGTTTCTACTATACTAAATTTTGTGCTGAATTTGATTTTCATACGAAGTTTAGGTCATGGAGGTATTGCTTTGAGTACGGCAATAGCATCTTTTGTTTATTTGCTACAACTGATATTCTTTTTACAAAAAAAACACCTGATTTTTCCTTTTGTCCATATCATTAGATTTTTCTATAGAGCTATTCCTTTATGGATCTTGTTTACTGTTTTTTTAATGGCACTAAACTATATTATGAGAGGTACGGAATATAAAGAATTTACTTCTTTTTTGATACAGTTTTTGGGAACTGATAATTTTTCGCGATGGGAAGGTTTTCCACGGATTTTTGTTGGTGTGGGAGGAGGATTTATCATCTATATGTTCATAGCATGGAAAATGGGTATAAAAGAGCTACAATTTTTTCTTTCTTTTTTTAAAAAACGTTTTTCAAAGAAATCTTCAAGCTAGTTTCCCATATCTGCAAGGAATTTTTGTACATTAATATGATTTTGCAAGATCAAACTTTAAGAAAGATATCTTAAAATTACTAGAATTACGAAAAACTTTCTTGTCTGAGATGAAGTTCTTTTATTGTTACACCGAAAATTGTACTCAAGGGTTATCCTAGGGCTTTCTGTGAATTTTTTAGGGGTATAGTATAGATGGAATTATTTTTAGCAAAAACAAATCCTCATTTATTTGCCGTCATCAAGATAAGCGTCGTAATTTTTCATCTGATTTTTACAGCCTTGTGTGTGTATCTTGCTTCACAAGCAGTTATGAACTTTCCAGTCTTACGGATTCATTTTGCGAAACCTTATGTCCAGATACTCTTTCATGGACTTATCTTAGTAACATCAGTGTCTATTGTATATTATATTCCTCTTCTTCGCTTTTTCCACGCATCAGGCCTAATCTATGCTAAACGTGTCTTTCTATGGCCTGATATTATTTTATCAGCATTTGCACTAGCAAGAATGAGTTTTATATGGCATTACTTATTCCGCTGGTTGGAGCGAAGGTCTTCTTGAAGAATTGACTGTGGATTTGCTTATTTTATGTCTAAGCCATATCTATTCCAAGGAGATATTCCTGATGAGATTTTCAATGAGCTAATTCAATGTGATGAAGTGGGTGTCGATTGTGAGATGATGGGTCTGAACCCTCGTCGAGATCGTCTTTGTCTTGTTCAGATAGCTGCGGAAAAAGGTCCTCAAATCATACTGCAAGTGATAGAAGCAGATGGTGCTCATAATATGAAGCGGCTTTTTGAAGACAAAAATTGCAGAAAAATTTTCCATTATGCAAGAATGGATACATTATTTCTTCATTTCCGTCTGAATATTAACGTAACTAATGTTTACTGTACTAAAATTGCATCTAAACTTGCAAGAACCTATTCAGAGCGCCATGGTCTTAGAGAACTGGTTCGGGAATTTACTGGTGATAATCTCGATAAAATGCAACAATCTTCTGATTGGGGAAGAGAAAAGCTGCTTCCAGAACAGATTAATTATGCCATAAGTGATGTCCTTTATCTTTTTAAAATTCGAAGGTATCTAAACCTCATATTAGAGAGAGAACATAGGATGGATCTCTTCCAAAAGTTGATTCAATTTCTTCCCACACAAAGAGAGCTAGATATTTTAGGATATGACTCTGTTTTTGAGCATTAACTGAGTATTTCGTCCTATCATCATAGTCAATATTCGCTAATAGAAGGAATCCTGCTAAAGCAAGACTATTTCTATTAGGAGGTTACGTAAGAGGTCATGGGCTTCCTGTCTCGAGAACAAAAACAAAAACAAAAACCTACAGACTTTTTATATAGTCTCAGCATTGAGAGCATAGACCAGCTTTGCTATGACCTTCCTGGAAACAGTCTCTACTGCTAGCAAAACAGAACCATTTTTGATATAGGCAATGTCTATATTTAGATTTGACTTTGCAAAATAAAAAAATTTTTTCTTGATATTTGTTATACTCTTTACGAAAATAACGTCAGAGTGGATGTGAATAGATTTTTTTTCGTGTTTCTGATAGTTTGTAGTTCTGCCTTTACTCAATGTAAAGTCACAGTTACAGGTGCTTGTTATCAATTTATAGAGGATGCTGGATGTCATTCTGCCATTTCAGCAACTGAGTTCAGTCTTGGTGAGCAGCCTGTGGGATTGGTTAGGTTAATTTATGATTCCAATGGGCGTTTGGAAAGAAAAAATGAGTTTATTGGCACAGAAGGAGCAGAACTACGAGTGTCTAGAATGTATACTCGTAATGAACAAGGACAACTGGAAAGATTGCTTTCTTATCAAGTCGACGATGGTAATGAAACTTTATTTACTGACTATAGCTTCACATATCGCAGTAAGGGCACTTTAGAAAGGAGAAGTCGCTATAGCAAAGATGGGGTAGAAATATCTTATCTTGAGTTTCCTGACGAAGAATTCCCTACAATAGTAAACGGAAAAGATGGCTCTATAATAGAACGATTTGAGTTTGTATACAATGAACACGGAATTAGCTCGTATAACTTTTACAATAGAGCTGGTACAGTTCCAGCCAGTACTATTGAATACACTTATGATGATCTTGGAAGAATGGCAAAACGTCAACATTATATTTATTTAAACACTAACCGCCTTGAAAATGGGTATTTCACTTATAATTACTAGATGCATATTATTTCAGAGATTTATAAAGATGGTGGTACACACCCTTGGATTTTAGAAGCATTTGATGAGTTCCTTTTTCTTTGATTTGACCTTTTTCTAGTACCAGAATCTGATCTACATTCTGTACTGTAGAAATTCTATGAGCAATCGTCAAGGTTGTTCGGTTTTCCTGCACTTGTTTCAATGCCTGCCTCACAAGATTTTCGTTCTCATAATCCAAATTCGAGGTAGCTTCATCTAAGATAAGAATAGGTCGATTTAATAAAACAGCACGTGCTATAGCAATTCGTTGTCTTTCCCCACCAGAAATCGTTATACCTCTTTCCCCAATCATAGTATGATAGCCATCTGGGGAAGATTTGATGAAATTATGAGCATTTGCTATTTTGGCAGCTTGTTGAACTTCTTTCAAAGAAAGAGTACTATCTTCTCTCCCATAGGCTATATTCTCCAAAATAGTCCCATGAAATAAGAAAATATCTTGACTTACAATACTGATAAGAGATCGGAGACTGCTAAGTTTTAGTTCTTGTATATTAATTCCATCTATAGAAATTTCTCCCTGATTTATATCATAAAGTCTTGGAAGGAGATTGATAATTGTACTTTTACCAGAACCTGACTCTCCTACTAAAGCAATATTTTCTCCTTTCCTAATTTCAAATGAAACAGAATCAAGAGTTTTTGAGTCAGTATTTGGATAGGAAAACGTAACATTATTGTAGCATATAGAGTCTTTTACTACAGAGATATGTTTTGCGTTCCTATCTTCTTTCACATATATCTTTTGATCCATTAGTTCAAACATCCTAGCAAGGGAAGGAGAAGTCATACTTAAAATATTAAAAAAATGGACAACTTTCTTAATTGGACTTATAATAAAATGAAAAGTAAACATACTAGTGAAAAAGAGGCCTATTGATAAATTTCCATGGATAACTTCATAAGATCCAAAAATTATGAAAAAAATGATGATACATAAGGAAAGAAATTCAGTAAAAATTGGTCCCATCTGTCCCAAACTAAAGGATTGATAGGAATCCTTAAAAAGCTTTTGATTTATTTCATTAAATTGTTTTTGTTCCCTATTTTCCATGCCAAATGCTCGTATTACACGAATCCCTGCGATTAGTTCTTGGATAGAATTCATCAATTCAGAAAATCGATTCTGTCGGATTAAAGAAACCTTTGTAATATGCTTGGAGAAATAGATCATAGGTACTATATAAATCAACGAACAGATACATGCGACAAAAATCACTTTCCATGAAATGATGATTAAAAAAACTAAGTGAGTCACGATTAAAAAGATATCAATGAAAGTTTGATGAAATTCTACAGAAACAAGTCTACTGACTTTTTCTCCATCATCAATGACACGGCTTGTAATATTTCCCTCCTGTTCTTTCTGAAAAAAATTAAGACTTAGTTTTTGCATATTACGATAAATTTCATTCCGTATACTACGAACTGCTTCTAGTCCAATAGAACTGAGGCAAAAAACAAGACTTGAAAAACATATAGTTCTAAGAATTTGGCAAAATGCTATTACAATGCACAGCCTTAAAATGATTTCTTGAATCGTATAAGATGTGATTTTACGGTTGATCTTTTTTTTAAGAAATAAGATGGATACTTGAGCATTTTGGAATGAAGTTAGTTCTTCTTTTTTTTCCCGGCGTTCTATTAGTTTTTGCTCAGAGTCACTTATCGAAAATATTTGTACAGAATCACTACTCGCAATAGAGTTAAAAACAGGGATAAAACTACTGAGTGAAAGGATATTCAATAAGGAGCCGATCAGAGCCAGAGAAAATCCGAGAAAAAGGCGAAATTTGCTACGGGTTAGGTAAGAGTAAAATCTGCGAATATCTTTCATCTTACGAGCTATTGATTTTTTAGTTAAGTATATATGGTGAGTATGGCTTTATGATTAATATCAGAAGCGAAAATCTCCAATTCCAAAGACAACTTGAAATTTTTCTTGACCAGGAATAGGTCTAAGACGTGCTCCATCAGCATATAGTTTCTGTGCATAATATATCCGAATAGGAAGAATTGGTATTTGTATTCTTATACCAAACCCCCACGAGTAAAGGAAGCGGCTTGGGATAAAATTTCCTGCTCTAAGAGTGGCACGATTTGGATCATTCCATTCTGCACAGGAAGAATAGTGTGCTCTTATATTTGCATTACTAACACAATAATTAGCTGGATCATAACGGTTTACCACTTCTCTTTCTTGGTTTGTTAAATTGTTAGTTTCGATGAATAACGCACCAGCATCCAAAAAAATCACTCCCCATAAAAAACGAGGCTCCAAGGGGATTCTCAATTCTGTTCCATATAGAAACATGTGATCTCCTCCAAGTCTCCAATAAGCAGGATATGCTGCCTCATTCACAGCCGTATATCCTCTTAAACGACCATAGCTTCTACTACCAGGACCCCCTAAATATAGCTTGTTGCTTGCATCTATATACGGATTGATATTTTCATCTTGACGATTGTAAACAGATGCAATTTTATTAGTAAAGACAGTACGGTAAGTTACTTCCTGAACAAATTTCCAACGCTTTAGAATTTTATTTGGAATCAATCCCCAAAAGGAGAGATCAAACCATGTCCAATAGAGACTTCCTGAAATCGTATAACGTAAAAAATGTTCTTGGCCTCCTAGAATAGAGCCTGTCAATTCTATTTCAAAAAGCTGACGAAACCCTCTTGTGGGATTGAAGTTGTTGTTGACAGAGGAATAAAGTAATCCATTCCGAAGGCTTGAACTGAACTGAATTCCAAGTTGTTCACTGACAAAGAAAGAAGATCTTGCCAAAGCATCAGGCTGCCCAAAGCTAAAAAAAGAAGGTATATAAGAATGATAATGCAACCATCTATAAGACAAAGCATGTTCTATACCAACAGAAAATCCAAATCTATTTTGAGTCGCTTCAACAAGCTCTGGTGCAGATTGACCTGAAGGTGCAACAGAATTAGCATTATACCGCAGAGAACTTAGGAAGATTCCTAATGATAAACTAAGTGGGGAAGGATAGTCTAAGAAACATTTTTCCTCCTTTTTCACATATTTTGATAAAATGATCCTGATACGGACTTTGAGAGCATCCATGACTTCTATTCTACTTTCATCACTGGCTGAATCAGTATAAGAAAGGATCAGATTTATGATTTTTTGATTTTCTTTGCCTAATGTCTGGGCAATAATTCTGATTGTTTCTTTATCAGTGGCTTCATCAAATGCTTTTTGTTTATTTTTCCAGAATGATCCTGTATTAGACTGACAGCTTTCATAAATCCATGGCTCTCTCCAGTTGATACCGATTCTACTATGGCGACGTCCGTACTCGACTGTCCCTGAAATTCTCTGGCCGGTCCCTCTCAAATTATTTTCCGCCAGTTCAACTGTAATGGCAAATCCAGCCTGTTGGGAAAATCCTCCACCTACAGATATCTTACCAGTCGGTTGTTCTTCTACGATAAATATCAAGTTCATTTTTGATTGACTACTTCCTGGACGGATTTGGAGATTTACTTCTTTGAAAAATCCAAGGTTAATCAATTTTTCTCGACTAAGATTTACAAGAGAGGAATTAAATAATTGTCCTTCCTTTATGAGGATGTTTTGTCGTATCACATGTTCCTTTGTTTTTGTATTTCCGCGAATGATAATATTTTCGATATAGGCTAAATTGTTCTCCCGAACCCGAAAATAGATATGGCGAAAAGATTTATTATTTAGTTTTTTCTTTTTTTGAAGAAGCTTACGCAATCTTTTTATGGGAAGTTTTTTGGCATCTTTTTTACATTTTTTATTTTCTTTATTCCGTGGATTTGAAATTTTTAAACATTTTTCATAACGTTTGAGAGTTTCTTGATTCAGCTGAAATCTAAGTATACTTGGCTCAATTTGAGTAAAGAGATAACCTAGGCTTGCATAAGCCTCTTGCATTTTAGCTCGATCACGAAAATAGACACCTTCATTGAAAACTTTTCCTAGCTTCAAATTGGAAAATTGCAAGAAACTCAGTAGAGTTTCAGGTTTATAAATAGGAAGGAGTTTTTTCTCTCTGCCAACTCTTTCGAGAGGATTCAACTCCTGATTGATATTCTCTGGAATGTGATCTAATGAATAGCCTCCAAAATGACTGATTTTTCCTTCTTGTATTGTATATGTAAGTACAGCAACTCGACCTTTTTTTAGATTTTTTGGATTCTTCCATTTGATCTCATAAGAGGTTTTAGCGGAATTAATTTGTGCATCTAGGAGACCTTTGGTTTTTGCGTATTTTAGTATATTGAATTTATCTGATTCAAATTTCTCCTTATCGAAAGGAGAGCTCCCAAATAGACCTTTTTCTTTTTGTTGCATAGCAGAGACAACTTTTTCAGGATTAAGATACCGTGCTCCCAAAATGTTAATTTTAGAAATAGGTATTTTACTTCCTTCATCAATAATGAAATATACTTTGAGCGTATTAGTTTTTGGGTCTACCTTTGTAATTTCATACCATACAGTGGAATAGGGGAATCCTTTCTCTAGTAGTTTCTCTTTCAAAATTCTGGCTGTTTTCTTTACTTTATGAAGTGAAAAATAATCATTATCTGTTAATTCAACGGATGCAATAAAATCTTGCTGGCTAAAATCTTCTAAACCAATATATTTGATTTTTTTAATTCTTGGAAATTCTTTGACATTATATCGGACAGCTACAGTATCATTTTTCAGAAGCTTCACTTGCATAGATATTTGTGCAAAATATCCAGTTGCGAAAAGACGCTTGATATCTTCTGTGTGAGCTCTTTTTGAAAGAGGCTTCTTGTAGCGAGTAGTAATCACCTGATAGAGGTCAGAAGCCTTTCTGCTTTGGAGCCCATAAAACTCAATGATACTGACTTTTTTACCAATATGTCGTCCTTCTTGAGAAGAAATAGAAAGATTAGCATAAGAGATTAGGACTAGTAGCAGAAAAAAGCTACTGATTCTTAGCATGGAAGGTTTTTTAAAAAACTGCATTGATTATGTTAAATACTCATTTTAGTATAGAGACATAACTCAGAAGTACATTTAGAAACAGATTTGCTCTCAGTGTATATAAGATAGTAGCAGAGCAAAACAAAAAAGATTTGCAATACTACCAAGAAAAAGAGGTCTATATAGACTGTCACCTTTATTTAAGGGAATGATATACGACTTGAAGCAAGAAAAAACTAGGACTTAGCAGCTGTTTCTCTGCGTGATCTTCCCCTAGCCCACTTTTTATTTCTTTAATTAGTCCGGGCTCTAATATTTTGGATATCTCTATCTCCCGTGCTAACTTGTGTGCCTCTCTCAAAGAGTCCATTCCTACTCATCAAGTATAGCATCTATTCGCTTATTGCTTTCTATAACATATTCATTATTTACCTCAAAAGCAATATAATCTCTATTGTTTTTTATACATGCTATAGGACATGTGCCAACCCCGCAAAATGGGTCTAACACCAGATCATTTTCATTACTACTAGCTAAGATGATCCGTTCTATCAAGGCAAGGGGTTTTTGTATAGTGTTTAATGCTTCTCTGCTAACCAATTCTTTTGATTTATAGGTGAGCTGTTTTATGTCTCCCCATACATCACCTGGATTTTTTCCCCTACCGTTGAATTTAGTTTTTTCCCACTTTCCATTAACAACAGAGGGAACATTTTCGCATCTTTTCCTGTGAGCTAATTCCACCATTTGTGAAATTCTTATGTCGTCTAAATTGAATGCTTTTGGTTTTTTCCCTTTTATAAAATAACAGATAATATCATAGTTATTTGTATAGTTTGTTTTTCCTTGAGCAAGTCTACTTGGTTGATACCATACTATTTTTCTTTGTAAAGTTAGGTGAGGGCGATAATCTATAAAGTCTATACAGTTGGGTTTTCCAAAGAGATATAAAGACCCTCCTTGCTTTAATTTAGTTGAAAACTTGTCTATAAGATTAAGATTAAAAGCCTGGATTCCGTTAGGCATTTTATCCCAATCATGAGTAGTAGCTCCATAAGGACCATCACAAACTATTAGGTTTATTGAATCATCAGGAATTGCATCTATTAAATTAAAATAATTTCCATTGTATATTTTGTTTATCTCTAGTTGTTTCATTTTGCAAGCCTCTCATAAGTTAACTGCTTGTCAATAAAGCCTTTAGTTATTATATGCAAAATCAAATCCACATTAGGACAAAAAGGTAAAATAGTAAATATTCAAGAAGAGCTATGCAACTGTTTTTATAGAAGAAATAGCACGTTAGGCAATATGGGTGAGCAATTCTCGAGCATGTTCTCTGACTGCGGGACTATTTCCTTCACCACCAAGCATACGAGACATTTCTCGTAGGCGTTCTTCTCCATGAACGGAGCGAATTTTTGCATAGGTTCTTCCTTCACTGTGTTCCTTAGATATGCAAAAATGATGTTCTGCTAGACTTGCAAGCTGAGGAAGATGTGTCACAACCAATACTTGACTTTTTTCTGCAAGAGATTTCAATCGCTTTCCGATTATATGTGCGGTTTCTCCTCCTACACCGGCATCTACTTCGTCGAAAAGAAGTGTTCCGACCGGCCTTTCATGAAAAAAGATACTTTTGAGGGCAAGAGAAATACGGGAAAGTTCTCCACCGCTGGCAATTTTACGAAGTGGGTGTGGAGTTTCTCCCAGATTTGCAAGAAGCAGAAATTCGACACGATCCAGACCTTTTTCATGAATTATATATTTGTTTTTTTTCAAGATTGGATTGTTATGGATTTTTTCTCCTTGCTCTCCTGAATTATATTTTTCGTCAGTCTGCCAGAAATTTTTGATAACTGTGTCATCTTTAATATTTTCTTCGTTGTGATGATGGTCTTGTTTTACCTCAATATGAATCCGAGCACTAGGCATCCCCAGAAGATTCAGCTCTTCTGCAAGCTTTTCTTCCAGAGAAGGAATTACGCTTCTCCGCATCCGAGAGAGAATTTTTGCTTTTTCAAATAGCTCTTTTTCCGTAGTCTTAAAAATATCTTGAATTTTTTCCATCTCTTCTCTGCTCATTTCTATAGAAGAAAATTCTTGCGTATATTTATCGAGAGTATGAAGAATAGCTGGAAGAGAGCCCCCGTATTTTTTGAAAAGAGACTGGTACCCTGCAAGCCTTTCATGTATCCTTTCTTGTTGCTCTGAGGAAAATTGGAGCTTATCTTTTTGTTCTCGCATATAATCCGCAGCAAGATCTAAAAGTAATCCAGCTTCTTTGATATTTTTGCAATGTTCTTGAAGTTCTGGAAGAATCGTTTGATGAGCCTCCACAGAGTTTAAGACAGAGTTGAGTTTTTCTAATAGTGAAGATTCTTCCTCTCGGAGAATTTGATACGAAAACTGAAGATCCTGAAAAAGTTTTCCACTATTATCAATTACTGCTTTTTCCTGATTGAGTTGTTCCCATTCTTCTTGAGAGGGTTGGAAAGACTCGATTTCTTCTAGCACAAAGTTCAAAAAGTTTCTTCGATTTTCTCTTTCTTCAGTTTCTAAGCTCATATTATGGAGCCTACTGCAAAGATTCCGATATTGGTGATATAGGTCTGCTACTTCCGAGGATAGTTCTTGGGTTTCAGCGAAAAGATCTAAAAATTCCAGATGTGTATCTGGCTCCAGCATACGTTGATGTTCGTGTTGGCCATGCACTTCTATAAGATGAGGAGCAAAGGAACGGACGTTCTGGAGGGTAATAGGATTTCCGTTGCAATAGATTCGATTTCGTCCTTCTAAACTGATCTCCCTTCTTAACTCCAGATAGTCGTGGCTTTCTATTTCAGCTTCTGGAGGAAGTTTCTTTCTGGCCTCTTGAGGAAATTCTTGTAAGTCAAAGATGGCTTCCACAACAGCCTTGTTACTCCCACTGCGGAGGAGCCTAGGAACAGTCGCTCGTGCTCCAAGTACAAAATTTAATGCACTCAATAACAGGGATTTACCCGATCCAGTTTCCCCACTAATGATATTGAGATCAGATTTAGGAAAGAATTTCTGAGACTCAATAATACCAAAGTTTTCAATTCGTAATTCAATCAACATACTATACATAAAAAAAGCAAACAAATAAATTGCAATCAAAAATTTAAATTTTTCTGAAAAAAATCATTAAAAAGCTCAAAAAACATCCATTTTAGCCTCTTCGGCAGGATAATCTAAGATTTTATATGATTTGTTAGTAGTCAATATTTAATATTATGACATATAGTGTAAATTTTTGAAAAAAAGAGATTTTTTCTAAATAAAATTCTTGTCATTTCTGAATAGTGTGAATCTATGCTATAGAAGTGTTAAATTATGTCAGAGTTTAGTTTTGAGGCAACTATTATATATTTTTGTGAGAGGATTGCTTTTGGTTGGCTGTGCTGAAATCTTTTCTATTTAACACGTAGAATTGGCTTTGGGAGCTGGCTTGTGTTTGCTATATTTTTTATGATAGCGTGGGGTAGAAAAATTGTCTGATAAGGAATCACCTTTACCAGATCAGCAAGACAAAAATCTCTTGCATGAAAAGAGTTCTTTCGCGAGAGTACTTCAAAGTTATCAGAAGGATATTCATGATTTTCTTGATGTCTTTCCTGTCTTGATGAAGTGTTCTCCTGAGAAGGCAGAAGTAGAAGACTTTGAGAAATATTTTCATCTTAGAAGATCGAAAGGGATGTCTTCCTCTTCGTTTCGAAGGCATTTATTTGCTGTTAAATACTGGTATCGTAAAAATTATTGCAAAGAGCTTAAATTTGTTTTCCCTACGGAGTCGCAGCCAGACACTCATCTCAAAAGAAAAATCCATATTTTGAATGAAAAAGAGCTTACTCTTTTATTTCATAATCATAAGACTAATGTCTATGTATCTATTCTTCGGCTCATATATGCATCTGGAGCAAAAATGAACGAAATTCTTAATCTTAGAATCAAGGATATTCATTTTAGTAGTTTAGAAATAGATATAAGGGATAAAAAAGAAAATCTAATTCGTAAAAGTATTTTTTCTGAAAATCAGGCAATGGAACTGATGGATATAGTATGCACTAGAATTCCAAGTGAATTTGTTTTTACAGTTAGGCATACAAAGGACGGGAAAGAGACACTTCCTATTTCATCTCGAAGTGTACAGCTTCACTTAAGCAAAATATGTCAAAAGTACAGGCTTGGAAAAGTAACAATTCATACTCTTAGAGACAATTTTGCTATTCGCTTACTACAAAAAGGAATAGATAGTAAACGTATTGCATTACATATGGGTTATCGAAGCTCCCAGTTTACGGAACGTTATCGGGAATATATGTATGCAAGTAATATTAGGCTACCCTCTCCTTTGGATGATTATCTAGCTTAAACCCATAATATCAAGATAATATATTTTTATGTAAAAACCATGCTGTTCCTAAAAATAAGTGTTAGTCATTAAAAAATGTTTTATTTTTGCTAAAGGAAATCTATAAAAAGCCGAATGCAATGAAAGGGTTGTTCAAATTAGATTCATGGATGGATCTGATTGAACTTGTCATCCCTCAAGATAAATTTACGCATGGAGGCGTTACATGAAAAAAAAATCTTTCCCGTATGGGTATGCACTAGCTAAGGAACCAAAGAAAAGGAACCTTGGAGAATTAGAACCAAATAGAAAAACAGGATCACCTAAAAAAGCTGATCAAGATATAGATAAATATACAGGAGACTTGAAAGAAGACTATCACTCTAGGATATTTTGGAAAACAAGAAATCTTCTTGCTTCTGTCGAAAGTCCAAGTATATTTCCAAAGAATCGTCTATATGCTTCAGCTCTCTTGGACCCTGTGCAAAGGGAGCGATTTCGAAAGGTCAGGAACAAAAGGACTTCGTATGAGATGAGTGATCCTCATATTATATAGCTCCTTGTCTTGATTCTATCTCTCTAAGGGACTCGTCTACTAAGATTTCGTTGATTCTAGCGAGCTGTTTAGAATCCGAAATCTTCATACTGATATGATGGTGGAACCATGTCCCTTTTTCTTGGAAAATACGTGGAACTCGAGCCGCATTGATCATGATAGTCTCCTTTTCCTGTTGAATCCAGTTGCGATATCCTCCTCCTTTGAGGCGATGGTGCATGTGGCCTGCAACAACTGCAATCACATGTTTTCCTTGTATACGAGCATAATCAACGGCATTCTGTAGATCTAAATCACCAAAGTCTCCTTCCTTTGGATGAAAATCACGACCCCAAATATCGTCTCGTTTCTGACCAAGGCCTAAGGGCCCATTATGTGCCAAAAAGATCAACTTTTCCTCTTTGCTTTGATCTATGAGGTCTTTGAGTCGTTTGAATGAGTTGCCCATAGAGCTTACATGGTACTTTCTCTCTAAGTATGGATAATAGGCAAGTTCTGCCCCTCCTGCACTGTGAGGACGGCATCCTATTACATCAAAGCTCAAATTGTTGAATTTATAGGAATGAAGACTATAGCCAGCCATCGTGATAGGAGAGAGTGTTTTTTTTAGGGCAGTGCAAAGCTTTTCTTGTCGAGAGGAATATTTTTCTATCATCTTTCGATTGTGAAATAATTCAGAGATCAGCTGGCGAGTACTGACTCCATCATGATTTCCTGGTATAAGTAGACTTGGTAATTGAATTTTCGAAAGTTGCGAAGCAATCTTGAGTAAATCCCTGTGATAATGGCCAGGAAGATCTCCTACAAAGAGTATCATGTCGTAGTTGGATTGGTTGAAGTAGTCTGTATCTCTCTCTGTCCAGCTACTATGTATATCTCCAACAATGGCTATTTTTACGGACATACAGAACTATTGATTCTCGAAGGTTTGATACACAAGTTCTTAAAGAGTCTGTATTTATGGCAAGCTGTTTCGTGCACAATTCTGTGTAAAACCCACGACATAGGAAGTCACGGATGGAACGACTTAGATTTTACAAAGCCTTTCATTAAGCCTTTCATTTTTTCCTTGACAGATAAAATCCATCCTAGAGCATAGTTTGTACTTTGAGGTTGAAGGAAAAATGCCGGTAACAGTCCATATACCCACCCCTCTTCGCTCTTTTGTGGGAAACAAAGAGGAAGCAGAAATTAACATGGAAGGAAGCGTAAAACAGGTTTTAATTTGCCTTATGGAGGAACATGAAAGCCTAAGAAAGCATCTTTTCAGCGAAGATGGTAAGATACGTAATTTTGTGAATATCTATGTGAATGATGAGGATATTCGCTATCAGAAAGGAGATGAGACTCTCGTCAAATCAGGAGACAATATATCTATTATTCCTTCTATTGCAGGGGGTTGATCTTCTTTCAAGCTGAATTAATATCATTCTTCTTTTTGGTTCTTAGAGGTGGTTTTAGAACTATTCCTAGCTTGAGTGTAAACGACAAATGCAGATTCATCTAACAACAGATACCGAATGGAACCGTCGCAAGCTACGTAAACATGGGGTTACAAATTCTAGTTCGGTTGAAACGCAAGATCCATTTCATTCTATCTTAAATGAAATTCTTCCCATGCAGGAAGAAGTGAACGTGGATTTGAATCGCTTATGGAAGGAACTTCCGATAGCAGAAAAAAGCTTTCTTAGAAATCCTAAACAAGAAAATTTAGAACATTACCGAAAGATTGTAGTCGAGATAGCAAAAGAGACGATACGGAAAAACACATGTCTTAGAAAACTTAAAAAGAAAAACAGCAAGGGGGATTTAGTGGAACTGAACTTGGTAGAGTTTATTGATATTCGTCTCCAAAAAATGGTGCTTTTGATTCATAGTCCTCAAAACTCTGCTTTCGCTCTTTTACGTACAATTGAAGAGATACGAGGGATTCTGTTAGATGCTAGAGGGTAAGAACGAAGAATTATGCTGCCAAATAGAATCAACAAAATAGTTTTTAGAATCATTGAAATTTTTTAGTACTTTGAAACCGCTTTCCCCAGCGATTCTTTCAATATCTTGTAAAGAATATTTTTGCGAGTTTTCCGTGTGAATAGGTTCCCAAGCGTGGAAGTGAAAGACTTGATTCAGCTCTTTTATAGTTACATCTTGTTCTTTGGTGGAAAGAAGCCAA
This sequence comes from Leptospirales bacterium, assembly GCA_014238275.1. Classification (GTDB taxonomy): domain Bacteria; phylum Spirochaetota; class Leptospiria; order Leptospirales; family Leptonemataceae; genus JABABJ01. The sequence goes on along the minus strand of JABABJ010000020.1, from coordinate 3,490 downwards.
CTCTTCATACATTTTTCTTCAGGATGATATTCTGCATGATGTTCAAAATCATTGAGATTGAAGTTAGCTTGGAACTCTTGATTAATCCTCGAAAGAAGATTTAAGTTAAACTGCTTTGTAATCCCTTCGGAATCCTCATAAGCCTTTCTCAAGGTAACAGGAGTTTTTGCCAAGTCAAATCCAAGGAGGAAAATATCTTGCGGGAGGGTTAGAGAGCGAAGTTTCTGAAGAAAATGAATCGAATGCTTGGTGCTGAAATTACCAATACTAGAACCAAGAAAGAGGAAGAAGTTCATTCTTTCATCCTTGCGAAGAAGTTCTAATACACTATTGTAATTCCCAACTAAACCAGTCAACTTTAAATCGGAAAACTTCGATTGTACATCTTCAACAAGATTCTGGATAGAGGCTTCAGAAATGTCAATAGGAATATACTCAAAATCTAGCCCATTCTTTCTAAAAAACTTAATAAGAATTTGTGTTTTCCTCCCATCACCAGCTCCTAGCTCGACTAGGCGAAATTTTTTACCAGCTACCATATCGGAAATTTGCTCTATATATGTTTCGAGTATCTCTTGTTCACAAGAGCTTAGGTAGTAGTCGGATAGTTTTGTAATTTCACTAAATAAATGACTCCCCTTTGAATCGTAAAAATACATTGAGGAAATTCTTTTTAAGTCTGAAGAAAGTCCTTTGCGAAGCTCTTCTGCAAAATCTTTTCGTACGACAGCAGGGTCTTGTCTTTCTATTATACTAACAACCATGAAGTGAGGTTTAGGTTTATGCTAACTTTTCTAATTTATTATGAAGGTGATCTAATTCTAAATCAACGTGAAGACGCAAGTGTTCATCTGCGATACGTTCTCTTTCTTTCGTAAAAAAGGAAAGAATCTGCATATTCAGAGTTTTACACTCTTCCAAAGCACTATTACAAAGCTTCGATGGATCCAAGTCTTGAAGGAAGCGTTCTATGTACTGGAATAGGGACGTAGCTTTCACAAACTGCTTCTTATGAACAAGCATACGCTGAAGTCTAAGTAGACTTTTGAGTCGATATAAAGTTAATTTTTTGTGCATTACATTTCTTTTCAGTCATGAATCGTGTGGAGTAAAAAGATTTGAGGATGATTTATCCTTGGATGGACAAACCAGAACCAACCCTTGTAGTGCTTGGTGATTTTTCCTTAGCAGCAGCCTCCTCCCAAGCATCTCTGATCTGAAGAAGAAGTCCCGATACCTCTTCTAAAATGGAAGAATCTTTGGCAATGTTTGCCTCCAAAAGTCGTTTCTTCATAAACATATAAATATTCATTAGATTGGTGGCTATACTTCCCCCATTATACATATCAAGAGCTAGCATCAATTCCGTAATAATATCTTGGCACTTGACAATGTTATTGTTTACAATATCATAAGTCTGGGGTTGCATATTGTTCATAGCAATTTTAAGAAAGCGTATAGCTCCATCATACAGCATTACGATCAATTTCCCTTGATCTGCTGTATTAATTTCTGTTTTTTTATATCCGTCCAAATCTTTTCGTTCTTGCAATGACATGAATGAATTCACTAGACTTCATCGGTATTTTACTTGAGAGTCTTAACTAAGGAACTGCCCACTTGTCCTATATCATTGTAAATCTTATAAATCATCATACTTAAAATACTCTGAAAAAACAATAACTTTACTAATAAAATGCTAATTTATTTGGAGTAAAATGAAAGAACTAAGATAAGCTAACGGCTCAATACGCCTTCATAGACATAAGCAGCTCCCGAATCTGTGCTCATGTTATCATTTAGGCTTTCTTCTAGGTCTTCTGAACTGCCAGAACTACTATCTTCGTATACGGAACCTACACTTAGTACATTCCCTGTATTATCAGAAGATACGGAAAATCCAAATTGATCGCCAATACCCGTATTCAAAGGCTTCAGATACAGGTTTTGTCCCCAGCTGTTATCACTGGAACGGTCAAAAGTATAGATCGCCCCTGCATTTCTGAAAGAGTTATCATCCAAATTTCCGTTCGCACCTATAGAGTTTCCTTGTTCCAGACAAGCTCCAATCACAAGAAAAGTCCCATCTGCATTTAAGGAAACCGAACTACCAAATGAATCGCCCGAATTTGTATTGGATGCCTTGATATATGGAGAAGCAGTCCAATTTTCAGATTCTGTGGCTCTAATGAATGTATAGACAGCACCTGAGTCTTCCCCAAAGTCAGCGTTACTTGTATCTTGAGAAGAGTCTATATTTCCGTTCTGACTTGGAGCACCAACAGCAGCAATACTTCCATTGGAATCGATTGAGAGTGAAGAGCCAAATAAATCACCATTCCCCGGTTCCTCAACCTTGAGATAAACAGGGAAATTCCATGTCGTAGTAGAAGTAGAGGAACGGCGAAATATGTAGGCAGCTCCAGAATCTTCCGACGCATTATTTGAACCATTGCTGTTGATCCCAGTTTCAAAACTGTCTTCTTGAGGAGCTCCAACTATAAAAAAGCTCCCATCGCCACTCAGAGCAGTTGAAGAACCAAATAAATCTCCTGCTCCTGCGTTTTGGGCTTTGATATATGCCTGCTGACTCCAGCTCTCATCATTCCGACCAAAAACATAAACAGCTCCAGAGTCTCTTTCTTCATTACTACTGGTATTTGTTGTTATGCTACTAATCTCTTCTCCTGTGCTGCTGTCGGAACTTATCATTACTGCACCATCTTCCTCAGGAGCACCTACAATAAGAGTAGCTCCATCATTACTAAGGCTGACAGAAGTACCAAATAAGTCACCAGCATCTGAGTTGGATGACTTGATATACGACTGTTGCCGCCATGTAGTGCCCGATCTGGAAAAAATATAGACTGCCCCTGCATTTTCACGTGAGTTATCGTCTTGATTTGTGGTAGAACCTCCAGATTCTCCAGGTGCACCCACGGCTAAGAATAAGGAGTCTTTGCTAAGACTGACGGAAGTGCCAAATAAGTCACCAGCATCTGAGTTGGATGACTTGATATACGACTGTTGCTGCCATATAGTGTCTAATCTGGAAAAAATATAGACTGCTCCAGTATTACGAACTGAATCGTTGAGTTCATCTCCATTAATTGTGTTGGAGTTACTATCTTCCCCAGGGGCACCAACAGCAAGCATAGTTCCATCGCCACTAAGACTAACAGAAGTGCCAAAATAATCTTGGCTGTCTATATTGAAAGACTTGAGATAGAAAATATCTGGATCTACCAATACGTTCTGGCCACAACGCATCAGAGAAAAAACGAAAAGACTCAAAAATACATACTTGAGCCAAGCTATTACCATTTACTTACCATTTACTTACCATTTACTTGCTATTTACTTGCTATTTACTTGCCATTTACTTGCCATTTACTTGCCATTTACTTGCCATTTACTTACTATTTACTTACTATTTACTTACTATTTACTTACTATTTACTTACTATTTACTTACTATTTACTTACTATT
>JABABJ010000021.1 GCA_014238275.1 Leptospirales bacterium | reverse complement strand
TCTTTAATATAAAAAATATAAGATATATCAGAAAGTTGCAATATAATTCCCCCACACCAGCTCACTTATTGTTGCCTTACTGGCTGTCAATATTGCTTTGTTTCAGAAGAGTAGGAATATTAGTTTATCGAATTTTTATTTTTACTTCATCTATAAAGTCCATTTTCTATACAAAGCTTAATAGCGTAAAATCTTCTTTTATTTTGCATTTTCCCTTTGCAAGTCGTATACTAAGACCATTTTACAAGCTCTTTGCTTTTTCTATCAAGTTTATCCTCAAACTCATACTCCAAGGACCAATGAGTGCCTACACTTTTATGAGGGATAGACTGCATAGAAAGCTCAATCGTACAAAAGCTTCTTTCATTTTGCATTTTCCCTTTCCAAGCCGTATGCTAAGACCATTTTACAAGCTCTTTGCTTTTTCTATCAAGTTTATCCTCAAACTATTACTCCATGGACCATCGGGTGCTTACACTTTTACGAGGGATAGACTACGAGGGAAATGATATAAAGAGATAGTATGGAAAATCAAATTCAACCAATCATTAGCATAATCATTCCAGTATATAACGTTGAACCCTATATTAGAAAATGTATCTTAAGCGTTCAAAAGCAAATCTTTGAAAACTTCGAAGCTATTATTGTAAATGACGGCACAGAAGATCAATCCATAGAAATGATTCAAGACATAGTTCGTGATGATCATCGTTTTATTATCATACATCAAGAAAATCAGGGTTTAGGTGAGGCACGTAATACAGGACTCAACCATGCAAAGGGGGAATATTTATGCTTTCTGGATAGTGATGATTTTCTTGATATTCATTTTTTAGAATATCTTCATGAGAAAATCACTAAAGAGAATGCAGATATCTGTGCTTGCTCCATTGCTTTTTGCAATCAGAATGGAGCTATCTCAGAAATGTATAAGATACCATTTGTGCAGTCTTGGCAAGAGGCTTTATCTCTGTCATTTCAAGATATTTATCTGCCTGCTGTATGGAACAAGATATATAAGCGTGAAGTATTTCAAAATATTCGATATCCAAACATCCTTCATGAAGATAATGCCATTTTAGTTTCTTTATTGGTAGGCAAGCAGATATGCTCCGTTGATCTACCACTTTATTTTTATTTTCATCCGAGAACTAATTCTATAATGTATAAATTGGTTACTGAGAAGAAGATAAAAGATATATTTACCATGCTTGAGATGATGAAACAGCAGCTCATTCAAAATAATATCTGGATAAGGTATAAAGATGAATTCAGTATGTACTATATATTCATATCCTGGCATCGTGCAAATATTATGATTACGGAAAGCATAGATTTTAGGAAATGCAAACGGGCTTTTTATAGATACTTAGATCGAAGTATCTATAATATAAAAAATATAAGATATATCAAGAGCTTGCAATATAAAAATCCCCGGCTAAATCACTTACGAGTCCCCTACTGGCTTTCAATATTGCTTTGTTTCAGAGGAATAGGAATATTAGTTTATCGAATTTTTATTTTTACTCCATCTATAAAATCCATTTTCTATACAAAGCTGAATAGCGTAAAAGCTTCTTTTAGTCTTTATTTTCCCTTCGCAAGCCGT
>JABABJ010000022.1 GCA_014238275.1 Leptospirales bacterium | reverse complement strand
GTCTTTGGGATATGCAGGGATTCCCTGTTTTTTCGGCGTTTCTTATGTGAGCAAGCCTGTTATCCACTCCCAATACCAACAATTCCGACTTATCAGGCTTGCTTCCTTTTATAGGCGTTTTCGCCTGTTTTTAGTAGATATTCACTAGGACGATGGCTAATACCTACTAGTAGCGACTCGCCTTTTTAGTAGATATTGACTAAGATGATAGCTAATACCTACTACTAGCGACTCCCCTTTCTAGTAGATATTCACTAGGACGATAGCTAATACCTACTAGTAGCGACTCCCCTTTCTAGTAGATATTAACTAAAACGATAGCTAATATTGCCTAGTCAATCTCACAATTTGATGAATTTAAGTGATTTTCAAGCAAGTTGTTAATTCTCTTCCATGAAGGGTTGCTGAGGTACTTCCCTCAATTTCCACTTGGACTAGCTTTCCTGTTAAGTCTTCTGGCTGGTGTCCTTCTTCCAAGGGAAAGACAACCGTTTTCCCTGAATCCGTCCTCCCCGTCATCGAGCTTTGAGAGCGACGGCTATACCCTTCGACTAATACTTCAAATTTTTTTCCTTTCACAAGGCGATTTTTGAGGGCGGACATTTTCTGCTGCTCTTGTATGAGCTGCTGCAGTCGGATCAATTTTACATCTTCTGGAACATCGTCTTTCAGGTATTTTGCTGCACTTGTGTTTTTTCTTTCAGAATAGCGAAACATATAAGCTGTATCAAAGCCAACTTGTTCTACTACTGAAAGAGTATCTTGAAAGTCCTCTTCGGTTTCACCACAGAAGCCTGTAATGATGTCGCTACTCAATCCTACGAAAGGCATTTTAGAACGAATCAATTCTACTAGGCTCAGATATTCTTCCTGAGTATATCCTCTTTTCATCCGTCTTAAAACAGAAGATGAGCCAGATTGAAGAGGAAGATGAATTTGTTTACAAAAACGTTTTTCCCGTGCCATTAAATCAAGCAACTCCTCAGGAAAATCTTTGGGATGAGGAGAAGTAAAACGTATCCTCTGTATATCCGTTTCCTTTAGGATCAATTCTACTAAATCGTGGAAATGAAAATTTTCTTTCCAGCAATAAGAATTTACGTTCTGTCCCAAAAGGGTTACCTCAGAAACATTGGGGAGAGAAGATATTTCGTCTACGATAGAATATGGGGAACGACTCCTCTCTCTTCCTCGAGTGTAAGGAACAACGCAAAAAGAGCAAAAATTATCACATCCCCTCATAATCGTGACAAAGGAAGTACATCCAGTCACGACAGAAGGACGAAGCTCATCATAGGTTTCACTACGAGAAAGATGAAGAAGGCTGAGTCCAGTCTGAGATTGTTCTCTATTGGACGAAGCAGATTCAATCAGGTCTGGGAGAAGTCGATAATTATCGGGGCCTGCTGTGAAGTCTATAGGAAGACCAGAGGAAAAGAACTCTTTTCCAAGGCTTTGAGCCATGCACCCAAGGACGCCAATAATGGTATGAGGATTTTTGCGACGGAGATGGGCTAAGGATTCAATCCTTCCATACACCCGTTCGTATGCCTTCTCTCGTATGGAACATGTATTTAATAGGAGAATTTCAGCCTCTTCGACAGAGTCTGTAGGTTGATAGCCCTCATTTTTCAGAATAGAAGCAACCAGTCCCGAATCATAAAGATTCATCTGGCAACCATAGCTTTCCAAATGGAATTTCCCACGAGTAGCTTTGACTTTAGCTTTGACTTCGTCTTTGACGACTGCTTCGTTTCTCATAAAAGCAAATTCATACGACTAAGGTTTCAGCCTGTGATTGGACTTGGGAAAGAATATCATTTGCAATCTGTAGGGTTCGAAGCTCTTCATAACCATCCACTAAAGGTTTCTGCAAACCTCGAATGCAGCCTATAAAATGGTCATGTTCTTGCTTGAGGGGATTGTCACGATGGACAGCAATTTTTTCTACGAAAGAATCTTGCTTGTATTTCAACTCTTTTTGGGTCATCAGATAAGCACTTGCAGCAAGCCTATGTACACTGATGTTCTGAGTAGAAAAGTCTAAAATAATTAACGCATTGGGTTGACTAATATGAAGCTCACGAGTTTTAGATTGAGCAGCACGGCTTGCAATAAGGTTTGCTACGCATCCGTTTCGGAACTGAATGATCGCAATCGCAAAATCCTCGTGAGAATGGGAAGAAATGCAGGACTGACCACAGGCATGTACAGAATGCACCTCATCTTGCACTAAATTGAGGACAATATCGATGTCATGGATCATCAGATCTAATACTACCCCAATATCTTGAACTCGCTCGTTTCGAGGGGCAAGCCGCTTGGACTCGATCAAATAGGGCTTTTCTACGATTTTTCCTAGCTCTGCTACCGCCCCATTAAACCGCTCTACATGACCTACTTGAAAGATTAGCCCCTGAGTTTCAGCTAAATGTACTAATTCCTGTGCCTGTTCTACCGTCTCGGTCATTGGTTTTTCCACAAGAACATGCTTTCCTTTTTCAAGTGCTTGACGAGCAAGATCATAATGATGGACTGTAGGAACGGCAAGAACAAGTGCATCAATCTCACTGAGAAGAGAATCAACATTTTGAAACACTGGGATATGAAATTGTTTGGATATTTCATTCGCACGGTCTATGGAAATGTCGTAAATTCCACAGGGCTTATAGTCTGGAATGTTACAACTAACATTGACATGATATTGTCCCATGTGGCCAACACCAATGTATCCAATTCTAATGGTGTCTCTTTTCATTTGAGATTTTTTGTCTCTATAGTCTTATGGCTGATTTAACTCTTCCATATTCTATTTTGTTGTAGTCACTGAGTTGAAGCTCCTTGTCAAGCTCTTTTGCAAGTACCATCGCCTTTTTACTAATTTTTTCGGGGAGCTTCAGATTGATGATGACATGCTGATCTCCCTTTCCATATTCCCCTGTGTAGGGCATTCCTTTTCCTTTCAGGCGAAGGATTCTTCCACTTGCCGTACCGGGGGGTATTTTCACTTTCACCTTCCCGCCTCCTATCGTAGGAATCTCAATCGATCCCCCCAGAAGTCCGTAAGTAAATGGAATATCTGCCTGAAGTATTAAATCGCTTCCCTGACGCTCAAAAACATCGTGCTCTTGCAATTGAGTGACCACATAAAGATCGCCAGCAATACCGTTTGCATTGCTTTCTCCTTCTCCTGCTATTTTGAGACGGCTACCAGATTCTACTCCAGGTGGTATCTTGACATGTAGAGATCTTTTCTTTTCTGCTACTCCCTCTCCGTGACAGGCTCTGCAGGGATTGTCGATGATTTTACCCTTCCCGTGGCAACTAGGGCATGGTGTTGTTACAGAAAAGAATCCTTGTGCCCGACGTACCTGACCAATACCCCTGCAAGTAGGGCAATCAGAAGACTGGCTACCGTGTGCACTTTTAGTTCCTTTGCATTCTTCGCATCTTTCTAAGCGGGGAATCTCAATCTGAACCTCTTTTCCCTTTGCAGAGTCTTCCAAGCTAATCTCTAAGTTATAGCGAAGATCAGAGCCACGGTTTTGACTTCCTCCTCTTCGTGTCCCTCCACCAAATGAGCCCCCCCCTAAGAAATCAGAGAAAATATCGCCAAGGTCGCCAAAAATATCCGAGAAATCCGTATAAGCCTTATAGCCATAACCATTAGGGGAGGAGGCAGATGCCCCTAATCCAGCCTCCCCATATTGATCATATAAACCACGCTTTTGAGTATCTGAAAGTATTTCATAGGCCTGAGTTCCTTCCTTGAATTTTTCTTCTGCCTCTTGATTCCCTCGATTTTTATCGGGATGATAGCGAAGAGCCAGCTTGCGATAGGCACTCTTGATCGTTTCTTGAGAAGCACTCTGAGGTATTCCAAGCACTTCATAGTAGTCTCGTTTAGCCATGGTTGAGTCGAGTAGAGGAAAATATCCCTTTCCGATCTATTTTATACAAAAGTAGTTATTTCTCTTTTTATCGAAGAAAAAAAGAACTACTTATTTCTTATCCTCGTCTACTACCGTGTAGTCTGCATCGACAATTTTCTCGCTTCCTTCTGTTGGTTGCGTGGAAGCTGATTCGTTGCTCCCATTACTTCCCTGAGAAGGAGGAGCTTCTGGAGGAGGAGTCGCACTTCCAGAAGCAGCCGCAAATTTCTGTCCCAATTCATTCGAGGTATTGCGAAGATGGTCGCGTGCTGAAGAGATTGTTTCCTTGTTTTCAGATTGGACTGCTTCACGAGCCTGACGTATTGCATCCTCGGCTTTTTGCTTATCAGAGGCTTCAACCTTGTCTCCTGCCGCTTGCAAGGAGCTTTCTAAGGCATAGGCGAGAGTATCTACTTCATTTACAGCCTCAGCTGTCTCTCTCGATTTCTGATCCTGTGCCTGATTTGTTTCAGCATCTTTTACCATCCGCTGAATTTCTTCGTCAGAAAGACTACTTGAAGTTTCCACACGTATCTTCTGTTCTTTGCCAGTTCCTAAATCCTTAGCCGATACATGAACGATGCCATTAGCATCAATATCAAAAGTCACCTCAATTTGAGGGACTCCTCGAGGAGCTGGAGGGATTCCTATTAAATCAAAACGAGCTAGAGTACGGTTATCTTTTGCCATTCCTCTTTCTCCTTGCATCACGTGAACAGAAACTGCAGTCTGGTTATCAGCGGCGGTAGAAAAAATCTGAGATTTGCGGGTAGGTATTGTGGTATTCCTTTCGATTAGCTTTGTCATCACTCCTCCTAGCGTCTCTATACCTAGAGAAAGAGGAGTAACATCCAATAGAAGAACATCCGATACCTCGCCAGCAAGAACACCACCTTGGATGGCAGCCCCAAGAGAAACAACTTCATCAGGGTTTACAGATTTCCCAGGTTCTTTCTTAAAAAGAGTCTCAACCAGTTTTTGGACAGCAGGTATCCTCGTAGAACCTCCCACTAAAATTACCTCGTGAATTTCCTCTGGCTTTAGTCCAGCATCCTCTAAGGCACTAAGACAGGGTTTTCGTGTCCTTTCCACTAAGGATGATGTAAGCTGATCAAACTTTGCTCTGCTTAGACTTAGGTTCAGATGGCGAGGACCGCTTTGATCTGCAGTAAGAAAGGGAATATTGATCTGCGCCTGAGGAGTTCCTGAAAGCTCGATCTTTGCCTTTTCTGCCGCTTCTTTGAGTCGCTGAAGACCCATTTTATCTTTGGAAATATCAATCCCACTCTCTTTTTTGAACTCTTGGATGATCCATTCAATGATTGTTTGATCAAAGTCATCTCCTCCAAGACGAGTATCTCCATTCGTAGATTTCACTTCAAAAACTCCATCTCCAAGCTCTAAAATGGAAACGTCGAATGTCCCTCCTCCAAGATCATAAACTGCTATTTTCATGTTCTTTTCTTTGCGGTCGAGTCCATAGGCAAGAGCAGCAGCTGTCGGCTCATTGATAATTCTTTCTACTTCTAGACCTGCAATCTTTCCCGCATCCTTTGTTGCCTGACGCTGTTCATCATTGAAATAGGCAGGTACTGTGATTACTGCTTTGGAAACCTTGCTCCCTAAATAGTCTTCTGCTGTTTGTTTCATTTTCTGAAGTATGAAAGCGGATATCTCCTGAGGAGTATAGCTCCCATGCTCTGTCTCTACTTTTAGCCCGTCTGATCCAGAACGAATCAGTTTATAAGGAATCTTCTTAGCATTGTCTCCTATTTCTGAATACCGCATTCCTATAAATCTTTTGATGGATCGAACTGTATTCGTAGGATTCGTAATTGCTTGATTCTTTGCAATTTGACCAATTAACTTTTCGTCCTGCTTAAGAGCAACTATGGACGGAGTAGTCCGATTCCCTTCTGCATTCTGAAGTACTATAGGTTCTCCTCCTTCCATGATTGAGACACAGGAGTTTGTAGTCCCTAGATCAATTCCTATGATTTTTTCTTTTCCCATTTTTTTACCTCTTTATTATTCTTTCAATTTTTTATAAAAATAATACGTTCTATTTATTTTTCAATCATTTTTGGCAGGAGGATTCTCTGAAACAGATTGCCTAGATACAGCCTTCCCCACCTTTACTCTTGCCGGGCGTATGATATGAGAACCATTTTCCAGCTGCATCTCATAGCCTGTCTGATATATTTCCAACACAGTATCACTCTCCAAATCCTCTCTCTCTTCAGAAGAGATTGCTTCCATTGAGTGAGGGTCAAAGGATTCGTTTAATGGGCGAAATGGTTGGATTTTTTTCTCTGAAAGAAGCTGAGTAAAGCTCTGACGAATCATTTCAATTCCTTCCACGTACTTTCGAACTTCTTCATGAGAGCTTTGAACCGCAATTACCTGATCCAAATTATCAAGTAAAGGAAGGAGAGAGCTTGCAAATCCTGCTATGAGCATCTCTTCTTGTCGTTGGTTGTCTTGGCGGACTCTTTTACGAAAGTTAACAAATTCGGCTCTTTCTCGTGCCCATGAATCTTGTAGCTTTTGGATTTCCACTTGAGAACGATTTAGCTCTTCTTCCAGAGATTCCTCATCATTTTTTTCTACACCGTTAGTATCGGTAGTATTGGGATCATCCAGCTCCATATCCTTTCCTTCTTGTGAATTGCCAGGATTCTCATGGGATGAATCTTGCATCTTCTCTTCACTAGCCTTCCTTTCGGTAGACTCTATGGGAGACCGTCCTGAGCGAAGATCGTTCTGAGGGCTTTGGCTGGGAAAAATTTCTTCTGTCATAGTATCAATGATATCAATTACTCATCCGTGTTAGTATTTTGGAGGTTAAAAGGCGAACATATTCTACTAGGGCAATCACTCTACAGTAGTTCATACGGTTGGGTCCAATCACACTCAAAGAGCCAAGGTAGGATTCTCCCACCTTATAGCTCCCGCAAATTACTGAAATATCCTCAAGTTCCTTATCTGCTTCACTCCCAATGAGGACTCCTACAGAGCCAGACTGAACAGCTTGATGGATCATTTGGTTGAGAATTTTCTCGTCGATTAGCTTCTTGAGTTGGTGAATCTTCCGTTCGCTCATTTGCATATACAGAAGATCTGTTCCCTCCTGATAGACGGTCTCGCTACCCATAACAAGATCAAAGTTTTCAATTAGCAGACGCATCAAAAAGTGAATATTCGATTCTTTCTCGGTTTCTAGTCTATCCTGTACCAGCTTTCGTATATGATACAGCTCTTTTCCTTTGAAAGCGTGGTTCAGGCGACGGGCAGCTGAACGAAGTGTGCTTTCTGCAAGATGTTCTTCTGAGCATACTTTGCGAGAAAACACGCTTCCATCCCTAGTGACCAAAAGAATCAATATCTCATCTACTCCCATGTCAATGAATTCAAGATGCTTGAGCACTCTGCTTGCAGGAGAATGACCCATCACAATTGCTGCATGCCCTGTCAAAATGCTAAGAATCTTAGTACTTGTGTTTAATACATTATCTACAGTAAGGGTTTTTTTGAGATATGCTTTTTGGATGAAATGTTGATCTTCTTTTTTGATATAATTCGGGAAGAAGGGCGAATGCTCCGACAAAACCCAATCCGCATAAAAGCAGTAGCCCTTGCTGGTAGGAAGACGGCCTGCACTCCGATGAGGGGAGAAAATATACCCCATAGATTCCAAGTCAGAGAAAATGGAGCGTATAGTAGCAGAGCTGAAGGAAATATCAGGCTGTTCCGTGATATATCTGCTACTAATGGGAAGATTCTTTTGGATATACCCATCTATCAAAAGCCGCAATACCAGACTATGCCTTCCATTCACCCCTTTGGCATACGAAAGGAGGAGAGAGCTCCTAAGGTCTGATTGTTGTAATGCCATCTTTTAAAATTACCATTTTGGCACTCAAGTCAAGAGAGTGCCAACTAATTGTCATTCGCCATATCCCTCGCAAATTAGTCAAGGAAAAAAGGATTTTTTATAACAGAAAGACAAAAAAATTTTTCATGTTTGTCTTGCCGTCTATGCTTGTCTTAATCTGAGATTAATTTAGCATTTTTTTTATTTTCCCTTTTTTTACTTGACTTTTTAGGAGTCTAAAGCGATGGTCAAAGTGTTAGAATGAGGAATATCAAAGACTAGGGGCTTAGGATTAGGTGAGCCGAGTGATAACAAGAACTTGGCTGGATCGTGAGGTGCTTCAATCTATACACTCCCAGAAGGGGCGTTCGGTTGCATAAGTAAAAAATAAAAAAAGATGTGAATTGAAAATGAAAGGGTTATACTAGGAGCCTTGATAGGTGCGAGAATCGTGGTGTGCGTGATGATGTTGATCAAGTCTACCGATAGTCTGCATGATGTAGAAGGCACGGAGTCCACAGCAGCACAGGAAAGCAGATCAGAAATTTACGCAACAATATAGAGATTCGGATGGAAAAAATAGAAGCAGAACTAAAAGAAATAAAGGAGCTACTTATTGCAAGAACACGATAACAAATAACATAGTTTAGGCAGTCTCCTCCTTCCAAGCAACGAAGGAGGAACGAACGAGGGAAGAGAAACATAGAGACCGTTCGTACGGTCAAGAATAACTTTTTCATTTTCTTCTTGCCATTTCAATCTATTGATAAAACTATTGCTGTTTTCGGCGGGTTTCCCTCGTAAAATTCATCTCTTTTTATGTTAAGTTTTTTAATTAATATTTTTTTGCTATCTGTATTTTGTTGGTTTTTAATACGTTTTTTTCGCCTTTTCCGTCTTTTCCGTCTCATCTATCAATTTAGAAAGCAATTTCAGCAGACTTTTCGTTCTCGCCATCGTCAAGACTTTGGGCAAAAATCCTGGTATTCTCAACATCGTGTTTACCGTCGACAGGGAAGCACTTCGGATGAAAAAGATATATCTTCGAGGGTTCGGATCATTGAAGAACAAGATACAGATTAAAAGAATTCATTGGCTTACTATACTCTTCTTGCTATTCGTCTTGCCATGGTACTGGAGTGATTTAGGTGCACAAAAGAAGGATAAGATCGAAGCGAAACAAGAGAAACAAGTAAAGAACAAGAAAAGTAGAAAAGAAAAAAAGAGCACTGAGAAGGCTACTTCAGAGAAAAAAAAAGCTACTTCAGAGAAAGAAAAGGTTACTTCAGAGAAAGAAAAGGCTACTTCAGCTGAAGAAGAACCAGAGATCATCGAAGAAAGTGATTCCAATGAGAAAGAGGAAAAAGGGCTGAATTATTGGGATGAACATTTCAGAGCAATCCTTGGTTTTTCCCACTCATTTATTTTTCGAGGCGAAAGCTACCGTTCTTATGCCTTTGCAGGTCTGAACTGGCAGCATAAGTTTCGGTATGTAAATTTCACGGTAGAGCTTCTTTTCTTCCGTCGAGATTATCAATATTTACTGCAATTAGCTCCGACAGACAGAGAGCTTTTGGATAGGAAGATTCTTATCCTTGAGAGAAGGCTGGCAGATACAGAATATCCCCCTACGCAGGATGAAAGAGGGAGGTTTGTAAATCGTTTAACACAACTTCAAAGGCAAAAGGCGACACAAGAAGACCAAACAACCCTGGTTCTCGGTTTGGAAAACAATAATCTTCTCATCCCAGAAGCCAATATAAAGTTCAAGTTTCAGGATAAGTTTGAGCTTCTTCTTGGGTATCATACTGTGGTTTGGGGACAACTGGACTTCCTCTCCCCGGTAGATTTCCTCCTTCCCTTTCGTATTGGCTCTTCGGGTCTTGGCTTTAGTAAAGCAGAACTTAGGAATCCTCAACTCACGGCTTTGCTTGCTATCTTCCCTGTCAAGTGGTTGGAACTCCAGTTTTATTTTTTCCCTCTGCTTGATCTGGATTCAGCTATCGTTTCATTATATGATACCGCCATAGTGCAAGCCCGTTCTGAGTATGTAAGAGCAGAAAATTTTGATTTTCCACGAGGTGTAGATGCTTTTCGTTATGCAGCGAGAGTCTTATTCTATTTGGAAAGGTTAACCTTAGGGTTTACATACTACAGGGGTTACCTTCAGTTTGGACAAAACAGCAACTCAACTCTCCAGACAGCAATCGAACATGAACAAGAGGTTTTACTTATCAGTAGCAATCCTACCCTGAACCAAATTGACGCTGTTGGTACGGAGATATCTATTCCTTTGGGGAAATGGATCTTGAAATTTGACTCTGTTTATTATAGTAGCTTTGATTCAATTAATCTCAATGTGAATGACTTCAACGCCCAAACGCTTGGTTATCTCGATAAAGACGAGGCATTTGAGAAAAGACAGCTTGTCGCTGCATGGATATTCAATCAAAATCAAGGTTCTCTTGATTACAGAGAGCACGCCATTATCAGTACGATAGGAGTAGATGCAAATCTCCAGAGATGGCTTTTGAATTTAGGTGTCATTTTTCTTGGCTCGATACGTTCTTCTTCGGCACAGGAAGGATTGGAGCTTTATAAGGATGCAGAAAATGTAGAGGAGTCTCTCTTCGCTTCTTCCGATTTTTTTGCAGGTCCAGTTATCAATGTTGCCTATTATCTTGACAAACTAAAGAAAACTCCTATCGGTATTGCTGGTGGGCTTCTGAACGGGGGTGTTGGAGTCATCGGATATATTTCTAGTGAATTTTTTGAAGCCCTACGGATTGGTCTATCTGTTGAATTTACTGGTCTTTTTACGGATCAAATCATTCAACTGGAAGGGTATGAGCAAACAAGTTTTTTCTATCCAGGGATGCGTTTGATCATGAAATATTTTTTCTAGTAGGTGTTATGAATAGGAATGTTATGAAAACTTCTGACTCTCTTCCTATCAGGACAAGATTTGCTCCTTCTCCTACGGGTGGACTTCATGTGGGGGCCGCACGAACAGCTCTTTTCAATTTTCTTTATGCGAAGGCGAATCAAGGAAGTTTTATCGTTCGGATAGAGGATACGGATCAGGAGCGTTCTCTTCCGTCTGCAGAGGAAGAGATATTTTCTGCGCTAGAATGGCTTGGGATTTATGCCGATGAGAGCCCTGTTGCAAAGGGACCTCATGCTCCCTATCGACAATCTGAACGACTTTCCATATATCAGTCCTATGCCAAAAAGCTCTTGGAACAGGGTCTTGTGTATCCCTGCTTTTGTAGTGATGAAGAGCTTGCAAAAAAGCAAGAAGAGGCCAAAGTCTTAGGAAGACCCTACATCTACGATAAGAAGTGTAGCTCTCTTTCTTCTCAAGAGGTATTGGAGCGTCAAGAAAAAGGCGAGAAATACGCAATCAGGTTTCGAGTAGAATCTGGAGTTGTGATTATCAAGGATTTGGTGCAAGGAAATGTCAAGTTTGATACCAGTTTAATAGGGGACTTTATTATTACAAAGTCCAATGGATTTCCTTCTTATAATTACGCTGTTGTGATTGATGATTATGAAATGAAAATTAGCCACATCATACGAGGTGTTGGTCATCTTTCTAATACTCCCAGACAAATACTCATTCATCAAGCCCTTGGACTTCCTCTTCCATTCTATGCCCATATCTCAGAGATCGTGGGAAAGGATAGAAAAAAACTCTCTAAAAGGAGGGCTGACTCTTCTGTGCTTCTTTTCAAGGACTTGGGATTTTTACCTACAGCCTTTCGGAACTATATGGCTCTTTTAGGATGGTATCCTCGTGATGGGAAAGAGTTTCTTCCCGAAAAGCGACTTGAGGAGCAGTTTGATTTGATTCATTGCTCCAAGAGTCCAGCCATGTTTGATTTTTTCACAGCAGAACGTGAAGATGTCAAAGGTATAATAGAGGGTAGCAAAAACGGTCATTCCTCTTCCTTCACTCCAGAAGAGATACGTAAAATTACGGATAAAAAATCAAAGTTGTTTTGGCTCAACCATCTCTATTTGAGCCGTACCCCTATGGATCAGCTTTGGAAGGATGCAAAAATATGGATATCAAAAGATGAAGAGCTCAGACAAATTCTTATTGCCGATGAGACACGAGTATATCAGGCCTTTGATTCAATTCGGGGCTACTTGGGGAATTTGGTAGAATTAACCCCTTTCTTGAAAGAATTATTCCGAAAAGAAATCAAAATTCATACTCCTTCTACTATGGAGATTTTAACAGATCCGAATGGTCGTATGGTGGCAGAAGAATTTGCAGCCCGTATGAAAAATAAAAATCCTCAAACACCGGAGGATTACACCAAGCTCATCATGGAAACAGGTGAAAAAACGGATACGAAGGGTCGACATCTCTTCATGCCAATCCGAGTAGCCTCCACAGGAAGTACAGAGGGCCTAGAGCTTCCTACGCTTTTTTCTATCCTTGGACATCAAGAAATTAGTCGCAGGATTGGCTCAGTTCTAGGCGATCTCCCTTCTCTATCGTCCTAGTCAATATTTACTAAAAAGGTGAGTCGCTAGTAGTAGGTATTAGCCATCGTCTTAGTGAATATCTACTCAAAATAGGTTGTTATTAGAAGATCGTGGCGGGCACGGATGCCCGCCCCATTTTC
This sequence comes from Leptospirales bacterium, assembly GCA_014238275.1. Classification (GTDB taxonomy): domain Bacteria; phylum Spirochaetota; class Leptospiria; order Leptospirales; family Leptonemataceae; genus JABABJ01. The sequence continues at coordinate 217 of JABABJ010000022.1, read as the reverse complement.
GGAGCCATGAAGCTCCGAAAATGTGAGCCAAAACAAGGTTTCCTTGTTTTGGCGTCCCCTAAGTTGCACCACGGAGGGTGCAACTTAGGTCTTATAAGAGCCTGATAAATCGGGCTTGTCTTCTATTGTAAGTGAGTATTCATGGCTTGCTCACATAAGAACCGCCGAAAAAACAGGGAATCCCTGCATATCCCAAATACCGCCACACGGATGTGGC
>JABABJ010000105.1 GCA_014238275.1 Leptospirales bacterium | reverse complement strand
TCGGCGTCGGTATCTGTATAGGAGAGGTCGTGACTTGCGTTGCATCCTTCATCGTCGCCTGTCTCTGTATAGCAAAGCACGTAATTGATAGTCACCCCATCGGCTTGGTAGGTTGTATAGGATGCCTTAGTCACCCCGTCGGCTCGATAGGTCGTCGTGGCTTCCTTAGTCACCCCGTCGGGTCGATAGCTTGTATAGGATGCCTTAGTCACCCCGTCGGCTTGGTAGGTTGTCGTTTCTTGCTTAGTTCCGTCAGCTCGATAGCTTGTATCGGATGCCTTAGTCACCCCGTCGGCTCGATAGGTCGTCGTGGCTTCCTTAGTTCCGTCGGTTCGATAGCTTATCGTGACTTCCTTAGTTCCATCGGCTCGATAGCTTGTATCGGTTGCCTTAGTCACCCCGTCGGCTTGGTAGGTCGTCGTGGCTTCCTTAGTTCCGTCGGCTCGATAGGTCGTCGTGGTTGCCTTAGTCGTTCCGTCTGCATAATAGCTCGTCGAGGCTTCCTTAGTTCCATCGATTCGATAGCTTGTATCGGTGTCCTTAGTCGTTCCGTCTGTATAATAGGTTGTTTCGGATGCAATAGCCACGCCGTCGGCATAATAGATTGTTTCGGATTTCTTAGTTCCGTCGGCTCGGATGACCGTTTCGGTCGCCTTAGTCGTTCCATCGGCTAGGTAGGTTGTTTCGGTTGTTTCCATCAGAGCTGGTTCGGGCTGTGTTGGTGGGGTCGTTCCGTCTGTCTTGTCGCCCTCTTCTGTCTTATCTTTGCTATCTAGCCCAGATGCGATGTCTGATACTGGAGCATTCCCACCGCACGATAGCATTAGCCCGAAAGCCAATATGGAAACAAACAAAGCCTTCCCAGTGAAAACCCCTGTTTTACCCTTTGCTAAAGTAGTAAAAATGTTATAAAAATAATTCATAGGGAGGGTATATAAAGGCAAGCTTTTTTGTCAAGCCTTTATTGAGCTTAAAAAAGCCCGTCGATAAAAAATCAAATCCAAATTAGGACAAGCAGTCCTTCCGTTCAATGAAACCCTATGCATGTTATTTAATTTCGCTGCATATTTGTAAACATCTTTTTGTGTTAGGGTTCGAGTGCAGAGTCAAGAAAAACACTTGCATCCTTTTATACGTTTATTTCCCAGAAAGAGAGAGGCTCAGAGAGGGAATAAATTTCCTCTGGAGAATGATTTTTTTTGTTGACAGACCACGAAAATTTTGTGCACTTGACAGGGTCGGTGTTATTGTACTATCTGCGTTGGTTTAGGTAGGACTAGAATAGATTTTGCAGTCTGTTCTTGTCCCAATCTGCGATTTGATTTAACACTCTATACTGGACGAACCCTTGCAAGTTGATAATTTATGTCTAAAACAATGAAAACTATGGAAATCGAATCTAAGAGACCTATAACGAAACTTGCAGAAGAGGAATCTTCTCTTTCGTCTTCCCTCTCCCCTCCTTCTTCACCAAGCCTGTTAGGATCTAATAAACCATTCTCTCCCAAAATAGAAATCATAGAGTGGAAGAAAATTGTTCCTCTGCTACAAAGAGTCAAAAAACCAGGGCGCTATACTGGAGGTGAATTTGGGACTGCCCCAAAAGATCCTTTTCAGGCAGAGGTTCGAGTTCTTCTCACTTATCCAGATATCTATGAGCTTGGGATGTCCAATGAGGGTTTAAAAATTCTCTATAATTTTGTCAATCGAAAGGATTCTTTTTTAGCAGATAGAGCCTATCTTCCATGGGATGACTTTGGTTATGAACTCCAAAAAGCCAAGATTCCTCTTTATTCTCTTGAACATTTCCTTTCAGTTCGCTCTTTTGATATGTGGGGATTCAATACCTGCCATGAGCTTCAATATACAAACCTTTGCTATGCCCTAGACCTTGCAAATATACCTATTCTCCGAAAAGATCGACGAGAAGATGATCCATTGATCATCACAGGAGGTACTGCTGTTTCTAATCCTTTCCCTCTCTTTGAATTTATGGATGCTATCTTTCTGGGCGATGGAGAAGAAGCTATCGTAGAGATATGCGAAGTCATTTGTCAAGGGAAAAGAGAACGAAAGACTCGAAGAGAAATACTATTCAATATGGAGTCCATCGAAGGGATCATGATTCCTGAGTTATATCAATTCACAAATACAAAGGAAAAAGGAAGCTATCCAGTTTATACTGGACCAAAAGTGAGAAAACGAAACTTCAAAGCTATTAATGCTTCTTTTCTTGACTATATTCCAGTACCTAATATAGAAATCACACAGCAAAGAGTTGTTGTAGAAGCAGCAAGGGGTTGCGGACAGGGCTGCCGTTTTTGCCACGCTGGCTTTTGGAAGCGACCTGTCCGAAATAGTGATGTTCAAAGCCTGATCCATGCCGCTGGAGGAATGCTTGAAAAAACAGGTTATGATTCTGTTTCCCTTCACTCTCTTTCCATTGCAGATTATCCATGGCTGGAAGAACTGGTTGTTGGTATAGCACAATCCTATGGGCCAAATGGAATTTCTCTTTCTATTCCTAGCTTAAGGGTACAGGTCAAGACTATCCCTGTGCTTGAAATGACCTCTTCTATACGGAAAAGTAGCGTTACATTTGCTTTGGAAGCAGGAAGCGAGCTTGCACGGGAAAGAATCCGTAAAAAATCCTCAGAAGAAAATCTTCACTATCTTCTTCGTGAAATCTATGCAAGAGGATGGGATCTTGTAAAGGTCTATTTTATGATAGGTCTTCCTGATAAGGATGGAAACGAGATCCATGAAATGATTCGTTCTCTCAATGCTCTTGGCCGTCTTGCCCAAGAATGTGGGCCTCGCAAACGTATAAATATCACTGTCTCCCTCTTTGTTCCTAAGCCATTTACCACCTTCCAATGGGAAAAACAAGAGACTCCTGAGTATTTTAAGCAAGCCTGGCAAGACCTTCGCTCAGGGATTTGCTCCAAAAGAATTACCCTCAAGGGTCCTGAGGCAAAAATGGCTTATATCGAGGGCTTGTTATCTCGAGCAGATCATCGCATTGGAAAAGGAATCCTTGCTGCCTACCAAAAAGGATCTTGTTTTGATTCGTGGGATGATCGTTTTTCTTCTGAAATCTGGCAAGAAGTTCTCGATGGAATTCAGCCCGAACTGAAAGATCTTTGGCTTGAGAAAAAGTCCTCAGAAGTATCTATGCCATGGCATGATATTATAGAAGGAGTCAAACCAGAGCTTCTGCAGAGAGATTATAAAAAATATGATGCTGTCAACCTAGAAAATATGAATCCTCCTCATCCTCAATCTCTCAAAACCTCTGACTTTCCCCCTGAGCTTCTTGAGCCTGTTTGTATTCCTTCTCATAAGTTTACCACAAAAAAGGCTTTACTAGTTCGTTACTCTTGCAAAGAGCCTTGTATCTATGTAAGTCATGCAGAAAAAGCAGATATACTCAGACGAGCCTGCCGAAGAGCACAAGTTCCAATGACATTTAGCCAAGGATTCAACAAAAGCGAAAAAATTCATCTTCAAGAGCCACTTCCATTATACTTCTATTCTGAACAAGAATTCGCATGGATTGAACTTTACGAGGAAGTGAATTTAGAGGAGATGCAAGAAAGGATCCAGAAGAATCTTCCTAGTGGAATGAACTTGCTTACTTTAGAGATCAAGGACAATCAACTCCAAAAATTATTCCTCTATATAAAGAAGTTTAGATACCGCCTTCATTTCCAAAATACTCATGATGCTTTCCGCTCTTGGTCACTTCTCCACGATGCTCCTCAAGAATGGGAATGCAAACGTACGATCCAAAAGAAAAAAAAGAGAAAGAGTCACTTCAAGAAATCTCCTTCTTCCACAGAAAAAACAATGATTCGAAAGCTTCAGCCTGCTCTAAGCAGTCTTAGCCCTTTGCACTGGAAGGATCAAGAAAAGAACCTGAGCTTTGAGCTTGAGGAACCATCTAATGGTTCCATCTCTATTAGTAGTCTCTTGAAAGATTATCTCAAAATACCTCCTGAAGATTGGAATATTTCTGTTTGGGTCACTCGATGTAAAGAAGTTTCAAATCAGAAGTTCTCTTAATTCATTTGCTGTACATTTTGAATAACTTGTACAAATTCTTCTCTTTTTAGAGGTTTCGTCAAATGACCACTGCATCCTACGGAGAGAGAACGATCTACCTCCTGCTTCAAGGCATGGGCAGTTAATGCATAGATTGGAGTTTTACGGGAATAGCCCTTCTTCTCCTCCCAGCTACGAATTGTTTGAACAGCCTCAAGCCCATCCATAATGGGCATTTGTATATCCATAAATACTAAATCAAAAGTATGTTCTTGAAACATTGTGATGGCATCTTTCCCGTTATCAGCAGTAATAATCGTATGATTTGTTGCCTTAAGATAGGCTTGAAATAGTAGTTGATTATCAGGATTATCTTCTGCCAAAAGAATCGTTAAAGCTCGTTTCTGCATAGATGCGTTTTCCTTTTTCTTTTCACTCTGTACTGAAAATGAAGAATCCTTCATTTTCTCAGGGGCAATCTCCAAAGGAATCACGCAATAAAACTTGCTTCCCTGTTTATATATACTATTCACCCAGATCCTTCCTCCCATGAGTTCCACAAGTCTGCGGATAATTGCAAGTCCTAGGCCAGTACCTCCAAAACGACGAGTTGTACCTGGATCTGCTTGATTAAAGGCATCAAAAATAGATTCCCATTTTTCAGTAGGAATCCCTACACCCGTATCTTCTACTAAAAGAAAAAGTAGCAATGTATCTCTTTTTTCTGTCAAAATAATCCCTGGGTGACGATTCTTATCAGTCTGAAATCGACATATTTTAATTCGGATACTTCCTCTTTCTGTAAATTTGACAGCATTACTTAAAAGATTGACCAATATTTGACGTATTCTTGTCGGATCTCCTAAACATTCAGGAAGGTTTTTTTCTATATTTTGCCGGATGAAAAGACCTTTTCGATTGGCACTGGATTCAATGAATTGAATTGTACTTTTTATGATTTCATAAGGAGAGAATTGGATCTTTTCAAGCTCGATCTTATTCGATTCAATTTTAGAGATATCGAGTATATCATTAATGAGATTCATTAGATTTTCCCCTGCATTCCGTAATACTTCCAGATATTGATTTTCTTCCCGTGTAAGTTTTGCAGACTGAAGAAGTTCACCCATCCCAAGAACAGCATTTAAGGGAGTACGAATTTCATGGCTCATATTAGCCAAAAATCTACTCTTTGCTTCCGTAGCGATCTTATATTCTATATTTTTTAGATTCATTTGATTCAGTCTTTTGGCAGGAGTGAGAATAAACAGAATCATCTCTACTGTTAAATAAAAGGGAAGCAAGAATATTACTAGAGCACTCACCCTTGGATCTATCCATTCCTGAGAAGAAGGAAAGAAGCAAAAAAGAATCAGTATACTCCAAAAAACCAAATGATAATAAGACCTTTTACTCTTCAACTGCTGGGTGCAAAATGCCGTAAAGAGAAACAATACTGTAAAGAAGATATAGATTTGATCTGGATAGTGTAAATAGACAAGAAAAAAAGAACCTGTCAATGCAAAGTACAGAAAGCTATATAAATAGACCTTTTCCTTCTGTAGTACGAAAAGATATACACTAAGGATCAGACAGATTCCTAGTGTCCCTATGTAAAAATCAAACCAAGGACTCTCAAATAGATTCAAATGATTCCTCATCCCAAACTGACAAATGCTCGCTCATCACAGATGAAGAAGCATAACTCAGAAGACGAAAAAATATGGAAAAACACAAACACTATTTTTATAAAAATGAAATAGCAGAGAGCTGAAAGCAGAGAGCTGAAAGCTGAGAGACGATTTGGTCTTTGAATAATAAAAAATTTAACCGCAAGCAATTGCAGCAAAAGTCCAAAGAAAAGAAGAAATGAGAGTTAGCCAGGCTACAGGAACGATTTGAGTGGTAACATGATCCATAAGATCGCATCCAGTACACATGGAACTTAGAATCGTTGTATCTGAAATAGGAGAAGTTTGATCTCCTATAACGCTTCCGTTTAGGACAACGGCAAAACAGATGGATAGATAAGCAAGAGGATGAGCCAAATCAGCACCTACGGCATAAGCAAGAGGCATTGCAAGGGGATAAACTACAGCATAGGTTCCCCAGCTCGTTCCAGTCGAAAACGAAATAAATATCGTAAGGATAAGAATGAAAATGGGTAGGAGCCAATAAGGAATTCCCTGACTCAAGATCAGACTTAGATAGACTCCTCCCCCAGCATCAGATGTGATCTTTCCTAAAATCACAGCGAGAAGAAGGATCAATGCCCCAGAAGTTACTCCCTTAAAGCCACTATGAAGTCCACTGATGAGCTGAGAAAGACTCATTCCTCTCAAAAGTGAAGAAAGAGAGGCAATCAAGAGAGCCGAACCAAAGGCCCAATGAACCTGAGGGGAGTCCATCCAAAAGAATGTCCCCACAGCAATGGTTAAAAGAACCAAAAGAGGTACCAGAAACTCTGCAGGATGAGGATGATATCCTGGAGGTACTTTCGATTCATGAAGCTCTTCTGCACTGAGAGGATTTGCAGTGGGAGCATCTAATTTTCCTGTGTCTCTTGCTCTTTGCTTTGCTTTTTTCATTTTCTTCCCTGTGAAAGGAAGGAGATCTAAACAAAAAAGAAAGACTCCTACCACAGCAAGAAGAGCATAGAAGCTAAAGGGAAGGCTTTGGAAGAAAAAAGCAATTCTATCCTTTTCTGTCGCTAAAAATGCAACTCCAGGTACATATAAAAAGGACTGTATATAGGAAGGCCAAGCATTGAAGGCGATCAGACATGCAATGGGGGAAGCAGTAGAGTCAACAATATAGGACAGCTCTTCATGACTGATTTTTTTCTGATCTGCTATAGGCTTAACCGTGGTCCCCACAAGCACCGTACTGATAGTCCCTCCTTGGAAAAAAAGAATTCCCAAAAACCATGCTACAAGCCTTGCAGAACGATCCCCTCGTACAAAATGCTTCGTAACCCATTCTGCAAAGACCTTTGCTGCCCCTGTTCGAGACCATACTCCCAAAAGCCCTCCTAAAAGCCAAAGATATAGAAGGAGTATCATTGCGGTATTTTTCGTCATAAACGCAGGAATGACAACATTACTCAAATAATCCCAATGACCAAGCATCAATGATCCGCTAAAGCCTGCCAAAAATAGAGAAACAACAGGCTGACGAGTCAGCCAACAAAACCCTATGGCAATCAAGGCTGGGAAGAGAGAGTATATCCCCAAATGCTTCTTGAGATGTATCTCATATACAGTTTGCTCAGAGTCTTCTCCCACTTCATAAATTAGCTGCTTCTTGATAGAAGGAGCTGATCTTCTGTCCGAATTGATTTCTTGGATAGATTTTGGCGAGAGAAAAGAATCTTTGAGTAAAACAGGAGGATCAAGATATTGAGGCTGTCCATCCTTCAAAGAAAAAAATCTTCCAGACTCGTCCTTTTCGATGGAAGGGGTTTCTCTTTCTACAAAATAAACAGGTCTGATACCTTTCTGAAGCCAAATGGGCCCTACAATACTCACAAGGAAAAGCCCTATAGCAAGATTCTTAGCAAGATTCTTAGAGAGATTCTTAGAAAGATTTTTAGAAAGATTTTTGGGGTTCATTTTTTTAGCATTTATCTGAGCCTTCTGAAAGACCCCATTTATGTAAATCATGATGATGAACAGCAATCCCTCGCTGTGATTTCTCGATAAAATCAATCCAGTTGCTTACTCTTGTATAAGTATCTGTATCTACAGGTAATTCTTTTAAGACTTGATTCCGTACTGAATCGAGTCTTGAGGAAAGAGTCAAAGACTGGTTTTTCTCATGCTTCTGCACAAAAAAGATAGAAAAAGCCCTATAAATAGCATTTTGCGACTCAATAGAGATCTCCGCTTTTTTGAGACCAGAGAGGTTTAACCCATGAATTTTTACAGGCTGTCCTTGAGATAATGCAAAAGGAGGAATATCTTGAAGGACAGTGGAATTCATGGAAACACTTGCACAGCTTCCTATTTTAACGTACTGGTGAACCGCAGAAACTGCAGCAATATTCACATAATCTTCCAGATGAGCATGCCCCCCCAAGACAGAACCTTCTCCCAAGACAATATGATCGCCAAGAATGCAATCATGCCCAACAAGAGCCCCCCCCATAATACAGTTATGATTCCCAAGTTTTGTTCCTAATGCTAGACTAGAAGCACGAACCTGAGAAAATCCCTGGAAAGTATTATGGTCTCCTATGGTCAGTTGTGAGCCCTTATCTATTGCAAAATCGATTTTCTGGGGCATCTCTCCAATCAGACAAGCATGGCGAAAATGATTTTCTTTACCGATCTTCGTCTTTCCTTTAATCGAGACATGTGCGTCAATCTTACAGTTTGGACCAAGTTGAACATCTGGTCCTATAATCGAATAGGCATCTATCTCTACTGTCGAATCAACTTGAGCAGACGAATCGACAATAGCAGTAGGATGAATCTTACTCACAAGTCCAGAAACATCCCGAACTTAGTCCATGTCAAGAATTTTTTCGCTGTCACTATGATAATGATACGAGACCTGTTATGTAAAGAAGATCAAAAGTTATGATCTCCACCCATGACTCTTCCAAGACCACCCAGAACAGAGCCCTCTCCTCTAGAGCTTCCACCTGCTGAAGGTGCACTTTGGATGATACGGTCAGCTAGGCGAGAAAAAGGCATACTTTGGAGATAGACCCTTCCCGTGCCACTCAAAGTAGTAAGAAAAAGACCTTCTCCCCCAAAAAACATAGATTTGAGTCCACCAGCCCTTTCAATATTATAGTCAATTCCAGGGGTAAAGGCTACAAGACAGCCTGTATCTACTCGAAGAGTTTCGTTGTTCAATTCTTTTTGGACAACAGTTCCACCTGCATGAATGAAAGCCATTCCATCCCCCAAAAGCCTTTGAAGAATAAAACCTTCTCCTCCAAAAAATCCAGCTCCAATACGTCGATGAAAGGCTATATTGATCTCTGTTCCCAAGGCAGCACATAAAAAGCTATCCTTCTGACAGATAAGCTCTCCCATCTGGGACATATCAATAGCAATGATCTTGCCAGGATAGGGAGCCGCAAAAGCAACTTTCTTTTTACCAGTTTCCTGATTCGTGAAGTGCGTTAAGAAAAGAGACTCTCCCATTACTGCTCTCTTCCCAACATCAAGGAGCTTTCCGAGTATACCCTGATCGGGCTTGGAACCATCCCCCATCCTTGCCTCAAATTGGATCCCTTCCTCCATCCAGTTCATTGCTCCTGCTTCTGCGATAACAACCTCTTGAGGGTCTAACTCCACCTCTACAACTTGAAGATCATCTCCAAGAATCTCATAATCTACTTCATGACATCTCATAAGGGCATCGGACTATCAGTCCCTCTTTTTTGTCAATGGTTTTGATAACAAATCTTAAGAAAAACTTGCATTTCTATCAAGTGTAAAAATTATGGCTCTGAGGATGTTTGTGGAATGAGTTTTTTAGCAGACATGTTTCAATGATATATGGCAGTACCTAAGTGTAAAACTTCACGAACTAAAAAGCGTTCTCGCCGTTCCCACCATTCATTAGGGAGGCCTACTCTTGGTCCATGCAAAAACTGCGGATCTTATACCCCACCCCACCAAGTATGTCCTCAATGTGGTTGGTACAAGAATCAAGTCGTAATCCCACCTCCTCAGAAAAAAGAAGAGCAAAAAAACACACCCTAGCATTTTCATCGATCCTTTCTAATACATAGAAAAAGTAGATAAAATCTAGCATTTCTTTTGAGAAAATGGATTTTGAGAAAATGGATACAGAATAAATCCCAGAAAAACGTTACTTAAGTAATCAAAGCTTTTCTGCTTTCAGGGCGCGAGAATCCTTTCGTACTTCGATTCCTAGAAGTTTCCGTACTGCTTTGATATCAGAGGGACAATCTGGATCATTATTCCTACCAATTACTGCATAAATAGACTGAGGCCTTTCCTTCCCCTTAACACGAATCGATGGCATCGATTCAATCTTAAACATATCCTTCACAAGAGCAGCAGATTGCTCTGAAATAAGAATATCAGTTGCAAATGGTTTATTGAGAGACTCAATACGAGAGGCAAGATTTACAGTATCCCCTATCACAGTATATTCCAAACGTTCTTCTGAGCCAATTTGACCGGAAATTACAGGTCCTGTATTGATTCCAATTCCGATGCGCACAAGAGGATATTTACCCCGATATTCCTTGTTAAACTCTATGACAGCATTTCTCATCAAAAGAGAGGCTTGGATCGCATTTTCCGTACTATTTCCCTTTCCCCCTACAGCTCCCCAATGGGCCATAATTGCATCTCCTATATACTTATCTACAACCCCTTCAGTGGCAGAGATAAATCGAACCATTTTTGTAAAATATGCGTTCAAGAAAGAAACCACCTCTTCAGGTTGAAGAGATTCAGAAATAGCCGTAAAGCCACGAAGATCGGAGAAGAAAACAGCTGCATTCTTTTTTTCTCCTCCTAATTTCAACTCACCTCGCATTGCACGATCTGCTATTTCCTTATTAACAAATTTTCCAAAGGCATCCTTGATCTTTTCGCGTTCTTGCAATCCCTGTCCCATTTTACGAAAAGAGTATGTAAGTTGACCGATTTCATCTCTATAGACTGGAGATAGTTTAAGATCATAATCTCCTTTTTCTATCATGATAGCTCCTCCGACAAGACTCTGAATGGGAGTAGTAATTGTCTTTGCAAAGTAAAAGACTATAATAAAGGCAACCCCTAAAACAATAACAAGAATGAAAAGATTATTTTGCTGAATCCGCTTTACTGGAGCAAAAACCATGGCAGCTTCCACGGAAGTTATTACCCCTAAGCCCCCATCTCCAATACGCTGATAGGACCCAAGGAAGTCTACCTCATTCATCGTATAGCGGTTTTGTCCCGCCTGAACAGGGCTTTCCAGCATGATTTTTACGATAGGAACATTTGAAAAGTCAGCATGTTCGATGAGACGAGAAGAATCCTTATGAAGGACAAGCTTACTTCCACTATTTACAACAAAAATATTTACTATGCTACTATTCTGAAAGGAACGAAGAAGAAGAGTAGGCTGCATATATACTACGATGATTTGTCCATCTTTTTTATGAACAACACCAAGTATTGGAACATTTTTCTCAGATGCATTAAAAGCAGAGTAGCCATTTACAGCCTGTTGTAAGTACTGTATATTCTTTGCATAGTTCTCTTGGATGATCTGTCGATTTAAGTGGTTTGCCTGAAGATAGACATCATTGTATAAGGCAGTTTCTTGCTGAAAGACAGAGCCCCTAATACGTCCAGCCCCTACGTAAAAATAATCTGGATTATTCTCAAAAAAATCAGCTGCAAGAAAGCTAGTACCTTTACGACGAAGACTCTTGATAGCTAATGCAGAATTGTACTGGATCCGACTCATCTCAGATTCAATCCTGTTGCCAATGATCTGTGCCAGATTCAGGTTATTCTCCTGAATACGAATTTCAGACTCTTCTCCAAAGTACTTGGAAGTAAAAAAAATCATCGTTCCTAGAGAAGCAAAGATGATCGATGAAATGATCGTTAAAAACTTTACTCGAATTGTATATCGAGAGGGATGAAATGCACCATTTGAGCTTGCATACTTGCTTATATTCTTGCTTATATTCTTGCTTACATTCTTGCTTACATTCTTGCTTACATTCTTGCTTACATTCTTCAAAGCACTTCCTTTATTCTTACTCATCAAAAACTTACCCTTGTAGTCAGAATGATTGCTATCCTTCTTTTTGTCAGTCATTTTTTTAGAAGGTTTACCCGACTTTAGAAGATATTTTTCGTAGTCATAAACGATACTGTCCATGGCTGGATTGAGAGGTCGATCTAAAATAAATGTGGTTTTGTCCTTAATAGATGGAAGAGAAAAAAATGCATCTTTTTTCTGATTTGAAGTCATCAAAAGCATACAGGCAAGATGTTGAGATTTGTGTGTATGATTTGGAGTATACATGAGTATCCCAGATCCTTTCTGTATCCAATCATTCATACTATTACAAAAATGAAAAATCTTCTTCATATTTCTAGTTTCTAATAAATTGGGATCGCAAAAATTCCAATGGAACCCAGCCTCCTCCAGCAAATGGCAAAGAGTAACTATGGACTCCCCTTCTGAAAAATCGTCTGGAGGTTTTGCTAATAAGAAAATGGAACGGATTCCTAGGCGAGAAAGCATCTTGAGCCTGACATCAACAAAGTCTCTGTCATGCACACTAGCAGCAAGTTTGTCCAAACTTTGGCTGAAAAATAGATTACTATTCCCATAAATAGGAAGACCTTTCACGGTTGAGCTAGCCTTTTTTGTAGCTGTATACATCATTGTTATTTCTCAAATATCGATCTGGAAAGATAAACTTTGCTACCAATATAGCAACAAATTCCCATTTTTACGTGATTGAAATCACATAAATCACACAGAGCTAAAGATACAAGTATTTTATTTCCCATAAATATTAAAAATAATCTTCTATAAATAAAGTAATATTGTCAGAAAAGCATCTCCTGCAACTCTCTTAAACTACTAAGGAAAACTTGCTAAGGAAAACTCGCCTTGTTCGTAAGTTCCTCAAACAAACCCTCTAAATACATTCTGGAATCTAAGATTCAAAGCAGCTCAAAAGAAGTACATATAAATAGGCAAAGTTCATCTCATTAATCTAGGAAATGAATCGTCAATTTGTGGACAATATCGACATTCAGGTGTTTTATCTTTGCTTTGCATATTTCATAAATTGATACAATGGACTAAAAAAAGTTCAATGAAAAATAAGATATAAATCAGCTATGACAAGGATAAGATAAAAAAACTACACAGAAATTCAGATCTTATCAGCAAACCTCAATGTAATAGAGAAATTTTAGCTTTTTAGCATAGAAAAAATCTTGGGAAGATTCTAATTTTTTTTCTATTTCCACTTGTATCTGAAAGGAGCATTTAAAATGTTAGTTCTCAAGTCTGAGTTGACTCTAAAAAAATAGAGTCAGCTTGAGCTTATAAAAAATCGGCTCTGGAAAACAGAGACTGAGGAGATTATAAAATATGGCAGATTTTGAAAAGTTAAAATCTATTATTGTGGAACAATCGGGAGTAGACGAGGCTGAGGTTACAATGGAGGCAAACTTCATTGATGATTTAGGCTTGGATTCCTTGGATACTGTAGAGCTAGTGATGGCTCTTGAAGAAGAATTTGGTATCGAGATTGCCGATGAAGACGCAGAAAAGATACAGACAGTGAGTGATGTCGTAAAATATATTGACTCACACACTTCTTGACAGAGAAGTCTCTATTTTTCCGAGTTACGGATAAATAAAAGAATTTGTTCCCGTCTTGCGTGCAAGGCGGGCTGTCTTTTTTGTCATCCTCTGAAATCAAACAGGAGGGAATATGGATCGGAGTTCTAGGGATAGATCTTTGCAAAAGCATTCGTTGGGAGAGGAACGAAAGGAGTTTCTTAGTTCCTTTTTGTCTTCTCAGGGAGTCAGGATGACAAGGCTTCATCTCTTAGATTTGGCGTTTACTCATCCTTCCTTCTCTAGTGTAACTTTTCCTGCTTATGATCGTGCTCTGTATAACAATCAGCGTCTGGAATATCTTGGGGATTCTATTCTGAACCTCATTATCGACAACTATCTATATCATAGGTTTCCCTCCTATTCTGAGGGACAAATTACTCAAATTAGCTCTACTCTTGTATCAGATCAATCCCTTGCTAAAATTGCTAGGAGACTTGAGTTTGGGAAATTCCTCCAACTTGGATATGGAGAGGAAAAAAGCGGAGGAAGAAAGAGAGAGTCCAATCTTGCAGATAGCTTCGAAGCAGTGATTGCAGCAATTTATCTGGATCAAGGATATACGATCATAGAATCTTGTGTTCTAAAATGGTTTAATCCTGAGCTAAATCATATCTCTCATCCAGAACAAAGCAAGGGAGCAAAGACTCGTCTGCAAGAGTTCACTCAAAAACATTTTCAGCTTCTTCCTGTCTATGAAGAACTTTCACGAACAGGCCCAGATCATCATAAAAAATATAAAATTCGAGTTTTAATCCAAGAAAAAGAATACGCTGTCGGAGAAGGAATGACTCTAAAAGGTGCAGCTGAACAAGCGGCATCTTTCGCATTGGAGAAGATCCAAGAAACCAAGCAAGAGAAAAAAGGTACTTCTAATCAACGATAAATGACTCAAAAGCAGATGGACTCTTATTTTTTATGATTCTCGGCTATGTAAATTAGCACTTCAGATGTCTTGTATGAAAATAGATCATCATATACAAGAAAGTCTTATAGTTAGACCCCAAAACTCCTCTCCCTATCCTGTATTCATTCAAGAGAGTTTTTCACCCAAAGGGAAAATCTTTCTTCCAGAAAGAGAGAATGAAGGCTCCTATTTCCTGATAGCAGACTCGACCCTCCCAACGAATATCCTAAGTCCTTTTTTATCAGATGCCTCTCATCACTTCCCTAAAGGCAAAAAGGATCCTCATGTTATATGGTTTCAAGGAGAAGAAAAAAATAAAAATTTCCATAGCATGGAGCCTATCTATGAAAGCCTCATCCAAGCAGGGGCAGATCGACGTTCCTGTCTTCTAGCATTGGGAGGTGGTGTAATAGGTGATCTTTGTGGTTTTGTCGCTGCAAGCCTTTTCCGAGGAATTGACTTTATCCAGATTCCTACGACACTTCTAGCTGCAGTAGATGCCTCTGTGGGGGGAAAAACGGGTGTCAACCTTCGCTACGGAAAAAACATGATTGGCTCCTTCCATCATCCTTGCCTGATCTATTTCAATCTATCCTGTCTGAAAAGTCTTCCTTTGAGGGCTCGTATCGCTGGTTTTGCAGAGATGCTGAAACATAGCCTTCTTGTTTCAAACCCTTCCGTTATGGATCAGCTTTTCTGTCTTTCTCCTCAAGAAGACATGAGAGAATCAAACTTTCAAGATCTAAAGCTAGCGATCATTCATTCTATACGGATCAAATCAGAGATCATAGCCCAAGATGAGAAGGAAAAGGGACTCCGAGCTGTTTTGAATCTTGGGCATACAACTGCTCATGCTTTGGAATCCATCTACCGCCAAAATACCTCAGACATAGATGGAATGTCTCATGGAGAAGCCGTATCGAGAGGCCTTGTTACAGCCCTTCTTCTTAGTCGAAGACTCAAAAATCTCTCCCCTAGCTATTTGGAACGGATTTTTCAAAAGATGAACGAATGGAATCTTCCCTGTGATACAGCTGGATGCTCGGCAGAGCAAGTATATCGTCATACAGCCTACGATAAAAAAAATAGACGGGGAAACTCTCATGCAAAGCCGGCTTATGTGCTTCTGGAGGCCCCTGGGAAACCCGTAACAGACCAGCAGATTGATAGGTCTGATTTTCATGCTGTATGGATGGAGCAAAAGAGTCGTTTCAGCTAAAAATGTCGCAAATAGACAAAATTAAATTCTGGAGAGAATAAAAAGATGCACTTTCTTCCAAAATACCCCTTCCGAAGGCAACAGAGGCGAGAACTTCAAGCTATTTGGGAAAAAATATCCAATCAAGAATACCACAAAGCCTTTCGTTTATGCCAAAATATTCGCAAAAAACGAAATTTAGCAACAAATTCGGAAATTTTATATGCAGGATGCTGTTCTCTCTTCGGGATGGGACACATTCATCAAGCTGAAGAGTGGGTAAAGGAATACGGAGAGACGGTCAAATATGCTCCTTCTTGGCTATATCTGGAGGCGTATAGAGAGCTTCATCAGGGACATACGGAAAAGGCACTTCTATACTGGACTGATATTCTACAAAAGGATCCCTCACAAACCTTTGCAGATGCTCTCATTGTTCGACTCAAAGAAGATGAAAGCAAGATACACAAGGATTTAAAGAATCCATCCTCCTTTCGGAGCTATGTCCCCTATTCCTTTTTGGAAGATAAACTCAAACCTATCAGAAGGAATCGTCGCAAACTCTATCCTCCCTATCTCAACCTTGCGAAAAATACAGTGAAGAAAAAGAGAGAGCCTTGGCTCAGATTTTTTTACGGCCTTCTTTTTCTGAGTCTCCTTGGGATTATCTCAAGCCTGTCCCTTATTTTTAGATCCAATCTTTCTTCGTTCCATCCTACCCTTTTATTATCTAAGCTCCTAGATGGCACAAAAAATAAAGATATATTCCCAGAAATTCCCTTTTCTGGTGATATTATACCTAAAGAAGATTACCAGAATGAGATTCCTCGTTTTTTGTATTCATCCAAAAAAGAGCTAATGGAGGATTATTTACGTGCCAAACTACTTGCACGAGAAGGAAAGGTCAATCAGGCTCGTTATCTCCTTGGTCGTATCGAGATTTCTAACGCAAATTTTCAAGTAAAAGAACGAATCTTGATCTTTCGGAGCCTCATTCCAATGATTCCTTTCCATAAATTCCATGATCCTGTAGATCCACATCAACTTTACCAAGAGCCCTATCTTTATAGAGGAGCCCAAATACTATGGATGGGAAAATTTCTCTCAAAAAAAGGAATCCTCTATTTCTACCCTATCCATAGGGATCAAGGAGAGCCTCTAGTTTGGAAGGTTCTAGTGGAGATTGCTCCTCTTCAAAAGGATTCTTACTGCAAAAAGAAAGTATCAGAAAAGCTTTGTGGAATCTTCATAGGTATAGAAAGGGATATGCTCAAGATTAAGGCACGCAATAGACCATCCTCCTATTGACTCTTTCCAAAATTTTGCGTATTATAGTGGTATTTGAACTGATCGTCCTGACCAGATTTCTGACCAATGCCAAGCTCATTCCAAATTGGGTTTAGCAGATTCTTCAAATGACCTCGATCTAAAACCCTACAGTCTAATGCATAGCGTGAAACAAAATAAATGGCTCCATTTTGAAGACCTGCCTTTTCTGCATTAGAAAGATCATCCCCGTCACCCCCAAGAACGTTTCTAGTATCAAAAGCAATATTTTCACCAAAAGCCCTTCCTGTATACCCGGCTCCCTTGATTCGATCAATGAGAGCACCATCACCAATACCGCTATGTGCAAATTGTATTGTTGTAGCCATGTGTTCGCTATGACCCTGAGCTGCTTCGTTTAACTGATTATTTAGGCGAAGAGAAGATACTGGTTCTGCTTCTGAAAGAGTAGAAATCAAGTCATCATCCGCTTCAGGATCTCTTTCCACACACTGCGACTCTCTACGAATTGCCTCTTGACCTTGATATTCCAAATATGATTGTGGTTGCGTTCGAATGCAGTTAACCTCCTGAAGGGTATATTCTCGAAACTTATCCAAATTACTTTGCACATCAGGGGACAACTCCTGTATTACACATTGCTCCTGTTGTGCACAACGGGACATCGATAAAAGTCCAACAAGCAAAAGAAAGACCACTGTCAAACCATAGAACCTAGTTCGTACAAAAAAATGCTTATCCATAAAGCGTTGTTTCATTTGAGTGTCTCTCAATGAGTGTCTCTCTAACACAAATGTCACTTTGCTAGTTTTCTGTCAACTTTTTTATTTTTTTTGATAAAGGATAAGTAAAGTACTTATCCTACTTTTTTGGCATAAGCGTTTATTTCTCTTTTGATGTCTTTTAGATTTCCTGAGATCCATTCATTCCTAGCATGAAACTTTTTGTGTATATATTTTTCAACTTTTCTATAGCTATGTGTCAAAATTTTATGTTCCATTCTATATCTTCTATTAGGATCGGATGTTTGATAGCTGTTCAGTCTTGATTGCCAATGCTTAGCAATACCTACTTTGTATTCTTCTTCATAGCTTTGGTTTGATATGATATAAACATATTTCTGTTCTAAATCTCTATTTGTCCTATCTTTCCTTATAGGTGGTTGCGTTTGAAAATTTAAAACGTTTTGATAATCAGATAAATGCTCTGAGTCTGCTACTTCCTTTTTAAGTCTTAGTTTTACTAATTCATAAGCCTTGATAGATATATCAATGCCAATCCATTTCCTTCCTAACTTCTCACTAGCTACACAAGTTGTCGCACAACCACAAAAAGGATCTAGCACAATGTCGCCTTTATTACTGCTTACTTTGATTATTCTTTCAAGTAATTCTAATGGTTTCTGCGTAGGGTAGCCAGTGCGTTCTTTGGAAGTAGGTGCTACGAAATTTATATCAACCCAAGTATCATGCATAGAGACACCTTTATTTTTCTTTTTTCTTTTTATGTAGTTCCCATCTTTATCTTTTAATCTTTGTAGCTTCCCATCCACAACTCCCCTTACTGTATCTTCTATGAAATCTATATTAGCATAATCTTGATAAAGAATATTGAAATTTATATTTTCTGTTTTACTGTATCTAAAAACAATATCGTGCATTTTTTGGAAATCTCTTGATACATTAGACCATCTCTTATAATTCCACACAATTTCATTTCTAAAGTTCTTTTCTCCAAAAATACAGTCTAAAAGAATTTTTAGATAATGACTCATCGTCGGATCACAATGTAAATACAGACTACCTGTATTTTTTAATATTCTATGCATTTCTATTAGTCTAATTGCCATATAACATAGATAGCAGTAGTTATAAGAATTTCTTATGTTTTTTATACCATTAAGGAAACTATAAAGCTCGTCATGGTCTTCTTTAATAGTTTGTACCCACTCAGCCTTGACATCTCCCTCTCTGAAAACGTCGCTAAATTCCGCTCCTTCAGCACTGCTACCTATAGGAGCAGTAAAGACCTTTTTTTTATTAAATGGTGGATCTAGGTAGATAAGGTCAATGGACTCGGTGTCTATACCTTGCAGAATCTCCAAATTATCATGGCAGAAAATAGTCCTATTTTTGACATTCATACCGAGATTATCGGCTATGTCCTAGCAAAAGAAATAATACTTTCCAAGGTAGACTATTGCATATAGTTTCTGTTTTTCATGATTGATTTAGCCATTAAGCCACAACCAAAGCTCTGTTGATTCTTGCTCGATTTTGATCTCTTGTTTCGCGAAAGGAATGCTTTTTTTTGAAGAAGCATCATTTGAAGAAGAATCATGAGAAGAGGAAAGCGAAGGATTCTCACTGAGAATGCAAGAAAGAGTTTCTGCTTCAATTTCCTTTGCAAAGCTCTCAAGGGCAAAAGCGATTCCAGCTCCAGAATCGTGAAAATACAAAGTGATTCGATCCGTAACAGAAAGACCCTCATTTTTACGAATGGACTGTATATTCCGAATGAGCTCTCTTGAAATTCCCTCTTGGATCAGCTCTTGATTTAGCTCTGTATCGACTGCAGCGACCATCCCCTTCCCTTTGACTCCTGAGGTTCCCTCTTTGGATATACTTTCAATCAGAAGATCATCCTTTTGTATTGTAAGAAATCTCTCTCTATGTTCTTCTTCCTGTTGCTCTGATGGATCAGGTATCCTAAGTACTTTTTCTGAGGCAAGAAGGCCTAGAATTTCCTCCACAGATGTCTTGTTTAGATATTCCTGCAATAGGCGAACTTTTGCCCCTAGCCTTTTCCCAATCCTAGGAAGATTTGGGCGTATCTTTGTAGCGATAATTTCAGTTGAATCATTGAGAAACTCAATTCCCTTAATATTTAGTTCCTCTAAAATGAGTCTTTTATTTTTTTCGATGACAGGACGAAGCTCTTTTTGGTCAAGATATAGAAAAAGACAACGAAGAGGTTGACGTATCTTGATCCCAGACTTCATACGAGCAGATCTCCCCACAAAAACGGCCTCTTTGAGAGCATCTCCTTCTTGTAAGAGCCTTGGATTATAGCTATTTGTACGATCCGCCTGAGGCCATCCATTCAAGAGAACACTTTTAGGATTTGTGGAATCTTGGTTTTTACACAGAGGCTCTACAACAAGGGCCTGAAAGGAATCCTCTGCCTGAAATGGAATAAAGGGTGCACAAAGACGAGAGACTGTAACAAGGCATCGATACAGAGTATCATAGGCACTAAGTTTGTCTTGATCCAAAGCTCCCTTCCAGAAACGGCGTCTATTGCGACGTATATACCAATTGGAAAGGCTATCAAGAAAACTTTCGATTGCCTTTCCAGCCTTCATGCAGTCATAATCTTCCAAAAAAGAAGAAACCTCGTCTATCAGCTCTTGCAATACGGAAAGAATCCATTGATCCATCTCTGTTCTCTTGGCAAATGGAAGAGCTCCTTTAATAGCTTTGTACTCCCAATCGGGCTCAATACGAATTTGATCTATCTGTGCGTATAATAGAAAGAAGTTGACACTGTTCTGAAACATGTTTAAAAAGCTGTGAACCTTTGTGATAGGGTCTTTAGAGCCTCCAAGTTGCCCCATATAGCGAGAGTGTCCTGGTGGTGCTCCTGTTAGGAAAAACCATCGAACAGCATCTGCTCCATGAATCTCGAAGGCTTTCCACGGATCGATAGTGTTTCCCTTGCTCTTGGACATCTTCTCTCCCTTTTCGTCTAATACATGTCCCAGACAGACGGCGGTTTTGTAGGGACTCTTTCCAGAAATCATGGTCCCAATACAAAGAAGGGTATAAAACCATCCTCTTGTCTGATCAATGGCTTCAGAAATAAAATCTGCTGGAAAATGATCCTCATCTTGCAAAGGAATTTTTCCATTTCCCAATCCTTCTACAGATAATCCAAGCTGGGCATAAGGCATTGCTCCTGAATCAAACCAACAATCTACCACTTCAGGTACTCGACTCATCATACGACCACTCTTTGGGTCCTGAAATTGAATCTGATCTACTTCTGGTCGATGAAGCTCCAGTCCTTTCAAGTCCTTTTCACAGAGAAGAGACAACTCACGAATCGATCCGATACATCGAAATCCTCCCTCTCCATCACTCCAAATGGGGAGAGGAGTCCCCCAAAAACGCTCCCTGCTTAATGCCCAATCCCGATTGCTTGCAAGCCATTTCCCAAAGCGTCCGTTCTGTATATGATCTGGAACCCATCGTATTTCTTTGTTATTTTGAATGAGTTGTTCTTTGATCTGAGTAGTACGAATGTACCAAGCGTTTTTGGCATAATAAAGAAGAGGAGCTCCTGTACGATACCCAAAGGGATATTGGTGCCGATACCGAGAAGATTCCCAAACAAGACCGCGAGATTTAAGCTCTCGTATGATCTCCTTATCTGCTTCCTTGAAAAAAAGACCAGAAAAAAGAGAATCTGTCTCCCGAAAAAATTTTCCCTCCATATCCACAGCATGTAGAAGTGGAAGATCGTATCTTTCTCTCAGCAAGAGATCATCTGCCCCATAAGAGGGAGCAATATGGACAATTCCTGTCCCTGTATCCATAGTGACAAAATCTGCTTCTGTCACATACCACCCCTTTTTTCCTTCTTCTTTCGGATCCATCTTCACAAACGAAAAGAGACGATCGTATTCTAGGCCTATTAACTCTTTTCCTGATAGGATACGATTGATAGTGTATTTTTTGCCCTGAAAATTGTCTTCTAAACGTTCTTTTGAACAGATCAAACGCTCTGTTCTCTTCTCTTTTCTCCCTCCTTTCGACGACGACAATATCTCTTTTTGATATTCCACAAGTGCATAATCCGCTTGACTGGAAACGGCAAGGGCGGTGTTTGAGGGAAGCGTCCAGGGAGTTGTAGTCCAGACTAACAAGAAAACCTCTTCTCCCCAAGGGTTATTTGATTTGAGTCTAAATCGTAACGTAAGGGAGGGATCTTCCACCTCACGATATCCTTGATCTACCTCAGCATCAGACATAGATGCTCCAAGTACAGGATCCAAAGGAACCACTCGATAACCCTGATAGATCAGCCCCTGATCCCAAATCGTCTTGAGTATAGACCAGACAGATTCAATATAGCTATTATCCATTGTAAAATAGGGATCTTCCAGATTTACAGAAAATGCCATCCTGCGACTAAAATCGTTCCAATGAGAAATATAGCGAAGAACAGAACGACGACACAGCTGATTAAACTGTGCTATCCCATATTTATTTTCGATCTCAGCTTTATTCCGTATCCCAAGCTCTTTTTCAACCTCTCTTTCCACTGGAAGCCCGTGGCAGTCCCATCCAGCCCTTCGAGGGACATGAAAGCCCCTCTGGCTGTAAAATCTTATATAGATATCTTTGAAAACCCTGCTAAGAATATGATGGATTCCAGGGCTTCCATTCGCTGTCGGAGGCCCCTCGTAAAAGACGAAAGAAGAGGAATCTTGGTTTTTTTGGAGGCTTTGAACCGTGATAGAATTTTCCTCCCACAAGGAGAGGATTTTTTCTTCCATAATAGCCCTAGAACGATTGAGAGTTTTATCTGTTTGCTCGGCTGCCTTACGGAAATAAGCCATTGTTATATCAGTGAACGGTTGGAGTCCAAGCTACCAAGCTGAAGAGAGGCATCTGAATAGTCAATTCCTTCCTTTAATAGATTAGCTTTGGTTTTCTAATTTATCTAAGTGCTTTTTTAAATCTATAATGTACATAGAACTAACATTTTGTATTTTTAATTTATGAGTAGCATTAGAAAATGCTTGCTTTATTTGATTATCAAATTCTGTTAAATCAATTCCTCTATTTCTAAACATTTGCATATCATTTTCATTTACATCCCAACATACAAGACAGTCAATTTCGTTAAATAATTTTCGATTAGTATCAAAATCCCTTAATATATCAGATGCTTTTTTCTTAAATTCTATTATAGTATGTCGATTATTTTTGTATAGAGCGTATAAGTCATACCTTTTTCTATAT
>JABABJ010000024.1 GCA_014238275.1 Leptospirales bacterium | reverse complement strand
TTGCTTTTAGGAAAGTCGCCGAAAAATCGGGAGTTTTAGTGAATATTTACTAAAAACAAGAGCTGCTACTAGTAGGTATTAGCTATCGTCTTAGTGAATATCTACTAAAAACAGGCGAAAACGCCTATAAAAGGAAGCAAGCCTGCTGAAGCGGGACTATTCTTATTGAGAGCGAGTCTCCATGGCTTGCTTTCAGGAAAACCGCCGAAAAAACAGGGAATCCCTCTTGCTATCAAATACCGCCACACGGATGTGGCGGAACATCCCCGATGCCCACAGATAGGAGGTCTGTGAAGCATCGGGCGCAGGGAGAGTCCAGAGAGGGGGCTGCGGTGCCCCCTCTCTGGGAAAGGATACGCGGGGAGAGCCACGAGAGGGGGCACCGCGCCTCCCTCTCATGAAACTGGCTGTCATCCCTCTCTGGGAAAGGAAGTTTTAACTAAAAAATATTTACTCAATTCTATTGAAATCCCAAAAAAATGCTGGACAAAAAACGTGTTTATACCCATAGCTTATTATCTGTGAATGGGCTTATATAAAACTCGAGATGAGATTCTCGAAGCTACTTCTTCTTTCCAGAAAGAACTAATTCATCATTGGGAACAGCAAGGTATTGACACAATTTCCCATGGACTCAAAGACTTAGAAGCAGAAACGGAACGGGCTACTTTTTGGGATAATCCAGAACGAGCCCGCAAAATATCCCAAAAGAAAGCCGCTCAAGAAAAGCTTTTATTACCATGGAAAAAGCTGAAAGATGACTTGAATGAATTTCCAGATCTCATTGAAATTGTTTTCGAAGAACAGAACATAAAAAAAGAAGCTATCCACCATTTAGAAGAAGAGCTTTCCAAGCTCCGCGAACAATATGAAAAACTTCTCATGACAAGAGCTCTGATGGGACAAGACGATGGAGAGGATGCAATCCTTACTCTCACTTCAGGGGCAGGTGGTACAGAAAGTCAAGATTGGGCAGAGATGATTTTTCGAATGTACCTTAGGTGGTGTGGTCAGCGAGGCTTTAGCACTGATATTCTGGATCTTCATCCAGGTGAAGAAGCAGGTATCAAAAATGTTTCCATTATGGTGAAAGGAGAAAGTGCCTATGGATATCTCAAATCGGAAAACGGGATTCATAGATTGGTTCGACTCTCTCCATTTGATTCCAATAAAAAAAGGCATACCTCCTTTTGTGCTGTTCATGTGATGCCTCAAGTAAACGATTCGATAGAAGTAGAAATAGAAGAAAAAGATCTTCGAATAGATACATATAGAGCCTCAGGAGCTGGAGGCCAGCATGTCAATAAAACAGACTCTGCCATCCGTATCACTCATATTCCCAGTAAAGTTGTAGTCCAATGCCAGAATGAAAGATCTCAGCATAAAAATAAAGCAACAGCGATGAAGATGCTCAAGTCAAAGCTATGGGATATAGAAAAGCAGCAAAAGAGTGAAGATATTGAAAGTCGCTCGGGCGAAAAAAGAGATGTAGCTTGGGGAAACCAAATCCGTTCCTATATAATGCACCCCTATAAGATGGTCAAAGATCTTCGGACAGGTATGGAAACCTCCAATGTAGAGGAAGTAATGAATGGAGGAATTGATCCATTTATCGAAGCCTATTTGAAAAAGTATGTGAAATGATTTACAAAGACCTATATACTTTTAAATCCTCTTTTTCTAAAATGGAGCTTAATAAAACAGGAACCATCCTCCTTTCAGGTTCCGATATGAACTTAGCCGATCCTATTCTTCATATCATAAAAAAACGTTTAGCAAAAGAAATAGGAAGCTACGAGTCGATTGTCTTTACTGCAGAAGCTCAAGAAGATATAAGGTTTCAAAAAGAAATTTCCAACATCCCTATTTTCTCTTCGTATCGATTTTTACTCGTACGACAGGCTGATGAAATTTTCAAGAACCTCCTTAGAACAGACTCTACTAGGGAAGAGTTTGCAAATCAAATGAAAAATCTCCCAGATCAAACCCTCTTGATGTTTCTTTATTCTGGACGAGTTCCTTCTCGATTGCTTAAGATTCTTCAAGAGCCTTTATTGCATTATGATACACGATCTATCTATCCCAATCAAATGTCTTCCAGCCTCCAGAAAGCCATTCAGGCAAGGAAACTTACTCTAAGCAAAGAAGCCTTCTCCTTCTTGCAAGAAAATGTCAAACCGGAGCTAGGAAGTATTGAACAGCTCCTTTCTAAACTTCAGTTTGCCAACGAAAGTAAACGAAAAGAAAGTAAACAAGAAGGAAAAGGAAATATCGTTGAGCTGGAAGATATTCAAAATACCATGTTTCCTTCAAGTGGATGGAATATTTTTACTTTGATAGACTCTCTTTTTGCAGGAGATAAGAATCAAGTGATTCAAGAATACGGAAAGTTCACTCCTCCTTCAGATAATCTTTTTGCCGTTCTAAAGATCATTCTAAAACATGTAAACGAGATACGAATGGCATCTATTGCTTATTCTCAAAATATGAACAATACAGAAATGCTACGATTTTTAGGACTAGAGACAAGGCCCCCCATCATACAGAAAAAAATACTTCAAAGGCTCCAAAGTGAAGTGAATCGTTTTGACCCTCCAAAGCAAACTCAAATCTACAACTTTTTAATCGAGATGCACAGGCTTTTTCGCTCGGAAGTTCCTTTGGAACGACAGCTACTCATCTTTCAAGAACGGACTCTTCCTATTTTCTTCAGCAAAGCCTCATAAAACAAACTCATATGCAAATTTTATTCCACCTACCATCTATCACGAAGCATTCTTAAAGCCAAAAAAAATTGTTTATTAAGATTCGAAGAAGAGCCTTCAAATCTCATATTTGGGAAATGATGCCGAATCTCACGTCGAAGTTCAGGGGAATCCAAACGTAAAAAGAGATTGATCTCTCTTTCCAGACCTATGGTCGAGACTTGAGAAGATTTTTGATATTGCTTCTCCATTTCTTTGGCTTGATTGTTATCTGATTCATAGCGAAGTGTAAATCCAAGATTATTTTTCATATAGTCATGACCCGGATATACATAGAGATGGTCTGGAAGAAGCCGATAATATTCATATATGGTCTGATAAAGGATCTCAGGATCGCCCCCGTTATGACAGTTCCCAACACCAGCGTTGAAAAATGTATCTCCTGAAAAAACTGCAAACGGTTTTTTTTCACGGTGAAGAAGCAGAGTAAGATGAGCAAAGGTATGACCAGGAGTGTCTACAACCTCAAGAAAGCTCGTATCTGTGATAGCTATCTTCTCACCTCCTTTTAATCCCTGATTCTGGCATGGTATAAATCCCTCTGCTTTTTCATGAGCTAAGATATGAGGTTGATAGCGTTCTTGAAGCCCTAAATTTCCTCGAGTATGATCCCTATGTTCATGAGTATTGATGATATGTGTTAGTTTGAGTCCTTTAGTTTTGAGATATTCTGATATCTTCTCTGCATCCCATGGATCAATACAGAAGACTTTGTTTCGATCTTCAGAATAAAGGATGTACGAAAAATTTCTTAGAGGGCTATCCGTAAAAATCTGTTCACAATACATCACGCAGCCAAGTATCAATTCAAAAGAAAAAGACTTACTATCAGCTCTGAGAGACTGGAAGATTTTGAACGATCTGAGAATACTCCTGAACCATTTGAGTCACAATATCCTTTGCTGACATGATCGTCTTGATTTGAGATACTCCATGACCTGCAGAAAAGATATCCCTCCATCTCTTCGGCTCATTCGCAAGATCCTTATCCCATTCAGACTCATCATCTAAATTTGCCTGGGAAAGACTTTCTTCTATCCAGTTTGCAGGTATTCCAGACACCTTATCCGTATAGCGTATTTTCTCAGGAACCGAACGAATCAGCATATCTTTATATTCCTGTTTAGCCCTACCCTCATGCGATGCGATGAGTCTTGTTCCCACATAGACAGCTCCTGCTCCAAGTGAAAGCGAAGCTGCAAGTTGCTTCCCATCATTGATAGAGCCTGCAGCAATCACAGGGAGTCCTGTCTCTTCTTTGAGATAAGGAATCAAGCTAAAGGGGCTAATTGCTCCAGCATGCCCACCTGCTCCCTGAGATACTGCAATCAGCCCGTCTGCTCCTCCTTTTGCAACAATTCGTGCGTGTCTTAGGGTTGTTACATCACAGAATATCTTGGCACCAGTAGACTTGACTTCTTCTATAATCGTTCTTGGCACTCCAAGGCTTATAATGATCAACTCTGCTCCAAAATCAAGGGATGCTTTGAGCTGATCTTGCCATTCGGGGTTATGCCTCTTCATGAGAATGATATTGACCCCTATGGGACGAGATGTCTTTTCTTTGATTTCGCTCAGTCCATCTCGAAGCTCAGATATACTACGGTAGTTCAGAGATGGAAAGGTTCCAATCCCTCCCGCATTAGAAACAGCAGCGACAAGATCAGGATAAGAGACAAGGAACATAGGTGCCCCTATCACAGGGATATCTATATTCAGCATTTTTGTAATCTGTGTCTCGATCTTCATTTGAGTCTCATGACCAGAGAAGCAAAGCCACTTTCTGGTGGCTACTGTAACATGTAAAGTTTTTTGAATTTTTTTCGATAATTTTTATGCAAATCAGGAATAAGTGAAATGACATTCTTTGAGATGATCGATTAAACTGCTATTTGATAGTAGTTCGCACTAATTTATGACATTCCCAAAACGATAACTAACTTTTCCTGAAGTCATAGGCTTACCCCTTGAGTATTCTCCAACAAAACCTTTCTCTAACTGTTCTATAATATAAATAATTGTCCACTCGTAGTACGCAAAGAGATAAACAGCCTTACCAACAAGGCATACGTACTGATCATCAATGGGAGTTCTTGTAGTTCTATGCAATTCAATAGCCTTCTTGCCTCTGTGACTCAACTCGCCACCTCCACTATCCGTATCTCCTCTGGAGTTAGCTCGTACAGCTTATAGACCAGTGCATCTATCTGTGCATCCAAGCCATCTGCCTCTTTTTGGTACAAAGCCTTTTCGCTTGGTGACTGTGTTTTGTGGACTTGCTTTTGTATAGTCAGCATCTGATCGACCAACTCTACCATTCGGTCGTGTTGGGCTTTTTGAGTGAACTTGGAGTAGTTTATAATTTTCACAGGAAAAGTATCTAGGTCTACTTTCTTAAGCTGAGGCGTCGAATCTTTGTTGGTAACATATTTGTTTAAATACATAAAATTAAAAATCTTTGAATTAATTAAAGCTGTCAAATATTTAAGAGAGAAATGTCCCTGACTATCACAGATAAAATAAAGAGATTGCTCGGGATATATACCCTTATTATCATAAGTAGAGAGAATTAAGCTCCCTGTTTTCCTTATTAAGATTTTTTCTTTCGCACCTAACCTATCTCTATCTTGCGTACCACCCTTTATAGAATCACTATCAAATTTAATAAAATAATGTCCAGTAGTAAGATATCTGAATATATTCCTTCCTCTATATATACGAATTTGGTTTTTAAATTTTCTATTGCTGGTTATCAATTTTGACGACAAGATGCTTCCAGTCGAAGTTCTTACTAGACATCCTAGTTTTTTATTCCCCGTAGAGCTTTCTATTTTTTGTATCAGGTCTGAAGTTTTACAGTCTGTTTCATAAAAAAATTTACAACTTAACTCCTGTAAATAATCTACTTTTTGCTTTTTTGAAAAAGGCTTATTGTATTCCTTAACTTTAATAATATAATCTTTTTCCCTTGTATTTTGAAGGGAAAAGATTAATGTATCTGTGATAATCCCTGGGAAGGGAGATTTGTATACTAACTTTTTTACAGTAAAATTTTCTAAAATATGTCTACGTAAATTGGAAAATTGTTTATTAAAACCAAACCTGTCAGGAACTATATATGAAAAATATCCTGAATGATTCAGTACAGACATCCCACAAACGATAAAGTATTCATAAATATTAGGTGAATAAGTATTTCCATGGTATTTACGAATCAAATAATCTAAAGCATTTTCGCTAAGTATCTCATTTTTAAATTTGCGGCTCAAAGAAATCCATGGCGGATTCCCAATCACCACATCGAAGCCGCCAGCCTTCATGATCTCAGAAAAGCCGTCTTTTCCACCCCAATCAAAGGCGTTGATTTTGAGTTTGTCCTCTATGGGGAAGAGTGCTCCATGATAGAAATCTGATCCGATG
>JABABJ010000026.1 GCA_014238275.1 Leptospirales bacterium | reverse complement strand
GAGGAAAAAAGATTATGATGCGTTCACTATGGTCTGGTGTATCTGGTCTAAAAAACCATCAAACCCGTATGGATGTCATTGGACATAACGTATCTAATGTAAACACCCACGGTTATAAGAGAGAAAGAGTAACATTTATGGATATGTTAAGTCAGACAGTTTCGGATGCGTCAGCACCTCGTGATGAATTGGGAGGAACCAATCCAAAGCAGATTGGTTTAGGAATGACAATTGCAGCTATCGATAAAATCATGACACAGGGAAGTCTCCAAACTACAGGAAAGAATACAGATCTTGCCGTATCTGGAGATGGATTTTTCGTTATTCGCCAAGGACAAAAAGAATACTATACAAGGGCGGGCTTTTTTAGCCTAGATCAGGCAGGCTATTATGTTCATCCCGGTACGGGACTTAGGGTTCAAGGCTGGAATTCAAGAGTCAATGCACAAGGGAATCGTTCCATAAACAGTAGTGGAAGTTTGGAAGATATACATATACCAATTTATGATAAGCAGTCGGCAAAAGCAACAACAACAGTTACTTATCAGTCCAATTTGAATCAAACAGTAGAACAAGTTCCTCCTGATCTTACAGAAGAGCAACTTCAAAACTATCTCACGGGTGATCTGAAAGAAAGAAGAGGACACATCAGTACAATCAATGTCTATGATCCACAAGGAAATGAGAGAGAGCTTAGGCTTGAATTTTATAAGGTTGGAAATAATCTATGGAGAGCAAGAACAAGTATAGAAGATGCAGATAACCTAACAGTCAATGTGATTGGTCCTGGAGGGCAGGATACTGCCCAAGGGGGAAATAATACTTTCGAGCTTGGATTTTCCGCAAACGGGCGTTTGAGTTCTATATCTGATGGGATTGATGTATCGAATAGTGGCAGTCTCTCCGTTCAACTCAATTTCCGAATTGCTGGGAATCCTGAGGTTCAAACTGTAGCACTCAATTTAGGAGAAGCTGGAACAATTAGTGGAATTACTCAATTTGCATCTCCTTTTACTACTCGAGCTAAGGATCAAGATGGCTATGGAATGGGTTACTTAGAGACCTTCGCAATAGATAATAGTGGAACAGTCGTTGGTACTTTTTCCAATGGAGTGAAGGAACCCTTAGCACGCGTAGGGATGGCTGTTTTTGCTAATCCAGGCGGACTTACCAAAGAAGGAGAGACGAAGTATAGTTTTTCGCAAAACTCTGGTCTACCTAATATAGGAGAGGCTGGAAGTGGAGGTCGAGGTCAGATCAATGCAGGGCTTCTGGAAATGTCAAATGTCGATCTTGCAGAAGAGTTTACGAATATGATTGTTACTCAGAGAGGATTTCAAGCTAATTCTAGGACTATTACCACAAGCGATCAAATGCTTCAAGAGCTTTTAACCCTCAAACGATAGTTTTCTCTAAGAAATCTAGCCTTTTCTGAATCCATATACTGAACTCATATAGTCTGGTGATTGGATCTAACTAACAGTATGAAAAGAACAGGAAAGTGCGAGCAGACGCTTACCGATCAAGATGACCTTCTCAAAAAAACATTGCTCCATTACAGCGAAATCTATACGTCAATACAAGGAGAAGGAGCTCATAGCGGTCTTCCCTGCTTTTTTATCCGAACTTCTGTTTGTGACATACGATGCACGTGGTGCGACACTCCTCATGCACTTGGTAAGGGGAAGAATATCTCTTTGGAAGAGCTTTTGTCTCAAATCCCCGATGAAATATCTCTTGTACAAATTACAGGAGGAGAGCCACTTATACAAAGAAAAACCATTCTAAAAATCATGGAGATTCTTACTCAAGCTCCTTTCCATAAAAAAATTATCCTAGAAACAGGAGGACACCATCTTTTAGAGGGGATACCGAAAGATATCCATATTGTTATGGATATCAAACTTCCAGGATCAGGCGAAGAGAAGCATGATTTTCAGAGAAATTTTTCCTATCTCAAGCAAAATGATGAGATCAAGTTTGTAATCCGAGATCGGCGGGATTTTGAGTTCTCCCTCTCTTTGATCCAGACTCATCATCTGGATCAAATATGTTCTCTTGTTTTTTCTCCTGTTTGGGGGGAAATCGAGCTTAAAAAACTGGCAGAATGGATACTAAAAGAAAAAGCTCCTGTAAGGTTGCAAACCCAGCTTCATAAGATCATTTGGGGAGAATCAGCACAAGGGGTATAAGGAAAGTAAACAGGAAATGAAATCTTTGCAATATCAAAAGGATAGCTCTTCTCAAGGCAATATTATAGAAGAACAGGGGCGTTATGTTGAAATTGCCAAAGAATTTCGCTTTGAAGCAGCTCATCTTCTTCCCAAAGTAGCCATAGATCATAAATGCAGAAGGCTTCATGGGCACTCTTTTCGTTTTGAGGTATGCTTGGGAGGTAACATTTCTTCTGAGACAGGATGGATAAGAGACTTTGCGGATATACAGAAAGTAGTAGAACCAATTATCTTCCAGCATTTGGATCATTACTATCTAAACGATGTCTTTGGATTGGAAAATCCTACTAGCGAAAATCTTGCTGTATGGCTTTGGGAGCAAGTCAAAGGAGATCTTCCTGAGTTAAAACAAATTACCGTCTTTGAGACCTGTACATCTCGCTGTGTTTATCGAGGAGATAAATGAATCGAAAAAGAGCGATAGTCCTCTTGAGTGGGGGATTAGATTCTTCTGTAGTTTTGAGTGTTGCTCTTGCACAAGGGAGGGTAGTTGATACCATTTCGTTTGACTATTCACAAAGACATAAAATCGAATTGAAAAGAGCTCGGCAAATATCAGCTCTTCTTGAATGCAAGCATACTGTGATCCAGATAGATTCGAAAGTCTTTCAAGGAACAGCTCTTGTAAATACGGAAATAGAAATACCTCAGCAAAGATCCTCTCTCAAAGAGATTCCTATCACCTATGTGCCTGCAAGAAATATACTTTTTTTATCCTATGCTCTTGCTTTTGCAGAGTCTAACGGGATTCAAGATATATTTCTTGGAGTAAATTCTATTGATTACTCAGGCTACCCTGACTGTCGGCCGGAATTTATTGAATCTTTTCAAAGGATGGCAGAGCTAGGAATGAAAAGTGGAATTCATGGAAGAGCGGTACAAATTCATACCCCTCTCATCCATTTGACCAAGAAAGAAATCATCCAAAAGGGCAAAGGATTAGGAACCAATTACTCTCTTACCAGTAGCTGTTATAATCCAAATGAGGATGGGCAGCCATGTGGTCTTTGTGAGAGCTGTCATATACGAGCTCAAGGATTTCAAGAGGCTGAACTTGGCGATCCTCTTGTTAAACCAGCCTCTTAAGAGGAGAGAAGATGAACTAACGAGATTTTTTAGGAGGATATTCCGTAGGAGGATATTTTTGAGGAGTCTGATGAGTCCAGTATCTCTCAACATATTGATCACGGCCTGAGTTTCTTCGATAGTTATTATATGCCCGTGGATTTTTTTTCGCATAGTTTTGGTGGTACTCTTCAGCAGGATAGAAAGTGGATCGTTTCTCCAAAGCGATTACAAGTGGTTTAGGGAAATAACCCTTCCGAGCAATTTTAGAAAGCACGTATATGGCGGCTAATCGTTCTTTTTTATTCTTGTAGTACACAGCTGGACTATAGGCAAACCCTCTGTCAACAAAAGAGCCTTCATCGTCGGTAGGATCACTAAACCATATTAGATATTCCACAAGTTCTTCAAAGCTGATCATTGAAGAATTATAGATTACCCTTACTGCTTCACGATGTCCTTTCTCTATGTAGTCCTCATAATTGGGATTCTTCGTTTTGCCTGCAGTATATCCTGAAATTGCTTCGATGACTGCTGGATGCTTTTCAAAATCAGCCTCCACGCACCAAAAGCATCCTCCTGAGAAAATAGCTGTTTTTCTGTTTTCTTTTGAGACAGACTCTTTCTGTTTTTTTATGGTACTATAGGAAGATTCATGATTTTTTGGCTTTCTTTGATTGGGTCTCCCGCAATAGAAAAAGAGAGAAATAACTAAGGCTGGAGTAATGTAGATAAAGTACCTCATTTTACAACTACGCTATAAAGAGGATAAAATTTGTCAAGCTCAAAAGCTGTCCTTATATAAATTGAATTTTTTTTGACTATTATTTAGATAAATGTAGGAACACTAGCTTGAGTGCTTAAAGCCTTTCTTGCTTGTTCCTAAACTCTTCGACTATATCCATGATTCGTTCCATGATATTGACAAGGCTATAGTCGGAAGGGGTAAAGATCGAGTGAATCCCTGTGTCTTTGAGTGCCTGAAAGTCAGATTCCGGAATCATTCCTCCCATAATCACAGGTATATGATTCAATGCCCCTGCCTTCCGTAGAAGATCCATGATATAAGATGCCATGTCTAAATGAGAGCCGCTTAAGACGGATATTCCTACGATATCAGCACTTTCTTCTATCGCACTTTGGACGATTTGCTGAGGACTAAGACGGATTCCTGAATAAATGACATCAAATCCAACATGGCGGGCACTTACAGCAATGATTTCAGCCCCATTGGAGTGACCATCCAACCCTGGCTTCCCAACGACCATTCGAGGTCTTCGTCCAGTTTGAGAGGAAAATACGTCTATCCTTTGACGGAGGGGGCTGATCTCTTCTTCATGGATATGAAGTTTTTGCCCTTCAATACCAGTAGCTGGCTGATATTCTCCAAATACTTCCCTGAGGGCATCTGACCACTCACCTGTTGTGACTCGAGCAAGAGCACACTCTATAGAGGCTTCTATCATCTTTCCTGTCGATTTGGAAGCAGCTTCTTTGAGACGAGCCAGACTCTCTTTGACGCGAGTTTTATCTCTTTTTGCAAGTGTCTTTTCAAGATTTTGAAGGGTCTCTTCGGCTTCTTTTGGATCTACTGTGAATACACCTCCATCTTCTCCTGAGAGGAGAGGGGAAGGGATCCCTTCTGTCCAGCGGTTAAGTCCTACCACGGTTTGCTCTCCTGAGCTGATCCTACTTACTCTTTCAGACATAGAGGAAACCAAGGCTGTTTTGAAGCGTCCAGATTCAATAGCTACCCTAACCCCTCCTATTGACAAAACAGATTCTATCTCTTTTTTTGCCTGTGATTTTAGTTCCTCCACTTTGGATAGGATCACAGGGTTTTCATCGAAGAGATCAGGGTATTCTAAAAGATCAGTTTCGTAGGCGAGAATCTGCTGTAGCCTCAAAGCCCATTGTTGATCCCACGGTCTTGGAAGAGAAAGGGCTTCGTTCCATGCTGGGAGTTGAAGGGCTCTGCACCTTGCCTTGCGACTTAGAGTGACACCCAATGTTTCAATCAGAATGCGCCAAGCATTATTTTCAGGCTGAGATTTCGTTAAGCAAAGCGAGTTTACCTGCACCCCATAGCGAAATCTCTTATATCTCTCATTCTTTACATGATAGCGAGAGCTTGCAATTTCACTCCAAAGCTCAGTAAAGGCTCTCATCTTGCAAAGCTCTTCGATGAAACGTATACCTGAATTGACGAAAAAACTGATACGACCAACTACTTTTTCAAATTCCTCTCCGTGGATCTTGTCTCTTTCTTGAATTAGATCAAGAATTCCAATCGCTGTCGCAAGAGCAAACGAAAGCTCTTGAGTAGGAGTGGCTCCAGCCTCTTGAAGATGATAGGAGCATATATTGGATGGATTCCATTTGGGGACCTTTTCCAAGCAATATTCATACATCTCAGCGATCATTCTCATGCTGTAATCAGGAGGGAAAATATAAGTTCCTCGTGCCAAATATTCTTTGATGATGTCATTTTGAGTCGTTCCCTGTAGCTTGGAAATATCGACTCCTCGTTCTTGTGCGAGAGCTAGATAGAGCGAAAATAGCCACATTGATGTCGCATTAATCGTCATTGAGGTATTCATTTGATCGATAGGGATTTGTTCAAAAAGGACGTGAAAATCGTCCAAACTGTTGATAGGAACCCCTACCTTTCCGATTTCCGGACGAGCTATATCATGATCCGAGCTGTAACCACATTGAGTTGGGAGGTCAAAAGCGATGGAAAGACCAGTTTGTCCCTTCTTTAGGTTTGAGCGATAAAGATGGTTGGAAGCCTTTGCACTTGTATGACCAGCATAGGTTCGGAAAATCCACGGACGATCACGAGCTTCCTGATCCTCTTTATCATAAAGGAGATGCTTTTTTTGCTTCGATTCATCAGGCTGAGGGGAGCTTTCTTGAGACATATTCAAATACAGCCAAGGTTTTTATGATTAGCTTGAATCCTCTGGTTTTAGGTTGGCAGAGCTGGAATATCCCTGAAGATTTTTATACCAATTTTTTTGGAAAAAAACCTTTGGATCCTGAGAGTGTTCTCCGTCCGTGATAGCACCAAACTCTGCAGAGCCTACTAATGAGACATATTTTGCCATCACACCTCTTGTATAGAGAGGAGGAGGAGGCTTCCATTCTCTAGTTCGAGCTAGAATTTCATCTATAGTTAAATGGGCTTGGAGTACTTTAGAATAAGCATCAATTGTGACAAGGTCTCCATTCCTAAGAACGGCAATAGGTCCCCCTGATGCAGCTTCTGGAGAGATATGACCTACCACCATACCATAAGTTCCTCCAGAAAAACGACCGTCTGTGATGAGACCAACGGATTCTCCCAAGCCTCTACCAATGAGAGCAGCTGTGGGTGAAAGCATCTCTCTCATGCCAGGTCCCCCCTTAGGACCCTCATAGCGTATAACAACAATATCACCCTTCTGAATTTGATCCTCTAAAATGGCGTTCATACATTCTTCTTCTGAATCGTAAATTTTTGCCTCACCAGTGATAGCTGGCTTTTTTACTCCAGAGATTTTGGCTACCGCTCCTCCAGGGGCGAGGTTCCCTCGAAGGACTACGATTTGTCCTCGTTGGTAGCAGGGTTGAGTAAATGGATGGATTACATTCTGACGAGAAGGCTCCAATGAGGGAATGCTTTCTAGGTTTTCGGAAACTGTTTTTCCTGTTACTGTTAGGCAGTCTCCGTGAAGGAGCTTATTTTCCATGAGAATTTTCATGATACTTGGGATTCCTCCAGCCTTATGGAGGTCGACAGCAAGGTAATGACCAGATGGTTTCATATCTGCTATATGAGGAGTTGTGGAGAAAATGGATTCAAAGTCGTCTAAGCTAAGAGGGATATTGGCAGAATGAGCAATTGCAAGAAGATGAAGTACTGCATTAGTTGAACCTCCTACAGCAGCAGTGACTCTAATGGCGTTTTCTATGGATTTGCGAGTAATAATATCATGTGCACGGATCCCTTGGGATATAAGGTCCATAAGGGTCTCACCTGCAAGGAGAGCTGTTTCTGCTATTTCCGCATCGGGGTTTGCCATTGTAGAACTGTTAGGGAGGCTCATTCCTAATGCTTCAAAAGCAGAAGACATTGTATTTGCTGTATACATTCCTCCACAGCTGCCCGTTCCTGGGCACGCATTTTGTTCAATCTCTCGAAATTCTTGTTCTGAAATCTGTCCATTGCTTTTTTGGCCGACAGCCTCAAAGACGGAAACAACATTCAAATCCTGCCCTTTTAATTTTCCGGCATGAATAGTTCCTCCATAGACAAAAATAGAGGGAATATTCAATCTAGCGATAGCTATCATCGCTCCTGGCATGTTTTTATCGCATCCCCCGACCGCAAGGATTCCGTCCATACTTTGGGCTCTGCATACATTCTCAATGCTATCTGCAATCGTTTCTCGACTTACCAGTGAAAATTTCATCCCCTCAGTTCCCATGGAAATTCCATCTGAAACGGTAATGGTTCCAAAACTTTGAGGCATTCCCCCCTTGTTCCGTAGCCCAGCAGAAGCTGCGTCTACAAGGACAGAAATACCCGCATTACAGGGAGTAATCGTGCTATGAGCGTTGGAAATACCAACAATTGGGCGTCCAAAGTCTTTATCACTAAATCCAACAGCCCTGAGCATGGCACGATTGGGAGCTCTTTGGTCTCCTTCTGTGACAACCCTGCTGTTCCAATTGGGTTTTCGTGCGTTTATTTCTGTATTTGCCTTCATTTCGATCTTCTGTCAGATTCAGAATCATAGATAGAAAGATCAAGCTAAATTCTTTGACTTTCAGAGTGTTTCATGGCTAAGTCAATTGCAAAATCAAATCCAAATTTAGGACAATTACAATAGTAGATATTTATGAAGAGTAGGATAGGCTGGCTCTGGATATGATCCATGTCACCAGATTGACTTAGCAGTCTACGCTTGTCCTAACTTGAGATTGACTTAGCCAAGATTAAATTAAAAAAAGGTTGATAATATTACTATGTTTTTTATCTTAGTTTCTTATGGAAGAAACAGTTGTTTTATTGGGCAAGACTGAGAAGATTGGTCTTACCATTATGGTGATTGTCCTTATGCTTGGTATGGGTTCTACCCTTACCTGGAAGGATTTTCGAAATGCTTTACGGAAGCCACTTGGATTTATCATTGGTATAGTATCCCAGTTTGGTTTCATGCCTTTTCTGGCTTATGTGCTTGCAAAGTCCTTTGCGCTGCCTGATGGGCCTGCCTTGGCTCTTGTGATGGTGGGATGTACCCCTGGTGGGACAACATCTAATCTTTTTTCTTATTATTCAAGGGGTGATGTTGCTCTTAGCGTCTCTATGACGGTTGCTTCTACCTTTTGTGCTGTTTTGATGATGCCTCTCATCCTTTCCCTTTATGCTACTGGGTTTACCGATACCGAATTAGTAATCTCTTACAAGGATATTATAGCAACTCTAGTGGTTGTTTTAATTCCTGTTGCCCTTGGGATGTTCATCCGTTCCCAGAATATCAAGATAGCAACAATGTTGGAAAAAGTAGCTTCCATAACGGGACTTCTTTTGATTGCTTTTTTGTTTGTGGAGTATTTGATGAAGAATCTAGCTATCTTTCTGAATACAACACTTTCATTCTATTCAGCAGGGATTATTCTCGGTGTTGCAGGATATATCTTCGGTTATTTGTTCAGTAAAGCATGCCGTATACCAGAGAAGTATGCTCGAAGCATCTCTTTAGAGACAGGGATACAAAATACTCCTCTTACGATTGCGATTATTTCCCTTAGCTTCCCTGAGCCTCTTCATAATGAACTCTTGTGGATACCTATGATATATGCTGTATTTGTTGTGTTTACATCCTCTCTAGCAACACTAGTATTCCGTCGGTTCCCTATTGATACCTCTTCTTGAAAGAGGTATCAATGGATTATACCTAGGTAAATTGTTCTAAATAGCGTGTGAAGGGCTGGATTTTGAGATCGTATATATCTTGGAAAGGATCTTGATTTTCTTTTGATTGTATCATTGCAAAGGAGGAGGCGATGGAGCAAGATTCTTTTGTTGAGCAAATAAAAAGATATTCCCGTGAAGTAGATTTTGATTCAGGAGATCAGGATTTTGCAGAATTGTAAAAACTGTTTTGCTAGGAAGAGATTGCATATTTGAAAAATTCTCTTTATATAGTGCAATAGGTATCTTCTTGGAAAGAATATAGGACTGGTATTGATAAACTTTCTTTTCCATCAAGAAAGAAAGTATTTCATAATCCTTTACTGCTTCTGCTGTAATCACAGCATTTCTATGATGAGATAAACGAGAGCAGTATTCAAGAAAAGCAAGGTTATCAAGAAACTTGACTGGTTCTTCTTCCTCCTTGAATTCAAAACTCATGGGATCAAGCTTAAATTCTTGGATAAGCTTTCCTAGTTCCAACACTATCTGGTGGCTTTGACTTTTTACACCGAAATCATCTGCAGCAAAAGTAATTCCAAACTCATGAAACAATGAACAGAGCTCCCTTAGGTTCATCTTGTGCTCTTTTTCTTTATATTCGTATGGCTGTTCAAGAAGTTCAATTCTAATTCTCTTAGGCTCCAAATCACAGTCTTGAATGAGCTGAATCAATTTTTCAACTTTCCTCCTAGTTGAAAAAAAGTTGATGAAATTCTGAGGATGGATGTTAAACTTTAAAAGTCCAGGGCAAGCTCTGCATGATAGAATCTGCTTTTCCACAAGAAGCAATTGTATACGATCCTGATCTTCTTCTTGTGGAATGTCTTCTAAGAACTTTGCATAATCTTTGTAATACGAGTTTCCTATAAAAACTTCTCCTCCAATTGTATGAAAAACATCTTCTTTTGGTTCATAGCAAATCGTTGGTTGGATTAGAGAATCTATTTCAGAATCTGCAATATAGGCATTCAGTCGATTCAGGCGCAACCATCGTTTTTGGAGTGCATTATCTTCTAGGTTTTTCATAGCTAGAGAATGAAGTAGATGAAATATCTCCTCAGGCTCAGAAATAAAATTTACTTGAGTCCTTGCAGTGCCAAAATAAAAATTTTCTTTATTCTCTGCAATTTGATTCTGAAAATCCTTTATAACAAATTCTGGCCTAAGCAATTCCTTACAAGAAGGTTTAGGAGCAATTCCAAGAAGAACAGCCTTATCAAAATGAATGTAATGAAATTTTAGCTTATAGAGCTCTTCGGGAAATGAGGAGGAGGATAGATGTTCATAAATAGACTTCGTAAAATCTTCTATTTGGATTCCTGAGATTTTTGTAAACCTGACAAGAAAAACACTTCTTCCTTTGTTTAAGGAAATGACTTCTTCGATAAATTCCTCTAATTCGGAGATCAAATACTGGTTTTTTTGAGTCATTGATAGAAAACAGAAAAGAAAGGAAAACTCAAAGAGAATGTGCTGATATTCTTTGCATATAGTTTGTTGTCAATTAGTTTATTTTCACACTTGTTTTCATATTTATGAGTATTTACTGGTTTTGTCAATGAGGACGAAAAAAGTTCTCGACATGAGAATGCCCTATTTCTTAACAGTATACACTTGCTTTAGCTATGAAGAAAAATCCTAAAAAACATTCTAAAAGACTTTCTATGATGCACAGCTCAAGAAAGCATCTTCACTGTATTAAAATCCAAGGAGCAAGGGAGCATAATCTACAAAATATTAGCCTTGAGATACCTCGTGATAAACTTGTAGTCATTACAGGGGTCTCAGGTTCCGGTAAATCTTCCCTTGCCTTTGATACGATTTATGCTGAAGGACAGAGGCGTTATGTAGAGTCTCTTTCTGCTTATGCAAGGCAGTTCCTTGGAGTTATGGAAAAACCAGATGTAGATTTAATCGAAGGACTTTCTCCAGCCGTTTCCATTGAGCAAAAGACCTCTCATAAAAATCCACGTTCCACCGTAGGAACAGTGACTGAAATCTATGACTATCTTCGCCTTCTTTTTGCACGTGCAGGAAAGCCTCATTGCTATCAATGTGGTAAACTCGTACAGGCCGCAGGAACGGATCAGATTATTGAAAAAGCTATTTCTTTAGGAAAGGGGACCCGCATTCAAATAGGAGCTCCTCTTGTAGTAAAGAAAAAAGGGACTCATAAAGACATCTTGGAAAAGATCAGGAAAGAGGGTTTTGTTCGGATGAGAGTCAATGGAAAGATTATAGATACAGAACAATCCATAGCATTAGAAAAAAATAAACAGCATACTATTGAATTGATTGTAGACAGGATTCTGATTAAACAAGGGATTCGAAGTAGACTTGCAGATTCCATAGAAATTGCTCTAAAATATGGGAAAGGCTCTCTATTTCTCTTAGAAGATACAAAAGAGCATTATTTTTCTAGTAATCTTTTTTGTATTGGGTGTGGAATTTCAATACCAGAGTTAAGTCCAAGGGCATTTTCTTTTAATTCTCCTTTGGGAGCCTGCAATCAATGTGAAGGGCTTGGAGTGCTACAGACTTTTGATGAAAACCTACTTCTTCCTGACAAAAATAAGAGTCTTATGGAGGGAGTAATTTCGATATGGGAATCACATTCTTATTGGTATATAGAAACTCTGCAAGGTCTTTCTAATGATTTTGGTTTGAATCCAAATCTTCCTTGGAAAAAACTTTCTTCTTTGCACCAAAAACTGGTTCTTTACGGAAGCGATTCTATCTCCCAGAATCAACAGTACTATGAAGGAGTGATCCCAACCCTTATGAGGCGCTATAGGGAAACAAAATCTGATGATGCTCGTTCCAGAATGGAACAATTTATGCATGAGAAAACTTGTTCCTCTTGCACGGGAGATAGGCTTCGTCCTGAATCCTTATCCGTACTCTATCATGGTCAAAATATTACAAATTTAACTCGGAAAAATATTGTTTCATTGCAAGAATGGTTTTCTTCTCTCAAACTTTCCAAACTAGAGACAAAGATTGTCTATCAGGTGCTTCGAGAGATTCGCTCTAGGTTGAGTTTTCTGAATGATGTTGGTGTTGGTTATCTAAATTTATCACGCTCTGCTGGGAGTCTTTCAGGAGGAGAGGCTCAGAGAATCCGTCTTGCAACTCAAATAGGTAGTTCTCTCATGGGAGTTCTTTATGTTTTGGATGAACCTTCTATAGGACTTCATCAAAGGGATAACAAAAGACTTTTAGACAGCCTGAAAAAGATGAGAGATTTAGGAAATACAGTTATTGTGGTAGAGCATGATGAGGATACGATTTGTAGTGCAGATCATGTCATTGATATTGGTCCTGGGGCTGGAGTTCATGGAGGCAATATAACAGCAGAAGGGACACCTGCTGAACTGAAAAAAATTTCAGGAAGTATTACAGGGGAATATCTATCTGGGAAACGTTTTATACCTGTTCCTTGTCAAAGGAGAAAAGGAAATGAGAAGAAAATTACGGTAATTGGAGCCTCACAAAATAATCTTAAAAAAATTGATGTGGAGTTTCCCTGCGGCAAGCTCATTTGTGTTACAGGTGTTTCTGGATCAGGAAAATCTACTCTTGTAAATGATATATTATATAAAGGACTTGTTGCAAAGACAGAAGGAAGTCGGATCCGTTCTGGAAGGCATCGATCCATTCAAGGGAGAAATTTGCTAGATCGTTTTATCTTGATCAATCAAGAGCCTATTGGGAGGACACCTCGATCGAATCCAGCTACTTATACAGGTCTTTTTACTCCTGTTCGTGAACTTTTTGCGGGACTTCCCGAAGCACGTGTGAGAGGTTATCTTCCAGGAAGATTTAGTTTCAATGTCAAAGGAGGGAGGTGTGAAAACTGTGAAGGAGCTGGAACCATCAAGATTGAAATGCACTTTCTGCCTGATGTGTATATTACCTGTGACTCATGCAAAGGAAGACGTTTCAACCAAGAAACTCTTGAGGTTAAGTACAAAAATCAAAATATCTTTGATGTGTTAAGTATGACAGTAGAGAAAGCACTTTTGTTTTTTCAAAATATTCATGTGATCCAGCGTCGCCTTCAGACCCTCTCTGATGTCGGTTTGGAATATATACATTTGGGACAGGCAGCAACAACTCTCTCAGGAGGAGAGGCTCAAAGAATTAAGCTTGCAACAGAGCTTTCCAAAAACAGTACAGCCCAAACCCTTTATATACTAGATGAGCCAACCACAGGACTTCACTTTGAGGATATATCACGTCTCTTAAGAGTTCTTCATAATTTAGTAGATAGAGGGAGCAGTATGATTGTAATTGAACATAATCTTGATGTAATCAAAACAGCAGATCATATTATTGATCTTGGTCCAGAAGGAGGAGAGGGAGGGGGAAGGATTATAGCCGAGGGAACACCTGAGGAAGTGAGTCAAACCAAAGGAAGTAGTACTGGTTTTTTTCTAAAAAAAACACTCTCCATATCTGCTAATCTTCAAAAATCTAAGGCTGTCGCACGAAAAGATTCGCCTTGTAATAAAACCAATCGTCCCCGGCTAAATCAATCTCAGGTTAGGACAAGCGTAGACTTCACAAGCAGTCCTTCCGTTCAATGAAACTCTATTCATGTTATTTAATTTCGCTGCATATTTGCACACATCTTTTTGTGTTAGGGTTCGAGCATCGGTGTTAAGAGGTAGATACTTCCTCAATACACCATTTGTCTGTTCTACAAAGCCTTTCTGATATGGAACCTACCTGCATCGCAAAAATAGAAGACTGTATTCAACATTCTTTGCATATCTTTGAAGCCTCTGTCAACGTGCAATAGCTCTGTTTGTAGAAATTTCCTTCGTGTTTTATTTTTTCTTTTAGCTCTTTCTCCGTTTATAAAGTCTGCAAGTACAGTATTATAACTGCCATGAGTCATCCTCCTATTTTTTATGTTTTCAAAAACAGTTGGATGGCTCTAGTCTTTCAATATCTACTATTTTTCTATTTGTCCTAATTTGGATTTGATTTTGCATAATTTGGATTTGATTTAGCAAGTAGTAGATATTAGCTATCGTCTTAGTGAATATTTACTAAAGGCTAACTAGTTAATATTTACTATAAATGACAGATATTAGCTAATATTTACTATAAATAGCAGGTATTCTAGTCAATACTGGCTATTCTTTCGTGTGTATTTTAGTAAGTATTGACTATTGACTCTGATAAAACATAAATGTTCCTGTCCGATAAGGTATATGAAAGGAGCTAAAAAGAATGCTCCGTCCCTCTTCTGAGGCCTCCCAAGATGTTTTCTTCCTAACTTGGCTTTTTGTTTCCATGCGTGAATATTCAGGAGGAAGACGAAACTCAAGATATTCCAGAAGGGAGTGGTATTTGTTGCATGTTTCTTCTAGTTGTATGGAAATAGAACCATCACTATTCATTTCTCCTTTGAGTTCTATATGTGTATAGCTCCCGTTTTGATAGTCTTGACTGATACCATCATCTAAATAGACCTGACCTGATAAAGAACGTGCAGGATATATCTCAAAAATGAGAGTATCTTTCAAGGTAGACTCTGTATTTTCTTGAGGATAGCACAAGGGAAGAATTGTTCCTTCTTTGATAAAAAGAGGGTAGTATCCCTGTTGTATTTTAAAGTAGTGAGTGCTTTTTCCGTTATAACGAGTTCCTGTTTCAAATTCATACCATTTCCCAGAGGGAAGATAAACTGCCCTTTGTTTCATTTGAGAGGAAAATACAGGGGCAGCCAAAAGAGAACGACCAATCAGAAACTGTTCTCTTTCATTCTTGGGTTCTATTTCTGGGAAATCATAAAACATAGGCCTCATCCATGCTTCTCCAGTACGATGAATCTGATTGGCAAGGGTATAATAGTAGGGAAGAAATTGATAACGTCTTGAAATATGCTTTTTGCATAAAGCAAGAGTTTTTTTCCCAAAGCTCCATGGATTGAGAGATAGAATACTACGG
Source organism: Leptospirales bacterium (assembly GCA_014238275.1). Lineage (GTDB taxonomy): Bacteria > Spirochaetota > Leptospiria > Leptospirales > Leptonemataceae > JABABJ01. The sequence continues at coordinate 25,612 of JABABJ010000026.1, read as the reverse complement.
AAACGAAATAAGGGCATAAGTGAAGCAAATTCAAGCCATCTTTGGAAAAGTTCTGTATGATTCCTCCACCTTCGAATGGATAAAAGACTGAAATTGCTACCCGTATCGAAGTTTCCAAAATCCATGCCACAAAAAGGGGCTCCACTTAGGTTCAGGTTGAGGAGCATGTGAAGACTTTTGGGGAGTTCTTTCCAAGAATAGGTACTGCTTTCCAGCCATACAAAAGCAGATTTCTGGATGCCACAAAATGCTGATTGAGTCAGAAGCAAAGGACGATGTTTACTTGGATGATTCTTTTGGAATGCGTTTTTAGAGGCCTCTATCTGACAATTGGCATAAATGTTACGGATATCGTGATGACTTTTTTGTTCTTTATGATGAATATCTTCAAGAAGAGGATTATGTTTTTTTCGCTTCAAAAGGGGTGAATTTTGATGATACCACATTCCAGATACTCCATGTGAAAAAAGATTAAGATGAAGATCCGCCCACCAGTTTCTTGTTTCTTTTATGGTAAAATCTGGAATCACAGTCTTTCCGTTCCGCACACGTCCTATATAATTCTCTCCTTTAGAGTCCTTACAAAAGAGCTGTTTGTCTGTGACATCTTCATAAAGTTCAGAATTTTTATCTATAGGAATGGCTGGTTCTGCAAGCATGACTGTACGGAATCCAAGCTCTCTTAGGCTTTGATGAAGAGAAGAGGGATCTGGAAAGCGTCGAGGATGCCATGTAAAGGGATGTAGCTTATCTCTTGAATGAATATCGAGATGGATACTATCGCAGGGGATTTTTTCACGTCGGAATCTTTCTGCTGTTTTCAGCACATCTGCTGCAGTTTTGCATGAAAGACGTGAATAATGGAATCCAAGAGACCATATAGGGGGAAGGAGAGGGGTTCCTGTAATCATAGCGTACTGTTTGAGAATTTTAGGAAGATTCCCTCGGAAAATAAAAAAGTCCTGTGTCATAGGCTCTGTATGGTAGGGAGTTGTGATATGGATACCGTTCTCAGTGGCTCCTTTTGTTTCGCTTTTGATCTCTATCTTAGCAGGAAAGGGAGAGTTCCAAAATATACCTACAAAGTCTGTATCTTGGCGGATGATAAAGAATGGGAAGCTAGATGGACAGGAAGAAGGAGAAGAAGATTCTGAATCACCATTCATCAAAAGGAAGCTCTGTCCGTTTCTGCTGAGACTTCCATGTATGGGACCAAAGCCATACACAAACGATTTTTTTGCAAGGCTAATAGAGAAAAGTACCTTGTCAAAAAGTCCAGTTTGAAGCTTGCCGCTAAGGATCTCCTTATGACCACTATTGACTTTGAATCCTCCCGTAGGGGGATCGTATAGAAAACGCATTGCTCCTCGTTGGCAGCAAAGAATACCTTGATTGTCTTGACGGATGACAGCAGGCTCAGATCGTAATTTTTCTAGGTAAAAAACTTCTGGTAGTTTTTCTTCAGCTTTTGGAGAAACACAGATCCTAAAAACACGACCTGAGTATAATCTTCCAATTACAGATAAAGCTTTCGTATAACGCATAGAAACAATGTATTTAGAAAGTATCTGAGAAAATCTTTCGATTACTTTTACTTCCTAGCCCAGCTTTATTCAATTTTTATCCATATTTTCATGGGCAGGGAAGGATTCGAACCTTCGTAGGCTGACGCCGCCAGATTTACAGTCTGGTCCCTTTAGCCACTCGGGCACCTACCCGTGATGGTGCTGCCTGTAGGAATTGAACCCACAACCTACTGATTACAAATCAGTTGCTCTACCAAATTGAGCTAAGGCAGCAAAACACGTTGTTTTACATTCATTTCTTCTAGTCGCATGATATTGTCAAGATTAAAGCTATTCTTGAGAAAAAAATTTTACCAATAAAAATAAAAAATATAAGGAGTTTTCCAGATAACTATTAGGTTAAGATTAGATGCAAGAAGTGTTTGGTGTGAAATCGACGCGAAAAATCACTGTTTTTTTATATTTTCTTTTGCAAAAAGTTAGAATGATTTTGACCTACTGAGGAAGAGTAGTTCGTCTGATATGTTTATGGATAGCTTATTGATTATTGAAGATGATAATTCTACATTGATACGATTGAAAAGAGTTTTTGAGAGAAAGGATTTTTATGTATCTATTGCAAGAAATATTGAAGAAGGTTTGGATGTTTTTATCAGAGAAAAACCATCTTGCATCCTTATGGATCTTCATTTTCCCGATGGCCATGGACTAGAAGATTTCTATACAAAGCTTTTGGAGCTACAAGATAAATATCATCTTACTCCCTGTCCTATAGTTGTTTTAACTGCAAGCGATGCAGAAGAGGATTTGTCAGAGCTTGTAGCAAGTGGTATTTATGCAATTCATAATAAAAATGAGCCAATTGACTTAGTTGCAGCAAGCGTAAAGGAAGAAATTACCCGATGTAGAAGGAGTGTTTGGAAAATCCTTAAAGGGGGAAAAAAAAGAGCTTCTCTAACGCGGAAGAACGACAAGCATGAAAGTGATTTTTCGAATATTATGAAGGTTGTATGATTTGAGTAATTCTAGCCCTTGATGCAATACCTTTCCTTGAAGAGGCTTATTTTACTTCTAAATAGTCATTCCATTTGTGGAAGTGATTGGATTGGATGTAAAATCTTATCAGCAAGGTTTTTTCATCGTTTTTGCAATGATCATTTTTTCAAGAAGAGCAGGAGCAAGAGTTCTCAACCAATAGACGATAAATCCACTTAGGTTTGTTGTAGCGATACGTTTTTCTTTTATAATACTACGAACGAGGATGGAAGCAGCTTTTTCTGGAGTATGAGAGTTTTTCGCCTGTTCTTCTTTTAGAATGCTTCCATCAGCGGCAAGTCCGCTTGTGCGAAGATTGGTTTGAGTATATCCAGGACAGAAAATACAGGTACGTATTGAATCCTTCTTGAGTTCCATCCTAAGGGACTCCATCCATACTTGTCCGGCAGCTTTGCTTGCAGAGTAAGCAGAACGTTCAGGAATCCCGTAGAGTCCCGAAGGAGTTGAAACAAAGGATATGAGCTTTGTTCCTTGAGTTTTCTGTAAAAATGGGAGAAGAAGTGAGGTAAGCTCTACTGATGCGAAAAAATTGAGTTCCATAGTTTTACGGATGACTTTCATGTCGAGCTTTTCAAAAAGCCCATGGGCAGTGATTCCTGCATTCAGAACTAGTATATGAAGAGGAATGTTTTTATTTTTAAGATGAGCTTGGATCTTGGCACGGTCTTTTCCTTTACAGATATCCGCAGGGATGATCTCTGGGCGAAAGGAGGTGGTTTGGAGGATTTCGTTTTGAATCCTTTCCAGTCTGCTTTTACGGCGTGCTGTAAGTATAGGCCTTGCTCCCATACGAGATGTAATCTTTGCAAGGGCTTCTCCAATACCACTGGAAGCACCCGTAATGAGTATGTTTTTATCCTTGAGTTTCATTGATATTTGCTCTTTTTAAGTATTTGCCTTTTGAGATAATGAAAAAAATTTCTTTTGCCAACCATAGTGATTTTCCAATGAATCCTTCCTATTCAATCACTTTGGAAACAAGTAGCATTTCTGCAAAAGGGCTCTACCATCTAGTTTTTCGTGTTCCTTCTTCTCTTAGCAAAACATTCCAAAAACCAGGTCAATATGTCAACTTAGAATATCAGAAAGAGAGAGGTACATTTTCTATTGCGAATCGTGTAGGATGTCAAGAGAGATTTGAGTTTTTAGTAAAAAAAAGCGGTATTTTAGCAGAAATGTTGTGTGGACTTAAAACAGGGGGTAGTTTATTATGTTCATCTGTGCATGGAAAAGGATTTGGATTAGAAAGGATATTGAAGGCAAGAGATAAGAGAGCTCCATCTTATTATCCACGTGAGCTATATCTTTTTTCGATGGGAAGCGGTCTTTCTCCTATTCGCTCCCTTTTATTATCTTTATTTTCCGATGGGATTTTTTTTCCCAATAGAGAAAGGATGAGCTTTGACAAGATCATCCTCTGGCAGGGATCCATGAGTCAAGAATATCTTCCCTTTCGTGAAGAATATGATGACTGGAAAAATCAGGGAGTGGAGATACAACTCTGTTTGGATCAAAAAAGTGGTCCAAAAGAGCAAAGAGGAAATATACTCAATATCTTACAAAGAAGACGACCTAATCTCTCTGCTACAGCTGCTTGTTGGGCTGGTTCTGAAGAGTTTGGACTATCTCTTGAAAAATGTACTCGTAACTTAGGCCTGAAACCGAAATATCTCTTTAGTAATTTGTAGGAATCATTTATGCCATCTCTTGAACCACAAAAACCAAATAAGCTCATGCAAAGAGAAGAAGGCTCGACTATGAGTCTTCTCTTTCCTGATGACTGGCATCTTCATCTTCGTGATGGAGAGCAAATGAAGGATGTGCTTAAGCATACCATTCAACGTTTTAGAAGGGCAATCATCATGCCTAATTTGAATCCTCCCATTTGTACGGAAGAGCAGGCTGAAAACTATCGTAAAAGAATCCTTTCTTTGCTTTCTTCGGAAGACTCGCTAGAAAGTCAATTTACACCCCTTATGACCCTCTATCTAACAGACCAAACAAGCAAAGAAGAAATTAAGCGAGCTTCTCGAAATGATATGATCTTTGGAATGAAGCTTTATCCCATGGGAAGTACCACTAACTCTTCGGAAGGAGTCCGCCACTTAGCTCAATTGAACCCAATACTTTCTTTAATGGAAGAGTTGGATCTTCCCCTTTTGATTCATGCAGAAGAAACAGATCCAGCAATAGATATTTTTGATAGGGAGGGAGCTTTTATCGATCGTTATTTACAAGAGACAGTAGAAAGATTTCAGGGGCTTCGAATCGTTTTTGAACATATTAGCACTTCTGAAGCAGTTGATTTTGTTATCTCATCTTCAGAACGAGTAGCTGCTACTATCACAGCTCACCATCTTCTCATGAACCGTAACTCGCTATTCGAGGGAGGAATTCAACCTCACAACTATTGCTTGCCTCTCCTGAAAACCGAGAGAGATCGATTGGCATTAGTACAAGCTGCAGTGAGTGGGAAAGCTGATTTCTTTTTAGGAACCGATAGTGCTCCTCACTCCCAGTCTTCCAAAGAAAGAAGCTGTGGATGTGCAGGTATTTATACTTCGCATTGTGCACTTGAGCTCTATGCAGAGGTTTTTGAACAAGAAGGTGCCCTAGAGAATTTAGAAGGATTTGCCTCTCGTAACGGACCCTCTTTTTACCAAGTTCCTTGTAATACGGATCGTATCGAGTTGATCAAAAAAGAACAGAGTATACCGTCCTCTTTTCCTTACGGTTCTTCAAGGCTTATTCCTTTCCGCTCTCAAAGGAAAGTAGCTTGGCAAATATCCAAATGATCAGATGATTCATCATCTGCTTGATGGACGAAACTGGCGATAGATATCCTCTGCAATACCGAAGGAATCTGTGCGGGAAAGCATTCTGGAATACTCTTCATAAAGCATATCATCAAAAAGTTTTTGTCGAAATCCTCCGTACAAGAGATTTTTTTCCGGATGGAGATTTTTCCTCATGGAATTGAGCATTTGATCGATGAATAATGACTGAAATTCTAATGCAGCATCATAGAGCTTCTTTTTTTGAGGTTCTTCTTGTATTTCTTTTTGAATGCTTGCCTTACTAAGATGTTCTTGGAAACTTTTAGATGTTCTCAATGTTGTAGATGAAGTGGGGGAGGGGTCTAAAGAGACAGAGGGGTTTGGGATAGAATCTTTGCTTTTCAAATCAAAGTACTTTTCTAATTCAGCTTGCTTTGCCTCTCTCCTTTGTATTGCAGAAGCTTGTGGTAGCTTTTCTGATAAACTATTGTTGAAAGGGATATTCATTTCATTCTCCTGTCTTAATTTATAATGAGTTCTGCATGAAGTGCTCCAGAATCCTTCAGAGCTTCCAATATGGAAATAATATCCTTTACATTTGCATCCATTGCATTGAGTGCTTGGATAATTTCATTCACACTACTTCCTGAGAAACTTTGCGTGGTCTTCTTGGCTTTTTGTTTTTGCGAAGAGTTTGAGAGGTGAATCCCAGCATAAGAGCTTTGTTGTTTGGGACTGATGATCAATTCCATTCCTCCTCGAGAAATTGCTACAGGATCCACATGAAGCTCTCCTCCCATGATCACAGTGCCACTCCTCTCATTGATTACCACACGAGAACGATAGCTTGGCTTGACTCGGATCTTTTGTATCTTCGCGATAAAAGCAACAGGAGTTTCATCGGGAGGAATATCTATGAGGAGAGAACCTCCTTTTACAGATGCATTTGCCTGTGGAAAAGATTTCTGAAGTTTTTTCTGAACTTCACTCAATGTCGAAAAATCAAAGTAGTATAAGGAAATTCGCAAACGTTTTTTCGAATCGGAATCAGTATCAAAAATACCACCTAGACTTGGTAGTTCTTTCTCAATGACAACACCACTTAAAAGAGAGACGACTGTTTTACCTTTATGAGTTCTTGTTCTTCCTTCTGCTCCTCCAGATGTCAGGCTTCCCTGAGCTACTGCATAAATTTTCTTATTACCTGCGTATAGAGGAGTTTGGATCAAAACTCCTCCTTCCAAGGATCGAGCGTCACCTATTGAGGATACAGTTGCTCCTAAACGATCGCCTGGGTTTGCAAATGGAGGTATCTCTGCTGTGACCAAAACAGCAGCAATGTTTCGTGATTCTGTAAGGCGAACTGGTTCTTGTTTCTGTCCGAGACCTCCTAGAAGATTTTGAATAGAAGAAGAAGCAAATTTCGATCGAGTATCTCCTGTCCCTCTGAGTCCAACTACAATTCCATAGCCTAAAAGTTGATTGCTTCGAATCCCCTCTATACGTGCAAGATCATTGAGGAGGACTCCTTCTTTATCTGGAGGGTTTGTTTTAAGAGATTCTTGGTCAGAAGAAGGCTGCGAGGATATAGAATTCGAGCAAAAGCAAATGATCATGATACCAGAAGTAAACAGGCTAAAATATAATAACGAAGGATTTAAAGATTTCTTATTCATTTCGTTCTAAACTACTGGCTTTCTCCTAAAAGACGATTGATATATTCCAAGAGGAGCTGTCTTTTTTCTTCGTCTGTAAGGCTAGCGGAGGGAGCTTGCTCTGTCTGCCCTTGTTGTCCTGTCTGTCCTTGTTGTCCTGTCTGTCCTTGTTGTCCTGTCTGTCCTTGTTGTCCTGCCTGCCCTTGTTGTTCTTGTTGTTTTTGGTTAAGCTGGAAGTTTCGACTTCGAGGGACGGGAGCTCCGATGATAACGATCCTTAGATCTGCTATATGATTCGAGTGAATGTTCCGATTGGATCCAATATCTTCAATATGAACCTTCCCATTCACTTCGATTTGTTGCCTGCTGATATTATTTTCTTGTCCCAAGTACTTCGTTCCCGAGATGGTAACAATGTTCTGAACTGGATCAGACAAGACTGTTACTGCCATTTTTAATTTAATTCGGCTTCGAGAGCGAAGGCGATTTGTATATTTTTTTATAATACTCCTTTTAAACTCTGCAGGAGGAAGAAAAGAAGTAATAGTTCTATCTGGAACTAGGTTGAGATCAATCTTTTCATCCGTGAGATTCTCATAATCATATATGATCTGGACGGGTTCATCTATCTCTAATTTTAATACCATTCCAGATCGGATATTAGTTCCCAATATATAGGGATTGTGATCTTGCCAGAGGCTCTGAGCAGAAAGAATCATCAATGGGATTGTGATAGTCAGGCAAGAAATAGAAACAAAGATACTAAGGAAAATCCTTCTTGATTTTCTGTACCGAGAGAGTCCATAAAATATTTTCCCAAAAAATATTTTCTTGAGAGGTATTTTCCCAAAAAATATTTTCTTGAGAGGTATTTTCCCAAGAGATATTTTCTTGAGAGGTATTTTCCCAAGAGATATTTTCTTGAGAGGTATTTTCCCAAGAGATATTTTCTCAAGAGGCATCTTCTTCATTCTTTTCTCTTTCATCAATTTCCAGACAAGTATTCTTTATCTATAAGTTCAACTTCTTTTTCAGATAATATTCGAGCCTTTCTTGGGAGTGACTGTCTTCCATCTAAGAAGATGATTTTTATAGATATATTTTCACCTATGTCCCCAGGACTCATAGCAACAGCTATGAAACGAAAGACAAGTGACCCTTTCTGATAAACAAGCCTCACTTTTTGACCACGAAATACAGAAGGAATCGGTTGTACATTTGAATTGGTGAGAACCTGTCCCTTACTCACCGACGTCATAACTCTTCTCTTGTTTAGATTGAATGATGCATATCGTATGGATTCATCGAAAATACTCCTTCGTTCCCATGAGAAATCATCTTCTGAAATTCTTTGCCCAATGAAAAGATCCTTATTTGCTATAGCTGCCTGAATCCATTGGTGAATCACAATGGGTATCTGAAAGCGATAAAAAACTCTTTTTTTGGATGTACCCTTGGGATATAAATCAAGAGAGATAACTCTCTTACCTAATTTCCAGTTTTGAATTCGTTTGGAAAGTTGATATTTTAATATGAAATCAGAGGAAGGAAGAGCTATTACCGTGTCTTTTTGCACTTGAATATCTAATTCATCGAGTATTTTAGATTTGCCGTACATTTCTTTCATTTGTTTTTCCAGAATATTTTGGAGTTTTGAGGAAGTAAAGGTTTGAGCTTTAGGAAAGATCCATACTCCTTTTCCATATATCTTTTCTGGAGAGGGGTTCAATTTTGTATGCAATTCCACAGCAGAAAGATAATAGGGTTTTTGCAGACTAGAAAAAAGGATGGTTTTTCCTATATCTCCTGCATCTTTTCCATGAACTCGTACAATTTGATTGAGATTGATTTTTGTATCGACTGTCTTGACCTTATCAGAAAGATATAGGTTGTAAGCAAAGAGGGGAGAAACAAAAAAGAGAAGAGGAATAAAAAGAATCATTCTCTTGAATGATTCATTCTGAATCAACATTTTCATTTTGTAATATCTTGGTTTTTAGGAGTGTTAGCTTTATCGTTTCATTGCAATTGCTGTTCCAAGCATAGAGTCAGAGGTTGTAACTGCCTTAGAATTGGATTCATAGGCTCTTTGGGCTACAATCATGTTTACCATTTCTTCTACAAGTTTTACATTAGAAGTTTCGAGGAATCCCTGAAGAATCCCTCCCATTCCTTCTAAAGATGGGGTTCCTTGTATTTCTTCTCCACTTGCGGGGGTTATTTTATAAAGATTTTTACCAATAGCCTTAAGCCCTGCTGGATTTACAAAGCGAAAGAGATCCAACTGGCCAATTCGTGTGGGATTATTATCGTTTGCAAGACGAACTGTTACTTCACCAAGCTCAGATACTTGAAAGGTATGATTCACAGCATCTTCAGGAAGAGTAATTGGAGGCTCTAGAAGATAACCATTGGAAGTAACGATCTGCCTCCTTGAGTCAATCTTAAAGCTTCCATCACGAGTATAGGAAAAAGTTCCATCTGGCAAAAGAATCTTAAAAAAACCAACTTGTGAATCAATAGCAAGATCAAACTTATTTCCTGAAGCTTGAAGATTACCCATTTCAAATATCTTTTGAGTTGCAGCTACTCGTACTCCGTGCCCAACATGGACTCCTGTGGGAATTTCAGAAACAGCAGTAGAAGGAGTTCCCGCCAAAACCTGATGCTGATAAATTAAGTCTTCAAAATCTGCACGATTTTTCTTGAAACCAGTTGTATTGACATTAGAAAGGTTATTTGCAATGGTATCGATATGAAACTGTTGTGCTGTCATACCGCTTGCTGATGTCCAGAGAGAGCGTATCATAAAAAATTTCTATATCATTCCTCTAGTATAAATAAATTAGTTCCTTGGATTTGGTACAATGTACGAGATGAGAGTCAAGTTTGATGGTCTAAGAGACAGGTTTCAGGATGGCTCTTCCTCTCTATCTAAGCCCATCGGCAGTTTTTATGGATTTAGATAGGATTTTTTCGGAATCAGGAAGACTTTTTTGAGCTTGGACATACTTTCTAAGCACAGGTTAATTTTTGTAGTATAAGACAGCGGTTTGTGTTGGTTCCCTTCTTATTGTTTTGAACCTTCCAGCAATTGGAAAGCTTTGTAAAATTTTGCCTGTTGATCAAAACTTCATGTGCTTGAAGATATCCTCCTTCCACCTTCATAGGGAACATTTTTACAAGAGACTCATCTAGGTTGTAATGTGTTTTTCCTACATTCACTTCGCCTACTTCAATGATAGCAAAGCATTTTGGTTTTAAAAGGCGTCCCATTTCTAACATTACATCTTTCATAAAGTAGGACCACTCTTTCAAATCCGAAATCATTGCTAAGTCTTTCTTTTCTAGCTCTTCTTCCAATCCTAAAAACCAGAAACGCATCCAATTATCTTGTCTATAGTTTATCTTGTCTAAAAAGGGAGGAGAGGTTACGATCAAGTCTACAGAGTTTCGAGGAAGATTCGAAATAGATCGAGCATCTTGCTGAAAATAGAGATTTTTTGCAGAGACCTGATGAAAATATTCAGGAAAGGGAGAAGAGAGATCTGTTTTCATTTTGCGTATAATCCTTGCTTTTACCTCCTTGTACTGAGGAGATTGATTTAGGCGAAGATTATTCTTTCTTTGAACAGAAGGCATAATAGAAATTTGAGGAAAAGAATAAACAGAAAAAAATCCATCTGAATGACCATGAAGCCGAGAAAGAGCTGTCAATCCTATATAGTTAAGTTCTGGATCATTTTGTTTCATGTTAGACTTCAAAATTCTACGAATCGAAGATACTTCTTGGAGAGTCTTCTTATGGAAAAAAGGAGAAAGACGTTTTTTATCTTTTTCGCAGATTATCACTTTACGATTCAAGTCAAGTAAATGAACTCTTTGCATTAATTTCTCTTGAGAAGGAACATTTCCTCGAGTCTTGGCAATAAAGACAGAAAGCGGATTAGGATCGTTATGGATGGCTCGAAACCCCAAAAGATTTGCTTGGAGGGAAGTTGTTCCTCTCCCGCCAAAAGGATCCAAAACAACTGCATCCTTTTGGGAAGAGTGAAGATAATTTTGGATAAAAAAATCTGGTAGCTCAGGCTTAAAGGCTCCCCGATAGCTAATGGCATAATGAAGGCTGTGCATTTGCCTCTGTTTTGAAGTCCAGAGGATACCTTCTTTTAGAGGGCAGGAAAATGGATAGGAAAGATGATTGAGAGAAGCAAGATTTTGCATCTACACTCATCATTCGGCTTTTTTGTTCGGGGAAACCGACAAAAATTAGATATGAGGAAATCAAAGGACTTCTTTTCTTATCAAGAGTCCACAAATCCATAAATTTTGAGTTCTTATGGTAATATAGTTAGTTATAGAATCTAAGCAATTTGGGTTTGAATGAATCCTTCCAAGCTGATTTGACTAATGAGATGGAGCTGTGTTTGAAGCCATTCCAAATGAAGCTCTTCGCTCTTGAGGATGCTTAAGAGAAGGTCTCTTGTACTAAAGTCTTGAAGAGCTTCGCATTCTGCGATAGCAGAGTTCAAATCAGTTGCTGCCTCTTTTTCTAACTTGAGATCAAATTGAAGAGCTTCTTTTACATTCTTCCCAATACGAAGTTGCTTCATTTCCTGTAGGTTTGGATTTCCTTCTAAGAAAAGAAGGCGTTGGATTAGTGCGTCTGAATGTTTCATCTCATCCAATGATTCTTCGTATTCCTTTGCCGCAAGCTTTGTAAGTCCCCAACTCTGATACATCCTAGAATGAAGGAAGAACTGATGGACAGCGGTCAGTTCATTTTTTAGGATCTGATTTAGATATTCTATGATTTTATTGTTAGTTCCCATTTGCCCATCTCTACCAGAGGTTTTAACATGCTCCTATCTTGCAAGCAATATTTTAAAAAGTCGTATCAAACCCATAGATTCTTTGGCAGTTTTTAGAGTGCTAATTTACCAAAAAAAATACGCATGATAAAAAAATCCTTGTAAAGAAAATGAAAGCGAAAGATATGGACTCTTTAGGTTGTTTCTGAGGCTTGAGATTTGCAAGGAAAAAGTAAAATGAGCTATTTGAATCCATTTTTGAAAAAAGCTATTCCTCCCTTTTTAGAGTCCCTTCGACGCTACACTAGGCTAGAAACAGAGGGAATCGAAAATATCCCCAAACGAGGCTCTGTAATCATTGTTGCGAATCATAGTGGTGTATGGGGATGGGATGCTTTTATTCTTCAGAATGAAATATTTCAGAAGGCATCTCGTATTCCGCGAACAATGAGTCACAACTTTTGGCATAAAAATGAATTACTTGCCACTATATTGCAAAAACTTGCCTATATTCCTCAAGATTTCAAGAAAGCTGTAAGAGTTCTTAAAAAGAATAATCTGTTGCTTCTATTTCCTGAAGCAGAGGAAGGAAACTTTAAGCCAAGTACAAAAATGTATCAGCTTCAGGATTTTAATCCTGGATTTATTGCTCTTGCTGCTCTTAGCAAGGCAAGGATCGTTCCTTGTTGTATCATTGGAGCCGAAGAGACTCATATTAACTTAGGAACCATTGACTGGACAGAGAAATATATAGGAGCTAAAATTCCTCTCCCATTAAACCTAATTCCTTTCCCAGCCCAATGGAAGATCATTTTCTTAAAGCCCTTAAGTCTGGAAAAATATGCCAAACAAGATTTCCGACAAGAAAAATTTCTTGTCGAGGCTGCTGCCAATATACAAATGCGTATTCAAAGGAAAATCAATCAAGAGTTGATTCAAAGAAAAATATTTCAATTTGTAATGGATGGTTAAGGAATGTCAAAGGAAGAATTAAAAAAGAAACTTTTGGAAAGGACTCAGAAGATGCTTGAGGCTGTTGTGGATGATGTGATGACGAAAGATGTGTTAAGTTGTGATTATCATGATACTGCAGCGAAGGCTTCGCGTATTCTTTTAGAGAATGGTTTTTTGGGATTGATGATCATTCGTGACGGTAAACCATTTAATATGGTTACTTGCTTTGATTTATTGAGGCTTGGCTACGAAGAGGTTTTTGATCTAGATCGTGATTTTCTCCGAATTTCTGTTGGAGAAATTGTTGCTGAAAAAGAATTCATTCATCTTCCTCCGGGTACTTTGTTAAGAGATGTTCTAAACGTGATGGTCCAAAAAGCAGTAAGAACTATTCCTATTATAAGTAAAGAGAAAGTATATGGATTATGTTCAATGACAGATTTAATCCACTGGTACCGTAATAATCATCCAGAGGTTCGTACGGGAAAACTATAGTCTAAGTCTCTGTGAAGTTTCCAAAATTTTTCTGGACTTTGGATTTGAAAACTCTTTGGCCAGATGAGTCCTGATATTTTTTTCCATTGTTTGACAGTTTCTTGAAGACCCTATTGCTTTTGAATCGTTGTTTTATTTTTTTCCTTTTGTTTTTTTTGCAATTGGAGGCGAAATGGATCACTTCTTCTATTCTTTATGCTCAGATAAAAAAGGATTCTTCCCTAAAAAAGCTTGATAGAGATTTTCAGTACCCTGATGGATTATACAATGGAAGAATCACAGTTCAAAGAAAAATTTCAGGAAAAATATCTAAAAAGCCTCTACAAACTCTTTTAGGAAAAAAACGTAGCATTAGATTCAGGATGTATCATCAAAAAAATAGTTCTTTGTATTTTTTTTTTGACCCTCCCAATCGACTTGTAAATAAGATTCTCTATCTGGAAAAAGGAAAAAAAATTTTAGTATGGGATCCATTGCGAGGAATCCTTCACAAGAAGGAAGGGAAGGGAAGGTTTTGCTGTGTGCTTGGAAGTGGATTTCATTTTGTAGAGCTTGTGGAATCTTCTTATGAACTTTCCTATCGTAAGGATAGAGTCGCTAAGGATGATGGTCTTCTTGTTCCTAAGATTCGCTTGAAATCCATCGTTTCTTCTCCCTTCCCAAGGATCAGCCTTCTTTTTCAGACACAAAGTGATCTTCTGAATATGAATCGTCCTCAAGTCATTGATTCTTATGATGCAAAGGATATACTAAGGAGGAGTCTTTATATCTTTTACGAAACACCTGTCTATAACCGTTCGTCAAGGAAGGAAGAAGTCTTATCTTTCCCTTCATTGTACAAGGTTGTAGACTTAGAGCAAAAAACAATTTCTGTATTGGAGATACAGGAATATGATCTTAGAGCGGTAATGAAAAGCTCTCTTTTTGATCCTTTGCTTATCAATCGTTGAGCTCTTCTTTAGTTTGATGATTTCTTTTGCTAAAGAATTACAGTTTTTTCTCAAAAGTATCGGAGGAAAAGATTATGAGAGAAGAGTCGCACAAGTACCTCCTTCCTTTCTTCCAATGATCCTTTACTTTGAGGAAGATGAATTGCTTAGGAATCAAGAGAGTTTGCAAATGACCTTTCGATTGCTCATTAAGTCCTGTATGAATCCTGTTGCGATCCTTGGGAAGGAGTATTCCACAGAGATTCATTCTATGATAGAAGAAAACGGAAAAAATGAAAGCCTTTTTTGTACGATCCGACTCAATCCAGAACTAATCTTATCTTCTACTTTCATTAAAAAAAAAAATCAATGAAGCTTTGGAAAAAAAACTTTGCCCGCTTTTCTTCCTCGAAAATCTACCTCTCAAAAAAGCAGTAGAAAACTTTCTTTTTTTGGGACATCACTTTTATTTGCTTAGGGAGAGAGGGGCTATTCTGGATTTGGAGGGAAGATTGATTCCTTATATCTATGCTGATGGTATATCTAAGTGCTATTCCCATCAGGAACGAGAGATACTAGGGTTTTGCCAAGAGATTGTGTTTTCAGCAGAAAAACTTACTATTTTTATTACTTCCTTTCATGATCTTATTCGAGAAATTTTCACTTTGCAAAGGCAAGCTTCTATTTTCCGGAAAAAAAGTAATATTTTATATTTTAGCAAAATAGAAGATACCAATACTTTGCTATTGAAAGATCTGTTAAGGGGAAGTTTTCAGTCTTCTTTACGAGACGATAGCATTTTGAAGAAAGTCTCAGATTTTTATATACAAGAAAAATACCATGCAGCAGCTCTATTGGAAGTACATCCTTTTGGGTTTTATTTGTCTAAATTTGCAGTAAGGAAAGAAAAAAGAGGATTTGGGCTAGCAGAGGATCTCTGGTTAAGAATCGAGGAGAGGCATAAGAAGATCTTTTGGCGTTGCTCTGAACTGAATCCTATGAAAAACCGTTACTTTCGACTTGCAGATGGATTTCAGAGGGTAGAATCATGGCTTGTGTTTTGGAAGGGATTAGAAGCTCGTTATATTTTGCAAGCAGTAGATTTTTGTACAAAACGCCCGAATGATTTTCAGTCCCAAAACCACCTCTTTTCCTCAGAAGAAAGTATTTGACAAGAGCCTTGCACATTTTTTTGAAATTTTTTATTCAGGCGATGATTTGCTATCCAACGATAGAAAAAATCCAGGATAGGGGACGGGATCATCTTTCCTATCAAAGATGCCACTTTCCATCCTCCTCCAAGTCGATTGAGGATCTGTAAAACAGCTTTCGAACGAAGAAAAACTCTTGTGTTTTCATATAATACAATTGAGTCTGGCTGAGAAATGAGCTCTTTTGGAAGAAGAGAATGGGCTGTCTTCCCCTGAAGTGCTGCAAAACGAAAGATATGCTTATGATCCCTAGCTAAAACAAAATGGACACACCTGCTACAAAAAATACATTCTCCATCATAAAAAATGATAGAAGCTTCTTTAGGAGAATATTTCATTAGTTATCGAAAAATAAGCAGTTTTGAGTCAAAAAATCTTTACTATTAGGAGAAAAAAAAAGAGTCTAGCCACTTGAAAACAACTTTATGTTTTTACAAGAAAGATTTGATATTTTAGTTGCTATTGTATACTTGCTTTACTCTGTAGACGATAGAGAAAACCAAGTATGAAGTTTCCACGTATAGGAATCCTAATCCAAGCTCGAAGCAATTCCACTCGATTCCCTAGGAAGATCTATCAAGGAATACCTGACGAACAAAGTTTTTCTCTCTTGGAGCATGTCTATCGAAGGCTTTCCCGTATAGACAGTAATTTCCCTACGGTTCTTCTTGTACCTTCTAAAGATCAAGAGCTGATACAATGGTGTGAAGATCGCTCGATAGCTTTCTTTCATGGCTCAGAGAAGGATGTTCGTCAGAGGTATCGTCAGGCAGCTTCTCATTGGAATTTGGATATCATTGTGCGAGCCACAGCTGATAATCCATGTGTGGATCCAGAAGTAGCAAGCCAGACTATTTCTGCTTTGATTGCAGGAGGAGGGGATTTTCTTTCTTTTTCGGGACTTCCCTTAGGGACAGCAGTAGAGGCCTTTCGTTTTGATGCTTTGATGAAGACTCCTTTGCCAGATTCTCCCTCGTATAAGGAACATGTGAGTCTTCATATAAAAAGGAATCCTCATTTGTTTGATCTTAGGTGTCCTGGGCATCCTTTTGGAGCAACTCTTCCATTTAGCGAAAGTCCTCGATTAACCATAGATACCTGGGAAGACTGGAAAGTGGTAAGCTCTGTGTTTTCTTATCTTGGCCCTGATTTCACTCTTATGCAGCTTCTTACCCTTTATCAATATTGTCCTGAGCTTTTTATGGCAAATCAAAATATACGTCAAAAACCAGTAAGTATAGCTTCGTGAGAAATCCCTGTTTCCGTCTTCAGAGGGATTTCTCACATCCTAAGTGGGTTTCTTACTGTAGCATTCTCACCGTAAGCCTTCTCACCGTGGATTTCATAATCCTCTAATATAAATATCCTCCAATATAAAATATTTGACAGGAAGCTGGAATAAAAAATACTGCCTTTCTATTGCCTTTCTATTGCCTATTGTAGGCTTGATTGAAAGGCAGGATTCAACTAATATGATACAAGCTGTTGA
This sequence comes from Leptospirales bacterium, assembly GCA_014238275.1. Classification (GTDB taxonomy): domain Bacteria; phylum Spirochaetota; class Leptospiria; order Leptospirales; family Leptonemataceae; genus JABABJ01. The sequence goes on along the minus strand of JABABJ010000026.1, from coordinate 8,709 downwards.
TATTAAAAAAGGACTTGTTCTCAAAATAGGAGGAGTGCTATATTCTGTAAGTTTTTCTCAATTTGTAAATCCAGGAAAGGGAAGTGCATTTGTAAGGACGAAGTTGAAGCATATTCCCAAGGGAAATATAATTGAACGCACTTTCAAGTCATCCGAGAAGGTCGAAGATGCTGAACTGGAGAAACGTTATATGCAGTTTCTCTATAGAGATGGTGATTCTATTGTCTTTATGGACAAAGATGATTACGAGCAGTTTTCCATCCCAGTAGAGATGATTGAAGATATTCTTCCTTTCATGAAAGAATCAGCACACTTTGAGATCAATTTTCATGAAGGAAAAGCTATTAGTGTGATACCCCCAAATTTTATCGAACTAGAGGTCAGTTATGCTGAAGATGCTCTGAAAGGAGATACAGTGGGAACTGCACGAAAGAGAATTACTGTAGAGACAGGAGGCGAGGTAATGGTTCCTCTCTTCATCCAAAAAGGAGATAAGATCCGTATCGATTTGCGAGATATTTCCTTTTCCGAAAGAGTGAATCCTTAATCGAAAAATCTGTGATTTTGTCTCTACTCCCTTTTGTTGCACGTGAAACGTATTATGTCCCTTATGAAAAGTATGGATTTGTATTAGAGAATCTGTAATCAAAGAATGGGATGGGTCTTGATAAATCTATCAAGGTCATAAAGTTTTCGAATCAGTTCAGGAGCCTTATCCAAGTAATATTGGCTTGCAGCATCAGACCATGCCTGAGATGGATCGGGATGAAGCTCCATAAAAACTCCCTCTACCCCCGCAGCTACGGCTGTCCGTGTCAAGAGGGGTACAAGGTCTCTATTCCCCCCGCTTTCTTTTCCTCCCCCGATTCTTTGTGTACTATGGGTCCCATCCATTATGACAGGTATGTTATGAGAGTGTAGGATTTCAATAGAGCGGGGATCAAAAACTAAATCATGATACCCAAAGGATGTCCCTCGCTCGGTTATCAAAAACCTTTCTGAGCCGCAGCTTCGGATTTTTTCGATAATACTTTTACAATCTGAAGGAGCTAGGAACTGTCCCTTTTTAACGTTGACCCATCTCTCTGTTCGTGCACATTCACTCAAGAGATCCGTCTGGCGGCATAAAAAAGCTGGTATCTGAAGTATATCAGCTATTTCTGCAACAGAAGAAACTTGGTTTACCTCATGGACATCTGTCAGGATTGGTACATCAAAATGATTTTTAATGTATTCTAAATCACGGAGGCCTGCCTCCAGACCTGGTCCCCTGAGACTTTCTCCTGAGGAACGGTTTGCCTTATCAAAACTACTCTTGAAAACATATACTATCCCAAGTTCTTCCGTAACTTTTTTCACAGTTTCGCATACTCTGGATATCATATCACGGCTTTCAATTACACAAGGACCTGCGATCAAAAAGAAGGGATTTTCTCCACCTATTTGAGTCTCTTTTAAGAATGTTCGCTCCTGTATCTTCATCTTTTTTAGCTTTTACGAGGTCAAGAAAGTGGTTTTGTTGTAATAGAGGCCGCAATGAAATCACGAAAAAGGGGATGGACATTCACTGGTTTGGAACGGAATTCAGGATGAAATTGGACGCCAATGAACCATTTATGATCTTTCAATTCTATGACCTCAACGAGCTGTTTATCTGGACTCATTCCTGAAATGATCATCCCTTTGCTTCGAAATTCTTCTTTATATGCAAGGGTAAACTCAAAACGATGGCGATGTCTCTCGCGTATTTCCTCCTCAGCATAAGCTCGAAAGGCAAGAGTCCCTTTCTCAAGTATACAGGAATAGCTTCCTAGTCGCATCGTTCCTCCTTTTTGATCTAATCCCTGTTGCTCTTCTAACAGAGAAATGACAGGATAAGCCGTATTGGGATCAAATTCGGTGGAGTTCGCATCCTTCCATTTCAGTACATTGCGTGCAAATTCGATGATTGCACATTGCATTCCCATACAGATACCTAAGAAAGGAATGTCTTTTTTGCGAGCATATTCTATAGCGAGAAGTTTTCCTTTTACGCCCCTTCCTCCGAAACCACCAGGAATTAATAAACCTTGTGCATCAGCAAGGAGAGATGAAGTTCCCTTTTTTTCTAATTCCTCTGGATCGATTTTGATAAATTCCTCTTCCCTTTGATTTGCAATAGCACCATGAACCAAGGCTTCATAGACAGAGCGATAAGCATCCTGTAAAGCTATGTATTTACCACATATTACAATTTTGACTTTTTTTCTGGATCTGGCTGTAATTTGAATGATTTTTTCCCATTTTTTGAAATCAAGGCGAGGGTGAGGGAGCTGATAGTGTTCCAAGACTGCTCGATCCAGTCCTTCTTTGCGATACATTTCAGGTATTTCATAGATGGTCCGTTCTATATCCTTGGCAGATATGATATTTTTTTCAGGGACGTTGCAAAAAAGAGAGAGCTTTTCTTGCATCTCCTTGGAGATAGTTTGAGAGGCTCGACAAACTAATATATCTGGTTGTATTCCAAAAGTAAGGAGTTCTTTGACGCTATGCTGGGTAGGTTTCGTTTTTGCTTCCCCCGCCGCAAAGATGGAAGGGATGAGAGTGAGATGGATAAAACATACATGAGATACTCCTCTTTCTCTCCTCATCTGACGTATGGCTTCTAAAAATGGAACACTTTCGATATCGCCTACCGTTCCCCCTATTTCCACGATCACAAAGTCTATATGCTTCTCGCGTGTAAGATCCGTCATTCGATTCTTGATTTCATTCGTAATATGGGGAATTACTTGGACAGTGCGCCCAAGATAGTTTCCTCTTCTTTCACGCTGGATTACAGTATTATAAATTTGACCTGTACTAATAGAGTTTCTGTGTCCCAAATGTGTCTGAGTTGTAAAACGCTCATAATAACCCAAATCAAGGTCTGTTTCAGCACCGTCGTCGGTTACATAGACCTCTCCATGCTGAAAAGGGCTCATGGTTCCAGGGTCTATATTGATGTAGGGATCCATTTTCTGCATAGTGATCTGATAGCCTCTGTTTTCCAGAAGGCAACCTAAGGCAGCTGTTGTGACCCCTTTCCCTAAAGAAGAGCAAACACCTCCTGTAATAAAAATATATCGAGTAGATTTCATCTTCTTTCCTTAGAAAGCTCTCAAGAATGCTCTCGGCAGATTCCTAAGATTCTCTTTTACTGTCTAGTTTCTTCTTGAAAAAGTGTGTAGAAGCCTCTCTTTCGCTTATGTTTGGCTATCCAATAGCTTAAAATTCTATTGGATAAGCAAAAATATCTTGCACTGCTTTAATGTATTCCTTCCGGAGATGCTACCCAATATCCTTTGAGAATCGCTATCTTGTAGGCTAAAACTACTTCGGCCAGGTCCTGCTAGCCCCAATGCAAAGCTATAATAGGGGTGATTCCCAGCTCTTTTATCATCTTGAGCCTTTTCAAGAGATGTGCGATAGGAAACCATACCAGTTTGGACTGTACACTGACGTCCTGCAATCTCAGGTGAGTAAATTTTTCTTCCTTGTCGAGTATAAATGCTTGGTGTCAAAGAGGGTTGAAAATCTTTGAGATGGCGAAGATCAAAGATCAAGCTACTGATAGAATCGGGAGGGGATGAATGCTCAATTTCAGGGGGCTCTTCAGAGGCATAGCCTTGATGGAGTAAGAGGCTGTAGAGTCCTTTCGCTCCTAAAAAAGGCATCCTGAGAGTCAGAATCACATAGCCCTCTCCTGTACGTCTTTCTGCTATGATAAAGCGAGAGGGAAGGCTACTCATTCTTTTGAGAAAATGTTGATCTTTTTGGAGAAGCTCAGAAATTCGCAGATAAGAATTGAGTCTTAGTTCATAAATCAGGGAGGTTAAACGAATTTCTGCCTTTTCTTTGGCTTGCAAACGTGCGGCTTCCCTTGCTTCTGCTATGCTGGAAAAATTTTTCCAGCTACGATTCTCAGGGTGATTCAGAAGAGGAAGAACGATCTTAGCAGAGGAATACACCTCACCTCTGATCCAATCAACTCCTTCTTTATTATTTTTCTTATCTATGTATCGTTTTGATTTCTTCTCGCTGTTTTTTCCAAAGCTATGATGAGGCAATAAAAGGAAAAAAATCAGTACAATGAATCCACAAAGCTGTCTGTATATTCCCTTATAAAACAGAAAGCTACAATTCACACATCCCACTGTTATTAGATTCGGCAAAAATAGAGAAAACCTCTTTCATATTTGCCGAGTATTTTCTCATACACCCACAAGTTTGATAAATGAGCTTGACACGAAAAGCCCTCTGAGGTCATAGATGTATCGTAAGATGAATGGAAAGAATGAATCAGTACGAAATTTTTCGATTATAGCCCATATTGATCATGGTAAAAGCACCCTTGCTGACCGTATTTTAGAGCTTGCTCAGGTCACAGATGCTCGAACCCAGAAGGATCAGGTCTTAGACAGCATGGAGCTTGAGAGAGAGAGGGGTATTACCATTAAATCCAATTCTGTTTCTTTTCAATGGAAACGTCGCTCTGATGGTAAAGAATATTTGTACAATCTCATTGATACCCCTGGCCATGTTGATTTTACATACGAAGTATCTCGTTCTCTAGCTGCTTGTGAGGGAGCACTTTTACTGGTGGATGCTTCTCAGGGAATCGAAGCTCAGACCCTATCCAATCTCTATCTGGCTATGGAGAATCAACTAAGCATACTTCCTGTAATCAATAAAATTGACCTCCCTTCTGCAGATATAAATAGGACTCGTAATCTCATTCAGGAAAGTCTTGGATTGGATCCTGAACTTGCCATTCCTGTATCAGCTCGTACTGGTGAAAATGTTATAGAGCTTTTAGATCGAATTGCAGATATTATTCCGCCACCTCAAGGAAACAGTCAAGCTCCTCTTCGAGCTCTTGTCTATGACTCTTATTATGATTCCTTTGCGGGGGCTGTGATGAAGATACGTATCTTTGATGGCTCTCTCCAAACCAGAGATAAAATACAGATGATGAGTACAGGGAGGAAATTCCAAACGAATGAAATAGGAATATCATCCCTTTGCAACCAACCCGTTCCAGAGCTCAAGACAGGAGAGGTGGGATACGTAATCGCTGGCATAAAAACCATTGAAGATACCCGAGTAGGAGATACAGTAACGAATGCAGATGATCCTTCAGATGATCCTCTCCCTGGCTATCGAGAGGCATGCCCTATGGTATTTGCGGGTCTTTTCCCAATACAAGGGGATGATTTTGAGAATTTTAAGGATGCTATGGATAGACTCAAGCTAAATGATTCTTCCCTTTCTTTTGAACAAGAGAGCTCTCCAGCCCTTGGTTTTGGGCTTCGAGTTGGGTACCTTGGACTTCTTCACATGGAAATCATTCAAGAAAGGCTTAGGCGTGAGTTTCATCTCGACCTTCTTAGCACAGCACCCTCTGTCTGTTATCGTCTTTATGATACGAAAGGAAAGGAGCTACTGATAGATAATCCCTCCCGATGGCCAGATTCCACACAAATCACTCGAATGGAAGAGCCTATGGCAAAGGCTGTGATCATTACACCGCAATCTTATTTGGGAAAGATCTTTGCACTTTTACAGGAAAAGCGTGGTATACAACTAAACATTAGCTATCTTGCCAATCAAAGGGTTGAACTGATGTATCATATTCCCCTTGCTGAGTTGATCTTTGAATTTTATGACAGACTGAAGTCTTGTTCGAGTGGTTTTGCCTCCTTGGATTATGAATCCGCTGGTTTTTCGGAAAATACCCTCGTGAAACTTGATATTTTAGTTAACGGTGAGCCTGTAGATGCACTTGCAAGCATCGTTCATAAGAGCCAAGCTGAGCAGAGAGGGAGGCGCTTAATTGAAAGGCTGAAGGATTTGATTCCTCGACATCAGTTTCAGATACCGATTCAAGCAAGCATTGGCTCTAAGGTCATTGCCCGCGAAAATATTTCCCCGCTTCGTAAAAATGTCACTGCAAAATGCTATGGAGGAGATATTACACGCAAAAGAAAGCTACTGGAAAAGCAAAAAGAAGGCAAGAGAAAAATGAAACAGATAGGGAGGGTCGATATACCCCAAGAAGCCTTTCTAGCCGTTCTAAAACGCGACTAGAACAGAGGGGACAAAGAGATTTCCTGTCTATTCCTTCTTCATAAAAAAAGGAAAGGGGAGACGTACCTTGGCACCATCCCTTAATCTACAAATCACCTGAGAATGTTCCTACAACACCCAAATGGTCAGATGGCCATATCGTTCTTGCTGGTGATGTACTTGTGGTTACTCTGTCTCCCACTTCATTTCCTGTAAATCTAACTTGTGAGGCTGTGATCCCTTCACCCTTATACAGGATATGGTCAACTCGTCCATAATCTGTAATCTCAGCAGTAATATTTAAGTCTGCTTCGAAACAACAGGTGCTATTCGCAGTTGTTTCAGTAGCTGAGTTTGCTTCAAGATAGGCATCTGTGAGTCCAGTCGCAATGAGTGCGAGTGCCTCATAACTCCTACTTGTTGCTCCAGTTGCAGCATCTCCAGTATCAGGTGCAAAGCTGTTCAGGTCTCCTATTAGAAAGACAGGATAGTCCGTAATCCGAGCTAGAACCAATCCTAGCTCTATAGCCTGAATTCCTTGTATTATCTCTATATCCGAATTAGCAGGATTTGCTTCAAGGTGGGTGTGCACTACAACGAATGGAGAGGCACCCTCTCTTTGAAGGGTAGCTCTTGCATAAGAGCGAGGAAAGCTTAACACAGTTCCTCCTAGTGATATTGGAGGAAGATTCATATTATACGTTTTAATCTCTTTATCGCTTACTTGCAAGCTGTCTTCTACAAGAATCACATTGGAACTCTTGTAGGAGACCATACCAGCACTTCCATCAGGATTAGTCACAGGAAGCGTTATATCTGCTCCTTTGACTTCTATTGCAATTTTATAATTCAAACCCTCCTTTGTTAATTCACTTTGTAGGGGCAAAAGAAAATTGAATTCATCACCATCTGGAAATTTAAAGCTACTTACTTCTTGGAGACCTATTACATGGGGTTCTTCTCTTGCAATAATCTGCGCTATTGCAACAGCCCTAGAAGGAATATCATTAGCCCTGATATCATCCAGAGCATTAGTAATAAAAACACTAGGATTTGCTAGTCCTCCTGCTGCTATTGTTGCTATTGCTGTCACTACGGGACTTAAATCCGCACCTAGATAAAGATTCTGAGTACTGATACGCAAATCACCAGGACTACCATTATCGCTTGCACAAGAAAGGATATTAACAAAGCCACCTGTAAAAACAAGTAGCCACAAAAAAATTAGATATTTTTTAACCATAATTCTAAAAAAATTAAACTCCTATTAAATTTTTGAAGAGATAGGGATTTCCCTGTCTCTTCCTTCATTGTCAAAATGAACGAAAGGACTCAATCTTATTGGCTTGCATTAGAATGCAAGAAGAAATTGGCTATATTGTAAAAAAATGAAGGGGGAGAGAGTCACCCTATCTTGGAAGAGTAGGGGTGGTTCTCTAAGGAATAATAAAGGAGGCGTACCTTGACGCCTCCCTTTATCATTCAGATCAAAAGTAAACTCTGTGTACTATATATATATTATTTTATGTATATATATAATCTACAGATCACCTGGGAATGTTCCTACAACACCCAAATGGTCAGATGGCCATATCTTCGTATCTCCACCTGTCCTCCTGACTCTTGCTTGGTCTGTCGCTTCATTTCCTGTAAATCTAACTTGTGAGGGAGTTATCTCTTCACCTCTATACAGGATATGATCTACTCGTCCGTACGTAGTAATATCAACAGTAATATCTAAAACCTCATTGTAACAGCAGGTACTGTTAGCAGTTGTTTCAGTAGCTGGGTTTGCTTCAAGATAGGAATCTGTGAATCCAGCATCAATGAGTGCCTCATAACTCGTACTTGTTGCTCCAGTTTCTACAACTCCAGTATCAGGTGCAAAGCTGTTCAGGTCTCCTATTAGAAAAACAGGTCCCTCAATAGCTGTCAAAACCGTTTGAAGTTGTCCGAGCTGAAGTGCTTGGAGAGCCCCTATCGCCGGGTTAGCAGGATTTGCTTCAAGGTGGGTGTTCACTACAACGAATGGAGAGGCACCCTCTCTTTGAAGGGTAACTCTTGCATAAGAGCGAGGAAAGCTTAACACAGTTCCTGCTACTGTTATTGGAGGGATACTAGCTTCATACGCTTTAATCTCTTTATCGCTTACTTGCAAGCTGTCTTCTACAAGAATCACATCGGAATTCTTGTAGGAGACCATACCTCTACTTGTAGGAACCGTTATGTCTGCTCCTTTGGCTTCTACTGCAACTTTATAACTCAAACCCTCCAGTGTTAATGCACTTCGTAGGGCTCTAAGAAAATTCAATTCACCAGCACCACCTGGAAGGGTAAAAGTACTCACTTCTTGGAGACCTATGACATCGGGTTCGTCTCTGGCAATAATCTTCGCTATTACAACCGCCCTAGAACCAATATCATTAGCTAGGATTTGTTCTAGAGCATTATCGAACGCAGTCTGGACAGCCCCTGCTGCTGCTACAGCTGTTCCTATTGCAGTTATTGCTGCTTGGTCTGTTATTCCTGCTGTTGCTGCAGCTGTTCCTATTGCTGCTCTTACAGCTGCTGTTACAGCTATTGCTATTGATTCTGGTGTTGCTCCCGCTGCTGCTGCTT
>JABABJ010000027.1 GCA_014238275.1 Leptospirales bacterium | reverse complement strand
TAGCTAATATCTACTAAAAACGAGATTGCCTACTAGCAAATATTAGCTATCCTTTTAGTTAATATCTACTAAAAACGAGATTGCCTACTAGTAAATATTAGCTATCGTTTTAGTTAATATCTACTAAAAACGAGATTGCCTACTAGCAAATATTAGCTATCGTTTTAGTTAATATCTACTAAAAACGAGACTGCCTACTAGTAAATATTAGCTATCGTTTTAGTTAATATCTACTAAAAACGAGATTGCCTACTAGTAAATATTAGCTATCGTTTTAGTTAATATCTACTAAACAATAGGGTCGGGCTATTTGCATCAAAAGGAGGCAAGCCTATTGTCTCCAGAGAGGGGACACAGCAGCTTTTTATAAAACCCACGGAGTTTTGTAAAAATAATAGGACTATTGAGGCGGAGATTTTTTCCAGCTTTCGGGGAGAGGGCTTTCTAGGGAAAGTCTTTCCTTTTTTACTGGATGACAGATAGAGATTTTTTGGCAATGAAGTGCAAGCCTAACTCCAGGGAGAGTTGCACGGGATCCATATTTCTGATCCCCAAGGATTGGACTGTTTCGGATTGCAAACTGAAAACGAATTTGGTGAAACCTTCCACTGTAGAGGCGAATTTTAACGATTACAGGATGGGGAGGTGTAAGAGCTGGGCTTTGGATCTGAATATCTCCTAATAATTCTTGATCTTTAGGGATGTAATAGATTAAAGATGCTTTTCGAGAAGATGGTTTTTGCGGGGAAGATGGAAAGGCTTTGTTTTTTTTTGCATCTTTGCGAATCCAATCTATGAGAATCCCTCGAGATTTTTCTGGAGAACGTTCCACAACGGCGAGATAGTCCTTGATCACCTTTTGCTCTCTGAACTCTTTGCTGAGTCTTGCCGCCGCTTTGGAGGTTTTTGCTAAAAGAATGACTCCTCCTACATTTCGATCAAGACGATGTACTAGGGCAAGATAGACATTTCCCTTCTTATTGCTTGTTGTTCGAATCCATTCTTTTGCAAGGCTGAGGATATCTGGAGTCCCACTTTGATCAGCCTGAGAAAGAAGTCCAGGGGGCTTATCCAACGCAAGTACATGATTGTCTTGGTAAAGGATAGAAAGGGTTTCGGATCCCATCAGACTGGATAGGTATCAGGATCAAATCCTGTCAATAATAAAAGGTATATCCAAGTTTATAGAGACGGTTGTTCCCTCGAATCACATCAGCTGTCTGTATGCTTCCTCCGATTCTTCCAGCCCCTAACCAGAGAGTCAAAAACCACCAGTTTTTTCGTAAGTTATAAGGCTCTGTAAAAAATATATTACCTGTAAAAAGAAAAGCAAGAGTATCCGATAACAAGTAGAGACTTGCACGAATGACCATCTGCCATACTCCAAGACGAGGTGAGTTGAAGTATTGATACAACACACTAAACGGAGGGAAAATTAGATTTAGTACTTGTCCTGCGGTATGACTCTTCCGACGCAGGGTTCTTGGCTTCTTCTTTCCATGAATTTCAGGGAGATCCTTTGGCGAGATAATTCCTTCCAGAGCAAAGATACGCGAAATATTTCTAACATCACCTGAGCTTCCTTCCAGTCTTAGAATCGTATGATTTTCTAAAATAGTCCCTCCATAAATCTTATATTTGAAAGGAGAAAAAATAGTACTTTTATAGAGGAAAGAAAAACCGAAGGTCTTATCTTTTTCTTTGAACTTTCCTCCGTCGAGTTTTTGCAGCGTTTTTTTTAGTGATTCTTTGATTTCTTTCTGTTTTACGGATGCTGCAAAAGAACGAACCGTTTCTGCCCGAAGAGTTCCTCGAAAGAAAAAAGAAACCATTATACTATATAAAACGATGATAGTTATTGTTCTCATTGTCTAGCTAAGGGCTATACATCTGCACTTTTAGGTTTGTATAAAAAAAGCTGTATAGAGGAGTATGAGTCCATTATAGAATATATGTGCCATGATCGATGAAGCCAATCCAAAAAGCCAGTACAAAACGCTAAACACAAGCCCTGAAAGTATAAGGATATTAGGAGCATGAGGATGAGCAAAAGCAAAAATAGAGGCTGATACGCAGATAGAGAGAACAGCCCCACACTTTCCTTCAAGATAATTTTGCAAGTATCCTCTATAAAAAAGCTCTTCTATGATTCCTGTTAGAGCTGCTGTAAAGACAAGATGAAGTAAAACCATATCCAATCCACTTTGAAGAGAGTCAGCTAGAAATTTTGTTGAGCCTTCTTTGATTTCTCCATTTTCTATATTTATGTATCTTGAAAGAAAACTGACTATCATAAAGAGAATTGCTCCTGCTATACATCCTATTCCTATGCAAATGGAAGGGTGGAAGTGTTTCGGAAAGATTCTGGGAGAGGCTGGAGTAAACGGAAAAACTCGAAATAAGAGGAACCATCCCACTCCTCCATACACCGATGCATAGAGAATAAAATCCTGAAGCATACGCAAGAAATTTTCCTTAAAATCCATATCTAAGACTCCCCTTGTATTTGAAGAGGTGGTGGAAGAGGAAGAGGAAGAGGAGGACTCAAGAAAGGAATCAAGGATAGGTTCAGATATGGCTTGCAGATAAGAATGAAGGATATATAATATAAAAAAAGCAAGTAAGGCTTCTCCTAAAGAAAGTAATCCTCTGTTTCCCTCTGCAAATAAAATACGATAAAACTTCTTCATAGCTGTCGATGGATCTACTAGAGCTAACTAGGAATTCCCTCAGAGAGTTTCTGTTTCTTTATAGGGTTTCTGTTTCTTCATAGGGTTTCTATTTCTTTATAGGGTTTCTGTTTCTTTATAGGGTTTCTGTTTCTTTATAGGGTTTTTTCAGTCATCAACAATCTCGTGAAAAGCATTCTATGTAGCATAATTTTGGGATTTCTTTTCTCATACGTTACGAGTATCAAAGGAACAGAGAAACAAGTCAAAAAAAAAGACTCCGCCATCTTAAAAGATCTAAACCGAAAAAACCCTAAGCTGATACAAATCCGCAAAGAAATTGCCGCTAATCTTAGAGCCTCAAAGCAAAACAAAGAAATCCCTTACTCTCTCCGTCATCTGAAGTATCGCATGAAAGAAGGAGATCACTTCTATAAGGTTATGGCGCGAAGCTCTCAAAACGAATACACTCTTTTGCAAGCGAATAGGATCCAAAGCCCTGAAATGCTTTCTTCTAGGAAGATGATCCTCATACCCAATACTAGAAAAATTCCTCAAGTCATAAAGAAGAAAAGAAGGGGGAAGAGAGGAAAATTTATCTGGCCTATAGAGGGAAATCGGAAAATATCAAGTCGTTTTGGCTTTCGCAAGCATCCTCTCCGAAAAAAAATTCGCTTCCATCAAGGAATCGATATTCCCTCTGTATCTGGAGTCCCTGTGTTAGCAACAAGAAAAGGAAAAGTACTCTTCCAAGGGACAAAAAAAGGCTATGGCAAGCTGGTAATCCTTGAGCATCCTCACGGCTACACAAGCCACTATGGACATCTTTCCAGCATCCTTGTAAAGAAAGGAGAGTCTCTAAAAAAAGGACGGGTTGTTGGAAAAACAGGAAGAAGTGGGAGAGCAACAGGAAATCATCTTCATTTTGAAATACAGCAAAATAGTAAATATCAAGATCCACTCCTTTTTTTACAACACTCACAGTAAGGCTCAAAAAGAATGTGCTTTTACTGCTTAGATTGATTCGGATAGATTGTATCTGCTTGTGAGAGATCCATTTTCGAGTTTTAGTACCCCTCGAGGACAGACAGCCGCACAAATTCCACATCCGACGCAAGAGCTTCGGATCACGTTTTGGCTCCTTTGTGCATACCATCTCACGTCTATTCCCATTTCACAGTATGTAGAACAGTTTCCGCATGAAATACATTGCTCCCCATTAGAAGTGATTCGAAAGCGAGAAAACCATTTCTGGAACATTCCAAGAACTGCCGCCATAGGACAACCAAAACGGCACCAAACCCTTGAGCCAAGGAGAGGATAAAATCCGACTCCAATGATTCCACTAAAGATGGCTCCAATGAAAAACCCATAGCTTTTAGAAAGCTGATGAGATATTTCTCCGAAAAGTGCACCAGAAGAAACAGAATTGATCCATAAAGAAAGAGTCGTAATAGTAATAAGTGAAAGTACAAGATGAATTGACCATCTTTCTATTTTCCAAGCACGGAGTGATTTATCTGAATGCTGACGAAATGAATCTCCCATTGTTTCTGCAAGACCTCCACAACCACAGACCCATGAGCAGTACCATCTCTTTCCATAGAGAAAGGTAAGAAGAGGAGTTGCAACAAAGCTCATTGCTACTCCAAATGCTAGAAAATAGACGCCAACCCCATAAGTGTTTGCCCAAGTCGAAGGATAGAGATATTCTGCCTTTAATGGCCAAAAATAGCTAAAGTAAAACTCTGGTTGATGAAAAAGTTTTAGAAGATTTGGGAGGATATAGGCAAATCCCAACTGAAAAAACATTACAGAAAGAGTACGAATGATCTGGTAACGGTTGTTGCGGTACTTCATTAGCATTCTCATTCCAAATATAAGAATAGCTATAGTATACATTGTTCCATAGAAGAACCAATTATCGGCAGCCTTCCCCGTAAGGGGATAGGCTAGTGGATCTAACCAAGAGTAAAGGTGATGGTGGAATAGATCGTGAAGACTTGTTTTTTTTCCTGAAGAATTGGTAAATTTGAAATCGTTTCCTAGATAAATAACAATATAAAATCCTGTAAGGAAAAGACCCATAAGCCAAGCGATGAGCCCACGAGAGCTAAGAGATTCTTGATATACTCCATCATTGTTGATTCCCGAGGGACGTCTTATGTAGCGTTCAGCAAATAAGCAAAAAGCTCCTAATGCTATCAAAGAAAAGGTAAGCAGAATCTGAACGATACCAAAAAAATATCCTTTCGTAAGAGCTATCCCTAGGCCTGCTAAGATACAGAAGAGTCCTATCAATCGAAGTTTTGTCATCGTATTTTTGAATGTGGCGAAAAGATCATCCTGCTTTTGCTCTTTCATTCCCATGATGAGATAGCTCGTTTCCTAAAAAGCTTTTCTGAAAGGAACGAAAAGAGTGGCGATAAAATTCAGGGTCAAAGCACGCTTGATGAAGATGAGCTACCACATAGCTTGCACTTTTTTTTTCTTGTATCCACTGCTTGCAAACATTATGGCGAAACCTAGTGCCAAGGAAATTGAATCCTGTGATAGGGCTTTTGGGATCTTTTCCCTCCCATACAAGGCGAATCAATATCTTGGACTTTGGATCAGACCATAGGTGAGTCCTTTCGGGATCAAGATGGGAAGGAACCTTCCCGTAAGTTTGGTATTCTATCGTGAAAAATTTAGCAGAGTTAAACCAGATTCCTCTTTGATAGGGAGTACTATCCATTTTTTCTGTTTGTTCCAATTTTCCTTCTTTCTGAAAGGCTCTCCTTGCAATGAATCTCCCTGCTGCAATTCCTTGGTTCTTTCCTGTATACCAAAGCTGTTCTACAGTTGGACATCCTTCCTCTGATTCATGAAACTCGGCACAGTCTCCTGCCGCAAAAATATCAGGAATGCTTGTTTCCATCTGTCTATTAATTAGAATCCCTCGCCCAGACTCAATAGATGTCTCTTCGATTAGTTTTATATTTGGATGGACTCCCGCTGTAAGACCCACAAGACTGCAAGGTATCTCCTCCCCCTGTGATGTAACAATAGAGCTAACATGATGGTTTTCATCCCCTCGGATTTCTTTTAGTTCTGTCGAAAGACGAAGGTCTATATGATGATCTTTGATCTCTTTCTGGATCATTGCAGACTCTTCTGGAGGAAGAATTTCCTCCCAATAGGCAGATTCCCTAACAAGAAAGACGACAGGTATTTTTCTTGTATGAAGCATCTCTGCAAGCTCAATTCCAATGAGACCTCCTCCCACAATTACTGCCCGTCGGATTTTTCGAGATGACTCTTTCTCTAGTTTTTCCAAATCTTGTAGGCTATAGAGCCCTTGCACTCCTTGGAGATTCTGTCCTTTCCAGCCAAAAAAGTTTGGAGAGGCTCCAGTTGCAAGTAAAAGCATATCGTAATCCAAAGGCTGAGGCGATTGTGAAAGAAGGACTTTTTTGTTTTGTATATCGATTTGACTTGCATTATCATAAATGAGTTCAAGACGATTCTTTTGATAAAAAGAAGGCTCGTAAGGCTGAGTGTCTTGAAGACGCATATGACCCATATAGATGTACATCAATGCAGTCCTTGAGAAGAAGTATCGACTCTCGGAAGAAATGATGCGAATCCTGATCTGTGGGTGAAGTTTTCGGATCGTTCTTGCTGCAGTGATTCCTGCTATTCCATTCCCAATGATAATAATTCCTTTTTCCTTCAATCCAGCTCTACTCTAGCATATCCCTTTGCCCATCGGAATTGGAAAGATAAAAATTTCTCAATATAGAATCAAGAAATTTTTTAAATATTTTAATTTTTTGACATGAAATCCGCAAACATAAGTTATACTCAAGCTGCATATATATAATATCTATCTGCTTGACAGTTTTCTGCTTATTTGAATTTCTATCTATACAAGATTATGAAGATTCAGTCGTTGATAGAAAAGCTAGAACAAAAGCAGGATTACTTTCTTGAACTAGAGGAAAAACTTGCGGACCCTTCCATTCTGCAAGAGCCTTTCTTATTTCAGAAATTCTCGCGAGAACATGCACATCTGAGTAGATATTCTCAGAAAACCAAAGGGTATCTAAAAATTTATCACCTTTTTCAAGATACTCAAGAGCTCTTGGCAGAAGAAAATGATCCCGAAATCAGGGAAGTTGCTAAAGAAGAAATCCAACTCCTAGAAGAGCAACTGGAGGAACAGAAGAGAGAAATGACACTACTCCTTCTTCCAGCACTCCCTCATGAAGGAAGAAATCTTTTTATCGAGATCCGGGCTGGAACAGGAGGAGAAGAGGCCGCTCTTTTTGCTTCTCTTCTTGGCAGAATGTACCTTCGCTTTGCAGAACGAAATGAGCTTCGCACAGAAATGATTCACACAAATTCTACAGGCCTAGGGGGATATAAGGAAATGATTTTTTCGATTCATGGAAAAAATGTCTATTCCCTCTTTCATCAAGAGGCAGGTATACATCGTGTACAACGAATACCTGTTACAGAAAGCGGGGGAAGAATACATACCAGTGCTGCAACCGTAGCAGTGCTTCCGGAACGGGAAGAGAATGAGAT
Source organism: Leptospirales bacterium (assembly GCA_014238275.1). Classification (GTDB taxonomy): domain Bacteria; phylum Spirochaetota; class Leptospiria; order Leptospirales; family Leptonemataceae; genus JABABJ01. The sequence goes on along the minus strand of JABABJ010000027.1, from coordinate 729 downwards.
CGAAATAGATGAAAAAGATCTTCAGATAGATGTGTTCCGAGCAAGTGGAGCAGGAGGACAACATGTAAATAAAACAGAATCTGCCATTCGATTGACCCACTCTCCATCGGGGATTGTCGTTTCTTGTCAGGATGAGCGTTCTCAGCATAAAAACAAGGCTCGTGCGATGAATGTTCTTCGCTCAAGACTTGCAGACCTTAGGGAAAAAGAAACACATGCCGAGGAAAGCGGTCTAAAACGTGAGCAAATCAAGTCTGGTGACCGCTCTGAAAGAATTCGTACCTATAACTTTCCGCAAGGAAGAGTAACAGATCATCGAATCGGATATACAGCCTATAATTTGGAAGCCTTGATGGATGGAGAAATGGATGAACTACTAGAGAAACTGATTCAGAGTGAAAACGAGCTAAGACTCAGAGAAATTGACTAAGCAGATAGCTATCACTCCTATTTTTAGTAAATATTCACTAAGCGGATAGCTAATATCTACTAGTAGCGACTTGCCTTTCACGAGAGGGAGGACCGCGCCTCCCTCTCGTGGCTCTCCCCGCGCCCGACACTTCACAGATAAGACCTAAGTTGCACCCTCCGTGGTGCAACTTAGGGACGCCAAAACAAGGAAACCTTGTTTTGGCTCACATTTTCGGAGCTTCATGGCTCCGAAAATGGGGCGGGCATCCGTGCCCGCCGAGTCTGTGGGTGTCGGGTATGTTCCGCCACATCGTTTTC
>JABABJ010000062.1 GCA_014238275.1 Leptospirales bacterium | reverse complement strand
TCTGTCATAAACTTCTGGAACTTTCTTTCTTTCAGAAAGACGAGAGGCATGAGGAGGCCAAAAATTTTCTCTCTTCCTGTAGAGTCGCTATAAGTGAAGAATTTGTTGAAAGGGATTCTGTTTTGGGAACTGTCTTAGGGAGTAATGGAGGTAGGATTGATCTTCTACCTCCTTATAGCGGAGGTTAGAGTATAGGCTATCTCTGGAGGGATTAGGTCATAACTCCTTGCTTCGATTGCTCGATAAAATTGATGAGATAATAGATTCTCTGATATGTGTCTGAATCAGGAGAGAGCTCTTCTAAAATCTCATTTCGTACTAAAGCAATTTTTTCTGCAAAGCTGCGAATTTCCTTCTGATTTTCGTGGTCTTTTCGTGGGAAAAAAATATGAAATGCTTGTTTGATCGTTTTACGTACAGGAGGAGTTATCCCTGCTCTTTTGAGGCCGCGACTATTGAGGCCAATAATCCTTGCGATTGGGCCGTGAGCTAAGGCAAACGGTGGAATATCTTTTTTAACTGCACTTCCTCCACTCACAATCACACATGACCCGACTCTACAGTTGTGATGAATATAGGCAAGTCCCGCGATATAAGTATAGTCTTGTATATGAACGTTCTTTCCTAAAATACAGTTTTGGATAATTAAGTTATGACTTCCAATTGTACAGCTGCTTCCAACACTTGTCCCCCCCATAAAATAGTTATGATTTCCAATTTTTGTTGCCCCTTTGTTTTGTCCCTTCCCTGTTGCCCCAGCACGAATCCTACAGAAATCACGAAAGGTATTGTCTTCTCCTATGACAACCTCTGCATTCTGATCTTTAGGGATGTCTTCTGTGTCAGGCTCTCCTATTAAAGAGGCATGCAAAAAGTTATTTCTTGCCCCTATCTTTGTATTTTTCTTGATATGAACGTGAGTATCTATTTCACAGTCAGCACCTATGGACACATTTGGTCCTATAATGGAATAAGCTCCTACCTTGACCGTCAGATCAAGTTTAGCAGTTGGATCAATAATAGCTGTAGGATGAATGATCCTCACTAACTCATCGTTAGTATGGCTATCTTCAAGTCAAGTAATATTAAAGTATTGCTAGTTTAATCTCAAATTAGGATAGGTATATATTTTATGAATCGTTTTTTTATTTAATATTTGTACTTCTTTGTTTCTTTTTGAATTAATATGAAAAATTTTAGTAGATTATTGCATATGGTTCTTATCTTTTTTCCTATCTATAGGAGATTCATTTTTTTATTATGGCATTTGATATCGTTATGTGAAAAGCATTCTGTGAAATATAAGAATATTTATATTTTTAATTTCTATTATGAATATTTTTTTTTTTACTTGTTTGCATCCTGAGAGTTATTCTCGTGTTGCACGTATGAATACTTTTTTGATAATCGGTATCATGGAAAGTAAAGACATAGATCCCCGTTTAATCAAACTAGGAGCTCGTTTGCGTCAGTTGCGAATTCAACGCGGAGAAACTATGAGTATTTACGAAAAAATATCAAGAGACTATAATGTTCGCTTAAAACAAAGCCACTATTCTAAAATAGAACGAGGACTTGCATCTCCTCCTCTCCGAACCTTATTTGCACTAGCGGATTATTTTGAAGTTGAGATTGTTTCTCTTTTTGAAACGCAGAATAAAAAAGGCGAGCAATATCCTCAATACCTTCTTCAGAAACCCGATCTTATTGCTATTTTGGAACAATTTGGTTCTAACCTTGGTATTGAGAGAGCTGCAAAGTATCTTAAAAAAATGGTTCATATCTTTTCAGAATTTTCCCAAGATATAGATACAGTTCAGCATAAGGGAAAAGTCTTTCGAGCTGCTTCTAAGAGGGATAAGAATGACTCTAGCAGTTGATTGCTTTGATTCTATTTTTTCGCTTCTTTTCTTGGAAATACATTCGTAGGAAATACACTAGAAACAAAATATGAAAAAGATTATACCGAAATCCTTATTTGCTCCATATTCTTCTTCCTGTTCTTCTCATCTGATAGTCATCCTTATTGTCTGTCTTCTCTTTTGCCTCCACCCAATTACAATTTTATCCCGTCCTCTTCCTCATCATGAAAGCCCTGTTAAAATTGAACTTCTTACTATAGGACCAGGAAATACTCTTCCTCTGATTTGGTCTTGGTGGGGACATACTGCAGTTCGTGTGATCGACACAGAGCAAAATACAGATATAATCTTTGATTATGGAGTTTTCCCAAGACTTAACTTTGCTGTTCTCCTTCTAAATTATATCAAAGGACGTACAATTTATTATACAGGTGTATCGGATACTCGATCATATTTTTCAGGACTAAAGCTGCAAAATAGAAAGGTAATTTCTCAAGCCCTGATCCTACCAGAAGAAAAGGCTCGAAAGTTTTATGAAAAAATGGTTTGGGACTATCAATCGAAGAAACAAACAGGCTATCCATACAATCAGTTTGAAAACAATTGTACAACCAAAGTCCGAAACTTGATCAATGAAGCAATGAACAATGATCTATATGGAAAGTTTCATTCTATTCCAGCTAAAACTATCAAGTTGAACGAGTCTATTGAACCCTTTCAAAAAATACCTGTTCTTTACCTTCTTGGATTTGCAACTGGAGGTTATAAAATTAATTCTAGGGCATCAGTTTGGGAAAGTACTTACCTTCCAAATCACCTAATGGAAATTCTTGAAAACTATCGCCAAGTTGTTGAAAAACAACCCTCTAAAGATCATCCAATTACAACACGGAGTTTTTCCGTTTTACCTCCACAAACTCTTTTGGAAAACTCTACTCCTCCGACTAAGCCAAACCTTTTGAGGATTTGGATCATCTTTAGTATTTTTTTTGTAGGATATTTCACCTGTTGCTGTTTAGTTCCAGCTCTTCTTCCGAATCATTTAAAACATTTCTCTATAATATCTATTGCCTCAGCTTTAGGTTGGTGGATTTGGTTCTTGTTTGCAGGTATTGTTGGACTCATATTTTGTGCTTCCTATTTCATAAACCCTAGCTCTTCTTATGGCTATTCTACACTTGGCTATGTTCCTTCTCTTCATATTTTACATCCTTTTTTACTTCTTCTTCCAATAGGATGGTTTTTTCTTCGTAAGGGAAGAGCAAGGAAGAGCTGGTACCATATTCATCTAACCTTAGGAGGAATCAGTATTCTAGGATGTATTCTTGCGGTTTTTCTTGCTCCTTCTGCACTCTTTTTTGCACTACCTTCCTGTATCATTGAATTTTTACTCATACGTCAGATACAACAGGGATGGAATTAGAGAGAGCTTCACTTTCAAAAGATAGACAAACAACTAAATGCTCAAAAACTGGATGTTTTTTGAGTATTTATAACGATTATAGCTGATAAATTTTTTTTATTATTATACCAATAACAACTAAAAATTTGTTGCCTAAATTAATATATAGTATTTTATGGCTTTGTATGAAAGAGCTTACGAAAAAACAAAAAAACATGTTGGAATATATTGAGAAATATGTTCTTTCTCAGGGTTATCCTCCCACTATTAGGGATATGGGAGAACACTTTTCTATTACTCCCAAAGGGGCTTATGACCACTTAAAGGCTATAGAGAAAAAGGGGTATATCAACTGTGTCAAAAATCGCAGAAGAGCAATTGAGCTTTTGAAACCCTCCTCAAATCATCCGCCTTTATCCAGAAGTGATATGATTAGTATTCCATTGGTAGGTAAGGTAGCAGCAGGAATGCCTATCGTAGCTGAAGAAAATATTGAAACCTACCTTAGTTTTCCTCGTTCTATCGTTTCTCAAAATGCACAGGATGTTTTTGCACTAACTGTAGCTGGTGATTCCATGAAAGATGCTGGTATTTTTGATGGAGATCTGGCGATTATACAAAAGCAAAATACTGCTCAAAATGGTGATATTGTTGTAGCCTTATTAGACAACGAAGCCACTCTCAAATATTTCTATCGAGAAGAAATGCAGAAGCGTGTTTGTCTCAAACCTGCAAACGATGCCTATCGCAATATTTACTCCAAGCAAGTCTTAATCCTAGGAAAACTTGTGGGAATCTATCGTACTGTCTCTTAGGAAGGGGCAGGAACGCATTCGTCTTTGAGCTTTTGGACATTTGAATTAACGTCGGAATTAGTAAAGCAGGCGGAACCTGCGACAGCAATATCAGCTCCAGCCTCCCAGATGGTCTTGATATTTTCTTTATGGATTCCTCCGTCTACTTCCAGATAAATTTTACCGCCATCACGGGATGATATAATGGATTTAAGATTTCTTATTCTTGCCAAACTTCTTGGCAGAAAGGTTTGACCGCAATAACCAGGTTCTACGGACATGAGGAGGATGAGGTCAATCTCGTCTAACAGAGGTTCTATTCTCTCTATCGGAGTGGCTGGATTGATTGCTATTCCTGCCAAAATACCTTCTGAACGGATCGTCTGTGCTAGTCGAATGGGGGAAGAGCTAGCCTCAATATGAAAACTGATAATTTTTGGCTTCGATACAAAATATTTAGGGACTTCTTTTTCTGGATTCGAGACCATCAGATGGATATCGAGAGGTATAGATGTAATTTTGCTGATTTGAAGAGAATAGCTCTCTCCAAAGCTGAGTTGAGGCACAAAATGACTGTCCATCACATCCAAATGAAGATAGTCAACCATTGTTTTAGAGAGGTTTTTTAAAATAGTTTTTAAATCCGTCAGATCCGCAGCAAGAATAGATGGGCTAATTTTCACGGTTCTTTAGGACGCCTTTGCTTTGAATTTTCTCTTGCCAAAAAATTTCGTGTACACTGTTTTCTTACCACACACTGTTTGTATTAAAGATGGACTACTTAGGTAAAATAAGAGTTCAACTTTCTCGCGTGGTTCGTAGTGATATGCTGAAAAGACGATCTGTTCTTCTTGAGAGGAATTGCTTCCCTTTAAAAGCTTTCGTACAGTGCATACACCTTTGGAACCGAGCTTAAGCTCAACACGCTCATAAGAGTTATGGGCATAAGACTCACGGGGTGAATGATACACATCAAGAAGATATTTTCCCTTATTAGTTTTTGCTATCTTGTGGAGGATGCCATTTTGAGAGGAATCAGATGGAAGTTGAAATCCTCGGATACGGTAATCTATACCAGCATGGTAAAAAAAGTAAGCTGCTATACCAAGATTTTGTCCTATAAGGGCTGGAATCTTTTTTTGATTGACAAGACGATTTTGATCTATCGCTTTTCTATTGCTTGATCCTTTTCTGTTAATAGGTTTTGTTTGTTCTTTCTTAGTTTTAGGAGAATTGAGGGCGATGAGTAAATAAACAGAATTTTCTAAACCAACCAATTCATTAGGAGGAGGGAATTGTGTGATAATCGTTTGATGAGAAAACTCGTCAGTATAAACCTTAGCAATAGATTCAATTTTAAGTGAATAAGTACGGTTTCTATAGGGAATTCTAGTGAGAGAGGCTTTAGCTTGTTCAAGGCTTGCACGGATTAAGTTTGGCATTTTTAGAAAGGGACGAGGCTGGTTTATCACGAGCCTAAGGCTGTCATGAGGAAATACAGTCTGTGCCTCTGGAACGTTTTGAGAAAGGATTAAACCTGTAGGAAGATCCAGATACTCACGGCGTGATATTTTAATTCTAAGTTGGAGACGCTGAAGTTCTGGATATACATCGAAGAAGTTTTTATCCACAACATAAGGCATAGGTAGCCCTGTGCGATCTCTACCTCGAAGAACGAAGATAAGTAGAGCAGAAGCAAAAAAGATTGCCACAGTGAGAATAAACTGTAGAAAAGAAAAGGAGCTTTTCCTTATCGCGAGCATCAGAAGCAATACACTTTACATAATATAGAACTATATTGTAGAGCGAAACGCCATGAGAATAAGTAGCCGTTTTTATGGCAACATGAAATTTTTGTTTAGCGTAGGATGCTATTTCATTGCGAAAGGCATTGAGCACGGTCCCCAGGCTGATTGCACAGTAGATTTCCATTTGGTGCAAGAGCAGGGAATTGGTTAGTCTCGCCAAAATCCCAATTGGTTTGAGTGCCTGTGTTCCAATCCTGATACAAAGTAGAAACACTAGTACCAGAGGCAATGGAACAAACTCCAGCTGTCCACGTTGCACCAATGCCTTCGCAAGTAGCTTGAGAGGCATTATACGGATCGACAAAGGTACATGTATCAGATGCCCAAGTGCCCTTGGCTCTATTGCAATTCTCCTCAGAGTCAACAAGGATCATAGCAGTTTGGAACTCTTCTGTAGATAAGCCTACGGGAGCACCATTGTTAGCATGCACCCTCACGGACACTGCAAAAGGAATTACATTACCATCGGTATCTCGAAACTCATTCCCATCAACATCTCGAATGTCAGAATTATAGTAACTTTCTTCAATCGTAACCACACCATCTGTTTGAATTCGGTTCCCAATAAAGGGACCTACTAAAGTGGAGTTATTTATATCAAAATTAACACTTGAATAGCAGTTTGAAATGGTGGTATTTACATCTGCTTGTCCAATGAATCCCCCTACTGTACTTCGCGAATTCCTTCTAACTATACCCGTAGAATAACTGTTTGTAATGCTATTTGTTTCACTACTGTTAAATCCAATGAAACCTCCTACCGCATTAAAATAAGGTCCACTACCAGCAGAAAGATCAACATCTGCTGCATAGCTAGTTGTGATATTAGAATCGTTATATCCAACTAAGCCTCCTACAACGTTATATGAACCTCCTTCAGCATCCACTGTCGCAGCTTGAGTGTAGCTTGAGCTAATAGTGCCTTCATTGCGGCCCACAAGTCCTCCTACGTGATAATAATCTCCTGTTCCTGCATCTATGATTATGTTCTGTGCACCAGAATTTTGAATCCTGCTGTTTCCCTGAATAGAACCTGCTATCGAACCTATCTGGATTGGGCTAGATAATAGTAAACCTGCTGTGTTAGCTCCTGTAATGTTTGCATTATCAATGAAGAGTCTTTGGATAATGGCAGAATCCGTCACTCTGCTAAAAAACCCAACGTGTGTAGAATCACTGTTTATTGTGAGATTTATAATAGAATGGTCGTTTCCGTTGAAGTTAGCTGTAAAGTTAGACACAGTTGCTTGGTCATTAGCATCCCTGCCTTCACCAATGGGAATCCAATTTTCGTCTAGTGGTATGGGTATGTTTGTCGTTAGCTCGTAGCCCGTGCAACCAGAGGCTCCTGCCTGAGAAGAAGGGTCTGTAGAACAGGTAATAATAATATTATTTCCGTCGGAACCACAACCTGCAGTACTTTTTGTACCATTAGCACCTTCTTGATAGCCAGTCCCATCGCGGACATAGCGTACGTTTTGTAGCATTTCAAGACTACTAATTTCAATCAGTCCGTCTCCATCATCATCTACATCTTGCTCGTTCAATACAGAGTCACCATCTGTGTCATAATCTCGATCACAAAGGTCCCCTATCCCGTCATCATCGCTATCGCTCTGGTTAGTATTACACCTTCTTGGACAGTTATCTGAGTTATGTACAAGACCGTCTCTATCGAGATCTGTTACTGTTATTTTTAGCACTTCTGAGCAGTTATTCTCTGGGACTTCAACTGCTCCCTGAGTTAGCTTACTGCTGAGGACACAGGCTCCATAATAGTAGACACCTACGTTTGTGGGGGCAAGAACTTCGATATTTTGCTTACTTTCTTCGTTAGGTGCAAGTCCTGTTACGCTAATCTCTTCTCCAATAAGGGGATCTTCAGTGATAATAATGCTTTCCCTGCTGGACATGAAGAAATAAAGGAAGCCTCCTTGACTGCCTTCGTTTTGAGTTGCAATAGTTGCTTGGATGGTAAAAGACTTACCTGGATCTGTATTATCAACCGGATCAGTGATTTGCTCAATACCCTTGATTTTAAGGGTAAACTCAAGGTCATCCTCTTCCTCTTCCTCCTCCGGTGTAGGGAGAGGTTCCGATATGCTTTCACTTTGACATCCTGCAATGAACGACAAAAACAATATAATCACTAAGGCTTGGAAAGGCCTAAAACTTATTCTATATATCATAATAGTATAATACGAACAAGTGTGTATTTTGTCTACTAAATTTGTATTTTTTTTATAAAGATTGCTAAATTTTTTAGCAATCTTTTTTGAAGTAAGTAATTCCAGAAGAGAGTGATTTATGGACTTTTATGGACAAGATAGGCGATCGATCAAAATAGCAGCAGCAGATGATGCATTCAGTGATTCCGTTTTTCCTTGCATTTGAATTGATATAATGAAATCACTTTGCTGAAGTGCTAGACTCTGGATACCATGACCTTCATTTCCAATGATCAAAGCCAGTTGTTCTTTGGGAGGAAGAGAGCTTGTCTGATAATGCAGTATTTTGATGGGCTTATTTTTTTTCGTAGTTGGTTCTTTAGTTTTTCTCTCAAGGGAAGTGATTTGCCTCTCTTCTGAATTTCTGAATGGATCATTAGCAATTTTTTGGGGAAGATTTTTTTTCTCTGCATCGTTTTGAGAAATATCTTCTTCTTTTGTTGCACAGATCCAAAAATTTTCTTTCTGTAAGGATCGTATTACTTGACTAAGATTTGCAATCTGAAAGACAGGAAGGTGAAGTACAGAACCGCAAGAAACCCTGCAAACTGTTTCGTTCAAGCCACAGCTTTTCCCCGTGAGAATAACCGATTTAACACCTAGTGCTTCTGCACTTCGGAGAATATTCCCTGTATTCGCAGGATCTTGTATGGAATCTAAAATTAAGATAATACCTCTTTTTTCAAAGACATACTTTTTCCATGATGACTTAAAAGATGCTCCCATATTTTGCTCTAGCTGCAAACATTTGATAATTACCCCTTGATGATTTTTTTGAGGGAAAAGTTTGTCTAGCTCTCTTTTCGTATGATAAGAGTGGGTTATAGAAGGAATCTCAAGGAGTCTTTTTTGCAAAAGAGTAGAGAGATTGTTGCTGAGAAATAGATGAGTTGCTTTTAAAAAACTTGGTTTTGCTTTGAGAAATTCCTCTGCTGTACGCTTGCCATAAAGAAGCTGGGAATTGCTTCTTCTTTGAGAAGTCATTTATACTTATCCAAATTTTATGAGATATGCTATCTTATAGTTGAGATAGTTTTCATACGTTTTGCGACAGTAGTTTCGAGATTCTTGATTGGGAAGGATTTCTAAGAAATGATAAAAATCATTTTTATAATAGAGTCTTTTCCATTGACGAAGTCTTCCTGGCCCACCGTTATAAGCTATAGAAGCCCAGTGAAAGTTATTCTGGTTTTTTTTCAAAAGCCTAGAAAAGTAATAAACACCTAGATGAATATTTACAGATGGAAGTTCGAGTTGAGGGTTCTTTCCATTTAGAATCATTCCAGCCAACCATTTTCCTGTCCGAGGCATGATCTGCATCAATCCTTTTGCTCCAGTTCTACTCGTAGCACTCTCCCGAAAAAGACTTTCTTGGCGCATTAAGGCATATACCATTGCTGTTTTTATACCATATTTCTTTGAATAATTTCGTACCGTTTTGAGATAAGGGCGAGGATAAAGAATCCTTGAAATAAACGAAGGAAGGCTAAAGGGATCAGTAGCTATTCCTTCTATTTGCGTGAGTCGACGAAGATAGTAGACTTGCACATTAAGAGTCTTTGACCATCGTCCAAGAGCAATCAATTTCAGAAAATATTCCCTTTGCGATAATCGATCTTGATAGAGCATCTTAAAAAAAGAAGTTCCCATTTCCCATTCACCTAGCTCAAAAAGCAGGCGGACAACATTATTATCAGGTTTTGCTTGTTGTTTCAAAGTTTTTTCGAGTTTTTGAGCAGCAGGATCTTGAAAGGAAACAGGAATAGTCTTTCGAGATAAATAACGAAGTGCATTTGGATTTTCTCCATATTTTGCGATCCATTCAAGGTATTTTTTACGGTTTTTCACATTTCGCCAATCTTTGGCAAAGCTATCTTTTTTTCTGTTCTGTTGCCAAAAGTCTCTCGAATAAAAAGAGCCAGGAGCCTTTTGATAAAATGTCTTTTTAAGAGAATTAAACTTTTGCCTCTTTCCTTTATCTCGATAGTACCTTCCAAGCCAATAGACAAATCTTCCTGCAGAATCATGCCTAGGAAGCCCTTCTTGAATTTGCTGCCAAGAGCTATGAGGAGACCACTTGATTTTTGTACCAGAAGATGGCGAAGAGTGAGTCAACCGTTCTATCAAAAAGTCTTGCCCTTGCATACTATATGGATATTTCTTAAAGTATTTGCTAAGCTCGTTCCAGTAAGTTTGTGTTTTTTTTGTACCTCTGAGCAAAGTAAGATATTCTCTCCACAAGGAAGGGTAGCTTTGGATCTGTCGTGAAAAAGAAGCCAAAAGACGTATTGCTTCTGCTTTCCTTGCTTGTTTCACAAGAGCACGTACCCATATACGTAGAATGGGGTTTTGTGCAGAAATTTCAATTCCTGCTGCATTCATTAGTCTAGGAAGCTCTCTGCTATTCTTTGAACGGATTAGAAAAAGTCCATCTGTTTGAACTCTCTTCTGGTTAGTCGAAGAAATAACACGACTAGGTGAGAAAGCTTTTTTTAGTAAAATGAATCTGTTTTCTTCTATGAGGTCACTGATAGAGATCATATCTCTTTTGATTTTCTTTGCGGATTGAAAATGGGAGATTGAATACTCATTAGGATAGAGTCTTTTCATTTCTGTGAATATATTTCTTCGAAGCCATATAGGTTTTGCTTTCTGTGCTGAATCAAAAATATAATAAAGTCCCTTTGCTATGTTTGTGGTATTTGCAAAAACTTTTGCTCTAAGAAAATTTGTAAAAGGCTTTTGAAATCCTCTAAGAGATTCTCTCTTAGCAAGGATGAGAGCCTTTCGATAGGCTTTGATAGCAAGAAGGGCTTGAAGTCTTTCTTGCAATATCATTTCGGACAAAGGATCTTGGGTAATGATATTCGCTACAGAAGCAATATGTTCTGCAAGGAGGTGTAACTTTCTTTTCCGAGCCTGAACTGCTCCCTGCCACGCTGCCATCCTTTCAATAGGACGAGATTTAGACCATTTTCTTGCTCTTTTTAGACATGAACGAATTGAGCTTGTGTTTTTAGGTTTATGGCAGGAAATGTCTAAAACGTTCAATAGATATGAAAAAGCCTTTGCTGTTTTAACCTGACTATTTTTTGTGCTTTTTTGCTGAAAAATAGCGAAAGCGGCAGCATAGTTTTCTTTTTTGCCACTGGGTGCTTTCTTTTGAAAAATCCTTTCGACTGCATTCCAGCGATCCGATTTCATGAAGTAATACAATGAGCTTCTCGAACTCAAATTTTCTACGCTGAAAAAGAGAGTGAAGAAGCAAACAATGATTAAAGTAAAATTTCGTTTTAGGGGATATAGCATAATTGACCTCATGAACTGATTCAAAATATGAATCAAAGCAGAATTTTTTATAGGATGTAGTTTTTTGGCGATGCCGATATACATCTTAATTAAGCATTCGACATGAGAAACTACTTTCCGTATAGAATTATTTTTCTCTAGTGTCATTTATTTCTAAAAAAATGAAATCTCAATCTTCTGCACTAAGACTTTGGAAAAAGGAGCTGAAAAAAAAAGTGCATACTAATATTCAATTGGATGAGCTTTTTCGAATATCTCCTTCGGGAAGGGTTGTTCCAGAGCATTCTTCTTTTGTCTTTTGGAAGCCTCCTTTCCTCTTAGATCGTTCATTGTATGAGCGTTCATCTCAGATTATGGCGGGTCTTTTTCGTGTTTTCATGAAGCAAAACAGATTTCCTCTGCCAAAATCTAGCCTTGGACCTTTAGCTTCATTGATCCGTTATGCTTTTTGGCAGGGTAAATTTCTTTGGATAGAGTCTCTTGCTTCCCTTTGTAACAGAAATGGATACAGTTTCCCTAAGCTTTTTGAGATAGCTTCTCTTTGTGCTTTATGCACCGACCAAAGAGAAACCGCAAGCATTTACTATGGCAAAATTCCAACTCCCTCTACTTACTTTAATGTATGCTGGACAAGTTTTTTTTCTCGTCCAGCCAAAATGATGGATTTACAAGAAGAGACCTATGCTTTACCTGAAGGGAGCTGGATGCCTTCCTCTGTATTTAATATCTCTTCTGAAGGTGCACACATCCCTGAAATAAAGGTTCAGTGGTTGAATGCAGTGCTAGAGGGAAACCATTCAGAAGAAAATATCATTCTTAGAAAACTTATGTCGACAGCATTAATTTCAGAAGAGAATCTTTTAGATTATTATTATTCTTTGTTGGCTCGAGGCTTCCTTTTTCGTGCAAATCGAATGATGCTTTCTTATCTTAAAAGGACGAAGGATAAGCCCTATCTTTTTGCAATTGTTCTGAATGGCTATTTCCAGAATCAAAAGTACTATGCATATTTGAAACATCTAATTGCTTCGGAATATTGGCCGGGGGAAAGAACTTGGTATGAAGTTTGTTTTTGTATGCTTCAGCTGAGACTTGAATCGGATCAGAAGGCTATTTGGAAGCGTATTTTTGCTAATAAAGAATTCCCTTCAATACCAAGTCAAGAGAATCAGGATTTGTTCTGGTCTTCAATTGCCTCTGCTTCCCAAAACCGTTCTTTTTTTCCTAACTTATCTTTCTTATACGAAGATCTTGTGTGGAATCATTTCTTTTTTACATATCCTACTGACGCCTGTCTTCTAAGGAGGAAATATGATCTTTTTCGTACTATTATATTAGAGCCAATCAATCAAGCAAAAGATATTTCTATTTGTCGATTCATTGACCATAGTTCTCCTCTTGTTTGGACTATGTATCTATATATCAATTCTTTGGGTCTTCTTCCTCTTAGAAATATTCTCATGAATCTTAGCGGTCCGTTGATATCTATTCGGATTTTACTTGGTTTATGTACGTTTCGTGAAGCACAAGGAAGCAACATTTCAGAGTTGCACCATCTTAGCAGTGTTCTTTTAAAACATGCTTCTAAGAGTCATCCCTTAGTGCAAACGATACGAGCTAAGCTAATTATGGATGAAGGAGAATGGGAAAAAGCAAAAAGAATCACTTCTCGTCTTGCAAAATCTTATCCTGCAAGCACGGTCTTTCAAGACAATCATTCAGCAGTACTTGCACAAATCACTGCAAAATCATCGTAAAGTATGGAATTTCTATTGCCACTTTGCAAGAGGAGGCAATGACATTAGAATTGCTTCTGTTGAGCCTCCTGTCTCTAGCCCAAAGCGAGTTCCTCTATCGTAGAGAAGATTAAATTCTGCGTATCGTCCTCGTTTGATTAGTTGTTGTTCCTTCTCTGAGTCATTCCATGTTCTTTCATGATATTTTTCGATGATACTCTTTGAGTAATGATGGAAAAAACGACCTATCTCTTTCACGAAGGAAAAATCCTTTTCCCAATTTTCTGTATTATGATAATCAAAAAAAATTCCTCCTATCCCTCTTCTTTCTTTGCGATGAGGAAGGTAAAAATATTCGTCACACCATTTGCTAAACTTGGGATAGTAGTCTTTTGAATGACGATTGCAGCATTCATGGAGGCTTGTATGAAATTCCTTTGCTTCTTGTTCAAAATTAAGGGAAGGAGTAATATCTATTCCACCTCCAAACCAGCTTTTCTCAGTTTCTAAATATCTTGTATTAAAGTGCATAGAAGGAATATGAGGAGATAGTGGATGGAGAACCACACTGATTCCAGAAGCAAAATAAGAAGGGCTGTTTTCTGTCCCAGGTATCTTGTCTCGAAAATCTTGAGAAAATTCTCCTTCAACTGTAGAAGTATTTACTCCCCCTTTTTCAATCACATTTCCTTTGATTGAACTGCTTAAGCCTCCTCCCTTCCATTTATGCTTCCATCTTGTGCCAACAAAAGAAGAGTTATCGAAAGCCTCATAAGAAGAGCATAGAATATCTCTCAATTCTTCAAACCAGCCACGAGCCTCTCTTTGTTTCTCAGGGTTCATATTAAGATCTCACTTTTTCGCACTTGACTCTTCCTGCCAGCCTCTTGTGTGCTTTAGGATCAGATCAGTTAAGAACTCAATATGATCTGTTCTATCATTCAGGCATGGAATGTATGTATAGTTTTCTCCTCCTGCTTCCAAAAAGTATTTTTGATACTCTACTGCTGTCTCGTTAAGGGTCTCCAGACAATCTGCACTAAAACTAGGGGAAAGAATATGGATATTTTTGACTCCTTCATTAGGAAGTGAGCGAAGAATATCAATGGTATAGGGTTGGAGCCATTCGCCAGTCCCAGTTCGTGATTGAAAGCAGGTAATACTATCTTCTTGTTTCAGCCCAAGATTTTCTGTTGTGAGTCGTGACGTTTTCATACAGAAGCAATAATATGGATCACCTTTCATGAAGTATTTTTTAGGGATACCATGAAAGCTGAAAATGAGTTTTTGTGGCTTCCCATACTTTGCAAAGCTTTCTTGTATGGAAGAAGAAAGACACTCTATGTACTTAGGATATTGGAAATAACTATTGATAAAACGAATTTCAGGTATCCAGCGTTCCTTTCGCAAAAGAGATGTTATCTTCTCAAAAGTGCTTCCTGTGGTAACTGAAGAATACTGGGGATACAGGGGAAGGACAAGAATACGACGACAGTTTTGATCTCGAAAAATTTCAAGACTATCTTGGATTCTTGGATTCCCATATCGCATTGCAAGGACGACAATCGCGTTCTGAGGATAGCCGTTTCCTTGGATCTTTTTTGCCAGAGAATCTCGTTGTTTTTTTGAAATGACTAGGAGAGGAGAGCCATCTTTGGTCCATATAGATTTGTACAATCGAGCGGATCTCTTCGGACGGATGTTGAGTATGATAAGGTTTAGGATTATCCCCCAGAGCAGACGAGGAACTTCTATTACCCTTGGATCCGATAAAAACTCACGAAGATATTTTCTTACAGCTCTAGTAGAAGGCTGATCGGGTGTTCCGATATTGACTATCAGAATTCCAAGTTTTTCCTCTTTAATAATGTGCACACTTACTAGCCCTTTATAATTCCTTTCACGAGAGGGAGGACCGCGCCTCCCTCTCGTGGCTCTCCCCGCGCCCGACACTTCACAGATAAGACCTCAGTCATGCCGTCCGTGGCATGACTGAGGGACGCCAAAACAGGGAAACCCTGTTTTGGCTCACATTTTCGGAGCTTCATGGCTCCGAAAATGGGGCGGGCATCCGTGCCCGCCGAGTCTGTGAGTGCGGGTATGTTCCGCCACATCCGTGTGGCGGTCTTTGGTATCTGTAGGGATTCCCTGTTTTTTCGGCGGGTTTCCTAAAAGCAAGCCTACTACTTACTTA
>JABABJ010000028.1 GCA_014238275.1 Leptospirales bacterium | reverse complement strand
GTCTGTGGGTGTCGGGATTGTTCCGCCACCTCCTGTGGCGGTATTTGATAGCAAGAGGGATTCCTTGTTTTTTCGGCGGTTCTTATGTGAGCAAGCCTTCTACTTACTTCTAATAACAACAAGCCCGACTTATCAGGCTTGCTTCCTTTTATAGGCGTTTTCGCCTGTTTTTAGTAGATATTAGCTAGGACGATGGCTAATATCTACTAGTAGCGACTCATCTTTTTAGTAGATATTGACTATTCTCATGAGGTTCCACACCGAGACTCTTCCCGCTCGCTTTTTTTCCCGTAAAATAGAATTCCTTTTTGTATCAGAAGACCTCTATGATAGATGTCATTTGCTGTGAGGACTAAGGCATCTAGGGATGATTTGTTTTTTTTCGATACCTGAGTTGGATCATGACTTTCGTGATCTGCTTTTTTCTCACGAGACATTAATATATAAACTTCCTGTCTTTTTTTAGGAGGAATGACCCCTAGAAAAGATCCTGCGAGACGTGGATCGCAACAGTTCATTGCTCGTGCCAGAATTGCAAGGGGAAGATTTTGGTAGATATAGTATAGTCCCAGCTGATCAAAAAACAGGAGAGTATTAGGCTTTTCTATAACCTCAGCCATCAAGAGTCCAGTCTTACAGATCTAAATTGGCGACAAGACTCGCATTTGATTCAATAAAACGACGGCGAGGTTCTACTTCATCTCCCATCAATACCGTAAATGTTTGGTCTACTTCGTTTAGAGCACTCTCTTGCTTTGGAAGTGGACTTATCTTGAGCATGACTCTTTTTTGAGGGTCCATTGTTGTTTCCCAAAGCTGTTCAGGGTTCATTTCACCAAGTCCCTTATAGCGCTGTACTACGACTTTATCTGAGTTGAACTCACGAATGATTTCTTCTTTTTCTTCTTCTGTATAGGCATATTTCTGTTTTTTTCCGCTTTTGAGAAGATATAGGGGAGGCTGAGCAATGAATAAAAAGCCTTGTTCTAAAAGTGACCTCATTTTCTTGTAAAAAAATGTTAGGAGAAGGGTGCGTATATGAGCTCCATCCACATCCGCATCTGTCATAATAATGATTTTATGATAGCGTAGTTTTCCCAATTCCAAGTTTTCTTCCCCAAAGCCAATTCCCAAAGCTGTGACAAGAGTCTTGATTTCATCGTTATTTAGTACAGCTTCATCTTTTGCTTTCAGGACATTGAGTATCTTTCCCTTGAGTGGAAGAATAGCCTGTATATTTCTATCTCTCCCTTGCTTTGCAGAGCCTCCCGCAGAGTCACCCTCAACAATAAAAAGCTCGCTTAGAGAAGGGTCTTTTTCTGCACAGTCAGCGAGTTTCCCAGGTAGACCACTTCCCTCTAGGACACCTTTACGCTTTGTAATGAGCTCTCTTGCTTTTCTCGCAGCTTCACGAGCCTTGTTTGAAAGTATACATTTGTCAAGTATCGTTTTGACAATTTGAGGATTTTCTTCGAGATAAAGTGCAAGTTTCTGACCAACAAGCTGCTGAATGAGCCCTTTTACTTCAGCATTCACAAGCTTTTCTTTTGTTTGGGAGTTAAACTGAGGTTCTGGAATTTTCACGCTAACTATTGCTGTGATTCCTTCTCGAACGTCCTCTCCTGAAAGGGAGGATTGACTACCAATCTTTTTTTTCATTCCTTCATCCCTCTTCAAAAATTCATTCATAGTACGAGTCAATGCCGCTCGAAATCCTTCTAAGTGTGTCCCTCCCAAAGAGTTAATGATTCCATTCGTGAAGCATTGAACATTTTCACTTTGAGAAGAGGTGTAGGCAAGTGCAAACTCACCTAAAAGTTCACCCTTTGTTCCTTCCAGATAGATAATCTTTTTATGAAGGAGGGTCTTCTTTTGAGTTAACTTTGCCGCCATTTCTACAATACCTCCTTGATAACAGAACTCGTGCTTTTGTTCTGCTCCCTTATGGCGTTCATCTGAAAGGATGAGACGGAGGCCCTTGTGTAGAAATGCAGTTTGTTCTAATCGATTGTATAGCTCCTTTCTGTTGTATTCCAAAGTGGTAAAAATACTACCGTCAGCCTTAAAGCGGACAATGCATCCCTTGTTAAAGGATGAAGAGGCCTTTTTTTGCGTGACAGGTGCATCAGGGACTCCTTTTTGATAGCGCTGAAAATAAACCTTTCCGTCTCGATAAACCTCTGCCTCTAGCCATTCAGATAAGGCGTTTACAACCGAGACTCCTACTCCGTGAAGACCCCCAGAGATTTTATAGACTCCTTTTTCAAATTTCCCCCCAGCGTGCAGTTTCGTCATAACGACTTCTAGTGAGGAAATTTTTGCCTCTGGATGTATTCCTACTGGTATTCCTCTTCCATCGTCTTGGACTTCAATGATATTTTCAGGAAGAAGCCTTACGGAGACGACAGAACAATAACCGGCCAAATGTTCATCGACTGAATTGTCCACTACTTCATAGACCATCTTATGAAGACCTGTCTCGTCTTGGGTGCCTATGTACATCCCTGGGCGTTTGCGAACTGCAAGGAGCCCTTCTAGTATCTTGATTTTATGAGAATCATATTGTTCTGTAGCTTTGTTTCCCATACCTTCTTTCCTACTTTTACTGTCTATGACTCATCCCTTACTATTTTCTTGTTGCCTAATATATGGGCGGGCAAGCTGGATTGGAAAGATATAAAAAACATGGCATCAAAGCTGGTTAAGACTTTGTCATACGATTCTCTTGTTCTAGTTTTTGTGCATAATCTGCAGTGTATCTTGTCCATGGGATGTGATTGAGTCGAGCTTCAGGTATTTTTTTCCCTGTACCCTCACAGAACCCGTAAGTGCGTTTTGTGATTTTTTCGAGAGCGTCTTCAATTTCTTTTAGTTTTATCTGGTCTAGGTCAGAAAGAGTACTCACAATAGTATTATTGATCTGAGTTTCAGCAATATCTACCATATCACCCTGATCGTTATAAGAAACATGTTCCGACCCCGTTTTCAATACATGTTGAATTAAGCTCTGTTTTGCACTCAAAAGAAGCTGCTTATACTTCTTCACTTTTTTTGTATCCATTCGATTCATAGGAAATTACGAGCCCTCTTCATAAAAAATTACAGAAAAGTAGACCCATAATTTGTTATGTCTCTTATTTGTCAATATTTTTTTGTCAATTTTTTTATCGGCTAAATCAAGTCTAAAGATAGGCTCGAAAATTTTTCAGAGGATTCTTCAGAAGGACTGCCGAGTAGCTCAAATCAAAAAGGGCGTTCCTCACTTGCACCACGGAGGGTGCAAGTGAGGGCTTATAAAACCTCCTCTCTGGGAACTATTTTAGTGGATATTAACTACGGTGTCGCTGTTACTGTGATCTCAGCCATATCTAAAATTATATTTGTTCCACCCGAACCATGAAGTGTTTCAAAGAGAGACTGGTATAATTGAATCGGTCCCATCAACATTCCCACGCTAAGGGCGTAGAGCTTAAAGGAATAGGTGTAAGTACCTGATCCTGTTAGAGGGCATGGTCCAGCCCATCCTGTTGTATTGGGATTGCTGTTAGTACCATCCCAGCCATTGCCACCTCTTGTTCCATATCCCATGAAGTCTATAGCTTCTATATCCCCGCTTACAATTGCTTCTATTCGTGGGATAGAAGTAAGAGTAGAAGGGATATTATAAAGGTTTAAATGTACAAAGGGCGGTGATGTTTGATCCTGCATGATAAGCATAAAGCTTTGTGTTCCTGCAGGAACATTACTCCACTCAATATAAGGGAAGTTATTGCTTCCTGCACATTGAGTATCATGATTATCCCAGAACTCAAGTGGCATCTCTCCTCCTGGAGTAAAGCCACCATTTGAGGCAATCGAATTTAAAGTAAATGCTAGTGGTTGGATAGTATTTGTTTGCATGGCTTTTGCAGTCAGCTCAGCCATATCTAAAATTACACCTGTTCCACCTGAACCGTAAGTTGTTTCGAAACTGGCTTGAGTTTCCTGATTTAAGCCGCCTGAAATTGTTGCCGTACTAAGTGCATAGAGCCTGTAGGAATAGGTGTGAGCACCTGATCCTACAGGAGGGCATGGTCCTGCCCATCCTGAGTCATTGGGATTAGTAGTACCATTCCAGCTATTTTGACCGACTGTTCCATATCCCGTAAAGTCCACAGTTTCCGCATCCCCACTTACAGTAGCCGTGATTTTTGAGATAGAAGTAAGCGTAGAAGGAATGTCATAGAGGTTCAAATGTACAAAGGGTGTCGTTTGGTCCTGCATGATAAGGACAAAGCTCTGGGTTCCCGCAGGAACATTACTCCATGAAATCTGAGGGAAGTTATTACTTCCTGCACATTGAGTATCGTGATTATCCCGGAACTCAGTTGGAATCTCGACTCCTGGATCAAATCCATCGCTTGAGGCACTTGAAGTTAAAGTAAAGGATGGTGGCGGTGGGATAGCATTCGTTTGCGTGGCTGGTGCTGTGATCTCAGCCATATCCAAAATTACACCTGTTCCACCCGAACCATAAGTTGCTTCAAAGAGGGACTGGGTTATAGCATTCAAGGTAGCCCCGAGCGTTGCCGTACTAAGTGCATAGAGCTTGAAAGAATAGGTGTAAGTAGCTAATCCTACTGGAGGGCATGGTCCTGACCATCCTGAGTCATTGGGATTGGTACTACCATCCCAGCTATTGCCACCTCTTGTTCCATATCCCGTAAAGTCCACAGTTTCCGCATCCCCGCTTGCAGTTGCCATGATTTTTGAGATAGAAGTAAGCGTAGAAGG
>JABABJ010000138.1 GCA_014238275.1 Leptospirales bacterium | reverse complement strand
GCATGACTGAGGTTTTATAAATGCCTTTAGAAGAATCGCCGAAAAAATAGGGAATCCCTATAGATCCCAAATACCGCCACAGGAGGTGGCGGAACATCCCCGAGGCTCGCAGACAGGAAGTCTGCGTCGCCGAGGGCACGGGGAGAGCCACGAGCGGGAGGCGCGGTCATCCCTCTCGTGAAAACACAGATGCCCGCCCCATTTTCGGAGCCATGAAGCTCCGAAAATGTGAGCCAAAACAGGGTTTACCTGTTTTGGCGTCCCTAAGTTGCACCACGGACGGTGCAACTTAGGTCTTATCTGTGAAGCATCGGGTGCGGGGAGAGCCACGAGAGGGAGGTGCGGTCATCCCTCTCGTGAAAACACAGATGCCCGCCCCATTTTCGGAGCCTTGGGAGCTCCCCACAGTTGTACCACAGACCTTATTACTAGTTCCCACAAAATTTCTGGAAATCTTTCCGTGTTTTTTGAATCGCGTAGGAATGATCTCTTCCTACAGAAGGGAAAGGAGGATTGGGATGATGAGAAAACCGAGAAAGAAGGAGGCAACTCCCTTGCTGGACGGATTCGATTGCCCGTAAATAGAGCAATCGATATTTCCAATAAGATCGGCATTTTTGACAATTTTGCAAACTCAACCACTCATCCCATGAATCAACTTGAGAAGGGTGCTTCATAAGCTGAGACGGGAGGAAAGGGAAAATAAGTGCTAAAACTGCGGATAAGACTAAGTCCACTACTGCATCCTTGTCTTTTACTGAGGAATTCGTGTCTAAGGCGAGGGCTGTGAAGATACTTACATAAGCTCCATAACCTTCCATAGAAGTTCTTCCCGACATTTTCGAGAGGCGCCAAAGAATCCCCCCATCTGTACCCCGAACGAACTCATGTCGCTGAGAAAAATCATCAGGATAGACGAAAGCATTGGTAAGAATTAGGTCATATCTAACCTGACGCGAAGAATAGTATCTCCATCGAGTATCGCTTGATGTCCATTTCTCGCTAATCCATGGGTATCCTGAAAGGTTATTTTTTTTTTGAAGAATTGCAAGACGAGCAAGTTCAGCACTGATTTTTTCTTGCTTCCAACCAGCTTCTTGCATTCTTTTTCGATTTTGCTCCTCTGCTTGAGGCGAGGGGTGAAGCATTAGGAGATTTGGATTGTTTGCAAGACGAAGATCATCCACTCCTTCCTTTCCAAGAGTTCGAGTCATCATAAAAACTGAGTTCAAAGGCTGATCCATGAGAAGTCGTAAAGAAAATCCAGGAAGAAGCTGTGAAACCTTGACCTCAACTCTTCGAAGCACCTCTCTGAGCTCTCTTGCTTTGGGCTCCGTAAACTGCGAGTCATACAGCACCCCTACATTGAAACTCCAAGAAAGAAGCTCTTTTTCCTGATAGAGGCCTGTCCCTCTCAGTATATGACCAGTATTTCGAGTTTTACACGAAATACTGACTAGAAGAACGATGCTCAGGAATAAGTAGGCATACCTTCTAGCTCTTTGAAACAACACCATGGCTATTGTTCCGATGGTAGTTAATAAAACTAACAATTTTTTCAAAGGAAACCGTCAAACATCCTCGGCAGGTTTGATTTTGGTATAAAATTTCATATGATTTTTTGCAAACTTTGCATATTTCCCTCTCTGATTGAATGGCTTTTTTCTGTATCACTGGTCCTCCTAGATATTTTGAAAATTATCAATGAACGAAAGAATCTCAAAAAACCTTCAGTGTCAAAAGAAAAATATCATCTTAGAGAGAAAAAAAGAAAAAAAGAATTCATCATAGAGACATGATTGGCATGCCTGAAAATGAACTTGTAAAGGAAAGGATTTTTTCAAAAATATTGATATTAGAGTATGTAAAGTTGCAAAATCAAATCCAAATTAGGACAAATAGAAAAAAAGTAGATATTTAAAGCCAGATTCATCCAACTGTTTTTTGAAAAAAGAAGTTTTTTCGAGATTGACAGGAAAAGGAAGGTTGTAGCCAGATGGCTTTGAGTGGAGAGTTTATGAAAAATTCTTCTATGATACAAGCAAGAAAGGCAGCTTCATCGATGAGAGCCTCATCATTCAGCTCATCTTCTTCTATTATAGATCAAAAGTTGTCCTCTGAGCCCTGCGAAGAGTCAATCAAGCAAACGCCAGCTCCTCTTCCCTGCCGACCTTTTGTAAAATGGGTGGGGGGCAAGAGATCGATCATTCAGGATCTCAGGGCTATCATGCCTCCTGAAGATTCTTATAAGAACTATTTTGAACCCTTTGTAGGAGGAGGAAGACTTTTTTTTGAGTCTGCTTTTTCTAGTAAAAGATCCTTCCTTTCGGATGTCAATGAAAATCTAATCTACTCTTATGATTGGGTCAAGAAAGATCCTGCTAGACTCCTTGAAAGATTAGAGGAGCTCAAGAAAGATCATTCCAAGGAGTCATACTATGAAGCTAGGAAAGAGTTTCAATATACAGCTAATCAGAAGAGGCAAAAAAAAGAAGACACCTTGTCCAAAGCAGCACTCTTTATCTATCTGAATAAAACCTGCTACAATGGGCTTTATCGAGTCAACAGCAAGGGAGAGTTCAATGTACCTATGGGAAGCTATAAAAATCCAAGTATTTACGATGAACAGAATATTTTCAATTGTTCTAAACTTTTACAAAATACAGAAATCTCAGTCAAGAATTATCGAGATGTAAAACCCAGAAAAAATGACTTTGTTTATCTTGATCCCCCCTACGATGAAGCCTTCGCTCAATACAATAAGGATGGGTTTGGAAAGAAGTCTCAAGAAATTCTGTTTGCCTATATAGAAAATCTTGACAGAAAAGGAGTTTCCCTTATGCTATCCAACGCAGATACAGAACTCATTCGAAAGCTGTATTCTGACAAGAAGTTTTATCTCCACTCCATTGATTCAGTTCGCAGTATCTCCTGTAAATCTTCTCAAAGAGGTAAGCGAAAAGAGCTTCTCATCACAAACTTCGATGACTGATGGTTCTAAAGCCAATAAAACAGGAAAGGCTCTGGAGAGGTTTGTGGAAACAACTCTTCAAGACCTTGGTTATACTCATCAGCACAATTCAAGAAAGATCCAAAACGAAAAAAACGAAACCAAAACTCGCTATTATATGAAGCAAGTAAAACTAGGGAAGACAATTTATGATACGAATAGAAAAGCAGATTTTATCGTATTCCATCCCGAGCTATTTCCTGATTCCCTCATTATAGAATGCAAATGGCAGCAAACGCCCGGATCCGTAGATGAGAAATATCCCTTCCTGATAGAAAATATCAAACAAGCAAGACTCCCTACTATCATACTAATCGATGGGGGTGGATATAAGTCAGGAGCCTTAGAATGGCTCATGCAGCAGGAAAAAAAGATTGATTGTCTTCAAGGGGTATGGGATATGAAGGAGTTTCGGAAGAGGCTCAATAACGGTCTGCTGAGGGATAAGGTTCAATAAACCTATGGTTTTTAAGCTCTTATTCGATCGTCTCTAATGTTTTTTTGAATTTCTTGTGCCATCTCGAAAGTATTGACGGTTTTTTCTCCTTTTTGGGCAATATCTTTAGTTCTTGCACCATCACGAAGGGCAGAACGAACAGCATTTTCGATTCGAAGAGAAGCATCTTCTTTGCGAAAGCTGTAACGGAGAAGAAGAGCACTCGAAAGGATCTGAGCAATAGGATTTGCAATCCCCTTCCCTTCGATATCGGGAGCACTTCCTCCTGCAGGTTCATACATGCCAAACCTTGTGCTTCCATCGCTCTCCTTATTGCAAACAGCCGAAAGTGAAGCACTACACATCATTCCAAGACTTCCTCCTAAAACAGAGGCTTCATCACTCAAAATATCACCAAACATATTACCGCATAAAAGAACATCGAATCGAGAAGGACAAAGGATAAGTTGCATCGAAGCATTATCGACATACATATGCTCTAAGGCTATTTTTTCACTAGTCGACTGATTTACCTGATTGTATCGTTCTACTGTTTCATTGACAACCTGACGCCAGAAAACCATACTGCTAAGAACATTCGCTTTATCGATACTAGTAAGTTTTTTCCTACGGGACGAAGATGCCTCTAATGCCATAAGAGCAATTCTTTCGATTTCTCGACGAGTATAGGACATTGTATCGAAAGCTCTCTCCTCTTCCCCTTTTCCCTCCCTTCCTCGTGGCTTTCCAAAATAAATTCCTCCTGTGAGCTCCCTAATGATCAAAAGATCAATCCCTTTTTTTGTAATATGATGATTCAAAGGACAGGAGGCCACAAGCTCAGGATATAAAATGACAGGCCTGAGATTGGCAAAGAGTTCAAAATGTTTTCTCAGTGGCAAAAGAGCTCCTCTTTCAGGCTGCTTTTCTGATGGAAGATTCTCCCACTTGGGACCACCAACAGAACCAAAAAGGATAGCTTGACTTTCCTCACACAGACGAAGTGTTTCTTTCGGAAGAGGCTCACCACATTGGTCAATAGCAGCCCCCCCTACTTTTCCTTCTTCAAAAGAAAAAGAGGAAGACTCTTCTTGTAAAGAGAGCTTCATAATCTCAACAGCGTGAGTCATTACTTCAGGACCTATCCCATCCCCTGCTAGAACTGCGATTTGATGACTCATTTTACATAAAGAGGATCGAGTTAAGACTCATCGTATCTTTTTCAGATAGATTGTGTTCGTCTTATCCCTAGTAGAAAAATAAGAAGGCCGCTCAGAATTAAAAAAAGATCGTACCATCATTCGATTGGATGAGGGAAACTTTGCAATCATTTTGATCCTCTTCTTTGCTTGATATGATGGAGTCACTGCAATGAGATCAAGGTGGATTGGTCTTTTTCGATAGTTTATTTGATACAGAAGTGCTCCTTTTTTGCTCATCTTACTACCTCCAAAGGTCTGAAATGCTAACCGTAGCTTCGCAAAGCCATTTTTGTACAAGATCACTCTTCCTTTCTTTCCATCAGGACTTAATCCACTCCAGCTTCCAAGATGCCTCTTATCACGAAATTTTGATATTGGCAATACTGTTGCAGATCGGCAACTTGTCAAGATCAATAGAAAAATACAGAGAGCAGAAATATGTATTAGCAGAAAGGATTTAATACGAAAGAGGAGCATCATATTCAAAATTGAGACGAATTGATATAATAGGCAACTGGATTGGTATGACTTTGCGATGGTTCTATCGTAATAGAATGAATATCTTGTTTTAGGTACTCTGCAATCATCATCCCGCTAAACTGTTCCGACTCGTAATGCCCAATATCCAAATACAAAAGCCTTCCTTGGGAATCAAAAAACTGATGGTACTTGATATCAGATGTTAGATAAGCATCTGCATTCTGCCTAAGAGCATCTTGTAACAGAAACCCTCCAGCCCCTCCACAGACAGCTACTCGGTCTATTTTGTTAGGATGAGATCGAGAGTATCGTATACAATGACATCCAAATACTTCTTTCGTGAGCTGTAAAAAAGACTCTGCACTCATAGTAGACGGGAGGAGTCCTATCATTCCAGAACCAGCTTTATATTTTACACGATTGGAAGGAAGCAAAAATTTGGTATCTTGCAGGCCAAGCTTATCTGCTATTGCTTGGTTGATACCGAGCTTGGAGTTATCGAGATTGGTATGACAGGCAAAGAGAGAAAGTCGATTTCGTACTGCAAATAAAATCACTTCACTAGGGAAATCATCCCCTTTTAGTGAACGTCGTGGTTGAAACCAAATTGGATGATGAGAAATGATTAAATTGAGTTTTTTCTCTAGGGCTTCTTGAAGGACAGGAATGGTGATATCAAGAGAGGTCAAAATACCGTCTACTGTTGCATCTCTCTCTCCGACCAAAAGACCAACATTATCATAGTCTTCGGCAAGTTCTTCGGGTGCTAATTTTTCCAGTAAAGGAATCAAATCTGATATTTTTATGCTACTCATATAAGCAAGTTCTTAAATTATGGCTTTAAAGTCCACCGATCTGTACATATCAAAGAGTTAGATAGTATATAAAGTAATTAATCGAATAATGAATAAAAGCAGTTGTACAACAGAACGAACAAGGGATATGCACATTATTAACGTCAAAGGAAGTTTTGATGTGACAATTAATAGCGTAGTAGAGCAGAAAATTGATGAAATTTTACTCAAAAATAAAGATAAGACAAATCTAACGATACTTTTTGATTTTTCAAAAGTATCTTATATTTCCTATACGGGAATCAATACTCTTTTAGGGCTAGAAAGAAGCTCCCGTGAGTCAAATTTTCAAATATTTCTTTGTGCTCTCCGACAGGATATATTAAAGGTTTTAGAGCTTCTGGAAGTAACAAGTATGTTTGAAATATATGCAAGCCGAGATGAAGCTGTTCACACTCTTTCTAAGCTTTTCTGAAAGCTCTGGCTAATGTTCTGATTATCACCAAACTGTTGATTCCGTAGATTTCAGTTTAGCATAATTATTACTTTTTCGCCCATCCAGAAACCAAATATAGTCTGTCTTTCTGATCCTCTGCACGATTTCGTCATGATCTGGAAGATCTCGGCGAACAAAATAGGAGTGAGTATGACTTGGTGCAGCACCAAAGACAGCTGCAAGTGTAAACTTATTTCGTTTCACATAATTGTATAAGATTTGCACGTGTTTCGACCATAAGCTGAGAGGCGTCTTCTGTTCCACTGAAGCTACATTTAATGGAAACAAAAATCCATTCCATATAATGATGTCTGGTCTTTTCCTATCCAGATATTCATCTGTAATTAGACCATTGTTGTGTGCAATCCATGAGTCATTCAGTCCCCAAGTATCTATAGTATGCCACTTGGAATACAAAGGCAATAATCCAGTTTCCGTTGTAGCAAGTGTATAACCACGGCTAGCATATTTGTTGAGCATAATTCCGATCTCATAGCGTCCATCTTTTGAGTAATTCAGACGAACTGCCTTTCGGATTCTTTGAGTGAATATGAGTCCTATCACACAGCTTGCTATCAGGGAAACAGTCCATTTCCATGTCCAATGGAGCGACCTAAATTTAGGAAGAAAGAAGTCAGTTTGAAAGGTTTGAATCATAGGAAACCACGATAGAATTCCTATGATGAATACTGGATATTGGAAACGACCTGCATAATTCATTTCATTGGAGAGGAAGATCCACATAGCAATAGAAGCAGCAATTGGTATGGAGAATGAAACCACCAATCGGAGCCTAGTAATACGATATATAGAAAGAAAAACTGCGAGAATAAAGGGATACAGTAGATACAGGCTATTGAGTATAGAGTTGAGAAATGAATCTATATACAAACGTCCTCCTCCCTTTTTATAGAAGGGATTGGGAAGCGGATAGCCAAAATAGTCCCATCTCCATATAAAATATATTCCACCTAGGATGAAGAAAAATCCCCCAAAGACAAGCAAAAGTCGACAGAAATCTCTTAAATTCCCAATCACACCTATCGAAAGGAGCATAAAAACGCTAATCAACACTCCTTCAGGTCTAATAAGCCCAACGATTAAACACACAAATGCGAAATAGATATAGATATTCAAGCTCCTTTCAGATAAAAGAATCATTCTTTGTGCCAGAAGCCAAGCAATAGCGATTCCGAGACCAAAGAAAGGTGTTCCAAAGTAGGCGGCAGAGAATGTAAGTCCAGGACCAAACGCAAAGTATGTTGCGGTTATGAATGAAGGAATGACTCCAGCTCCTTGCACTCGACGCATCCCTAGATAGATCAGAAGTACAGTGGCACAATGGGATGATATGGTTAAGAGTCGAACAGCTACTTCAAGAGAGTCGAACAGCTACTTCAAGAGATAGACCGACATAATGAAGAGTTCCAACAAGTATCATGAAAAGGAAGTCAGTTGCTCCATCAACCGGTGATTCACCGATATTCCATACAATCCCCTTGCCTTGTGCGAAGTGTTCTGCATATCGCATGAGAATCGCGGCATCTTCAAATGGATGAACGCTAAAATCTATACAATAACAAGCAAAAAGCAATGTAAGGGATAGAAGCCCTAAAGGGGCGGCTATATTATGTAGTATCTTATACATTCATTTTTGATATTTTTATGCTTTTATATTAACAATTCATTTTTAGTATGGCTTTAAAGTCTACAAAGTTTATCTGGAGACAGTCTTCTGAATACCGAACTATATCACTGGGCAAAAGATACCTCCAGATTCCATGACTCTTCTTCTCTTGAACCTCATCCGCTGATTCATTCCTCAAGTGACTCCTCTTATCTTCTCTGCAAAAAAACAGGTGTGGTATATTCTGAACACTCCTCTGCAAGCAAGAAGTACTACGAAAAAGACTACTTTCTGGAAGAGTATAAGAATCAATATGGAAAGAGCTATTATGAAGATGAGCCAAAACTTAGGAAACTTGCCCTCCAACGAGTGCAAATTCTATTGAGATATTTAAAACCAAAAGCTTCTCTATTGGAAATTGGATGTGCTACTGGATTTTTTCTCGATGAAGCAAGAAAAGCAGGCTACACGGTCAAAGGGATTGAGCTATCAAAATATGCCTCATCATCTGCTATCAAAAGATTCGGTCTTGAGGTAGAAAACAAGTCTTTTGAAAATATCCCTTTATCTTCACTAGGGAAGTGGGATTCGATTTGTGCCTTTTATACCTGTGAGCATTTTCGTTCTCAAAAAAATTGTTTTGAAAAAATTAGCAAGTCCTTGCACAAAGGAGGGGCTTTTTGTTTTGCTCTCCCTTCGATGAAAGGTCCTTTGTTTCGACATCATAGAAAGGAATGGGAAAACTCCCATCCAAGAGATCACTTCGCTGACTACACTCCAATGAGCATCAAAAAAACCCTTGAGATCTACGATATGAAGTTGATTCACATAAAACCCTCCTCTTATCATCCTGAACGCCACCCTTTCTTCAGGAGAGGCTACCTTTCCCCCTTATATAGAATGTATGCAGACAGAAGATCGTACGGAGACACCATGAGCGGAATAGCTCTAAAAATGACCAACCCGCCCGTTCTATAACGGGCACCATCGAATACCTCAACTAGTTAGCAGAAAGATTAGACCACAACGAAGTATCCAATGTGGTGTAACTACCAGACTGACCATACCGAATGATGATAGTAAATCTAAGACCACTCGTAATGTATGCATCATTGATCGTTATGGTGTTTTTACCGCCCTCCACAGTAATTACAAGGTTGTTTACATCTCTAGTAAAGACACCATTCCCATCGAAATCCATAGACGAGTAATTGGATAAAGCGAGAAACGTTACAGCCAAAGTATCCCCAGTCATGTCATTGATCGTATCTCTGTCACCTGATCCAGAAACAATAGGTACAAAGAAATACTCATCACTACCCGTACCACCGTTGAGGGTGTCGCTACCAGCATCACCTCTGAGGAAACTATCTCCGGTACCACTGTTGAGAGTGTCGTTGCCAGCACCACCGTTGAGGACGTTGGGTCCATCACCGCCGTTGATGGTATCGTTGCCACCACCACCGTTGAGGATGTTGAATCCATCACCGCCGTTGATGGTGTTTGCTTCAGCGTTTCCTGTAAGAGTATCGTCATAAGGCGAACCGATTAGGTTTGCAATTCTGGTATAGCTGTCCTCTGCTGCATCATTTGTATTAGTGCTTGGGTTTAGCAAGTTTGCTATCACTCCAGTATTGCCTGCTGTCGAGTAGCTCGCTGTGTCTGTTCCATCGCCTCCATTGAGGGAATCGCCTCCAGCACCTCCTTCGAGAATATCATTACCAGCACCGCCTTCAAGAGTGTCATCACCAGCACCGCCTTCGATGGTGTTTGATTCAGTGTTTCCTGTAAGAGTATCATCATAAGACGAACCGATTAGGTTTTCGATCTTGGTGTAGGTATCACCTAGTGCATCATTTGTATTAGTGCTTGGATCTAGCAAGTTTGCTATCACTTCAATGCCTGCAGTCGAGTAGCTCGCTGTGTCGCTACCATCACCTCCATCAAGGACATCCCCTCCTTCACCTCCTTCAAGGGTGTTTGCTTCAGTATTTCCTGTAAGAGTATCATCATAAGACGAACCGATTAGGTTTTCGATGCTAATATACGTATCCCCCATCGCAAAGCCTGCGTTGTTGGCTGGTGTTTCCAAGTCTGATGTAACCCCCTCCTCGCCTGCATTCTCGTAGCTAATTGTATTTGAGGCTTCATCTCCTACAAATGCCTCAGCAGTTTCAGTGGCAGGAAAAGGAGTTGTTCCAGTCACTTGAATT